>JANYFG010000046.1 GCA_025362815.1 Rhodospirillales bacterium
GTTGCCGAAAGGCGGCGACAAGCCGCCGATGGCGGTGTGTGCGCCGACCTGGCATCCAAGGGTGATCCCGTTGCTGGCGGGGATACGGCTGACCTTGCTCGTGGGCGGGTATGCGCAGGCGGCCTACCTGGGCAAAGGCGCCATGACAGCGCGTGTGCGGTCATTCGCGGATCATCTGCCGCGGTTCATGCCGTTGCCGCATCCGTCGTGGCGCACGGTGGGGTGGGAGATGCGCAATCCCTGGTTCGCCGAGACGGTTCTGCCGGCGCTGCGGGCGCGGGTGGCGGCGCTGTTATGAGACCGATGTTGGGAGAGAGGCCGAGGTGGGACGGGGCCGCAACGTTGATGGCGCCCCTTGGCCATGCTAGGCCCCGACCATGCCTGCACCTTCGATGCCGCGCGTAGCCGTGCTCAACGGTCCGAACATGAACACGCTGGGGCTGCGTCAGCCGCAGATCTATGGGCGTGCCACGCTCGATGATCTGGAGGCGATCTGTGCCGAGACGGCCGAGCAGCTGGGGCTTTCGATCGATTTCAGGCAGACCAACGCCGAGGGCGAGCTGATCTCGTGGGTGCAGGAGTGCCGGGGGCAGTCGGCCGGGATCATCATCAATCCCGCCGGCTACATCGGCTCGATCGGGCTGCTGGATGCCTTGCTGGGCGTGGCGTTGCCTGTCGTGGAGGTGCATATCACCAACATGGCCCGGCGGGAGGAATTCCGTCACAACAGCCTGGTATCGCGCGCCGCCGTGGGCGTGATCTCGGGATTTGGCGTGGGCGGCTATCGGCTGGCGCTGATGGCGATGGCCGATATTTTGGAGGAAGCCACGTGAGCAGCATGTCGTTCGACCCTGAGGCCGTGCGCGCCTTGGCCAATATCCTGGCCGATACCGGGCTTACCGAGATCGAGATCGAGGGCAAAGAGGGCCGGATCCGCGTGGCACGCGCGCCGGCCCCGGTGGCATCGGGCCAGATGATGCAGGCACCCGTGACGGTGCCCGTGATGATGGCGCAGGCCCCGCTCGCGGCGTCGGCCGCCGTGGCGGAAGACCCCGCGAAACATCCCGGCGCGGTGCTGAGCCCGATGGTGGGCGTGGCGTATCTGGCGCCGGAGCCGGGGGCGGCGCCGTTCATCACGGTGGGCCAGAGCGTGGCGGCCGGGCAGACGTTGCTGCTGATCGAGGCGATGAAGACGTTCAATCAGATCAAGGCGGCGAAATCCGGCATCGTGACGCGTATCCTGATCAGTCCCGGCGCGCCCGTCGAATACGGCGAGCCGCTGTTGATTGTGGAATGAGCCGGGCGTGACCGCTCCCCTGTTTCAGAAGATCCTGATCGCCAATCGCGGCGAGATCGCCTTGCGCATCCAGCGTGCGTGTCGCGAGCTCGGCATCCATACCGTGGCGGTGCATTCCACCGCCGATGCGCAGGCGATGCATGTGCGGCTGGCCGATGAGAGCGTGTGCATCGGGCCGCCCTCGGCGCGGGATTCGTATCTCAACATGGCCGCGATCCTGTCGGCCGCCGCGGTGACGGGGGCGGATGCGATCCATCCCGGCTATGGGTTCCTGTCGGAGAACGCCAATTTCGCCGAAATGGTGGAAGCGCACGGCCTGACCTTCATCGGGCCGTCTTCGGCGCATATCCGCATGATGGGCGACAAGATCACCGCCAAGACCGCCATGGCCTCGCTCGGCGTGCCCTTGGTGCCGGGCTCGGACGGGGAGGTGCGCGACCTCGACGAGGCGCGCGCCGTGGCGGAGCGGATTCAGTATCCGGTGCTGATCAAGGCCGCGGCCGGTGGTGGTGGGCGTGGCATGAAGGTGGCGCACGACGCCTCCGAGATTGAGGAAGCCTGGCGTGTGGCGCGCACCGAAGCGCGCACGGCGTTCGGCAACGATGCCGTCTATATCGAGAAATATCTGGATCGGCCGCGGCATATCGAATTGCAGGTGCTGGCCGATGCGCACGGCCACGTGGTGCATTTCGGCGAACGCGACTGCTCGTTGCAGCGGCGCCATCAGAAGCTGCTGGAAGAGGCGGGCTCGCCCGTGCTGTCAGGGGCCGAGCGCGATGCGCTGGGGGCGACGGTCACGGCGGGGTTGGCGAAGCTCGGCTACCGCAATGCGGGCACGCTGGAGTTTCTGTATCAGGACGGGCAGTTCTCGTTCATCGAGATGAACACGCGCCTGCAGGTGGAGCATCCGGTGACGGAGATGGTCTGCGGCGTGGATCTGGTGCGCGAGCAGATCCGCATCGCGGCGGGTCAGGCGCTTGGCTACACGCAGGCGGACATCACATTCTCAGGGCACGCGATCGAGTGCCGGGTGACGGCCGAGGATCCCGAGACGTTCATGCCGACGCCGGGCCTGGTCAGCGTGTTTCACGCGCCAGGCGGCCTGGGCGTGCGCGTGGATTCCGCGCTGTATGCGGGATACGTGGTGCCGCCGTATTATGACAGCCTGGTGGCCAAGCTGATCGTGCACGCCCCCACGCGGCCCGAGGCGATCGCGCGGATGCGACGCGCGCTGGCGGAGTTCGCGGTGGTTGGGATCAAAACGACGATCCCGTTGCATCAGCGGATTGTGGACGACCCGGAATTTCAGGCCGGCGACTACACGATCCATTGGCTGGAGCAGTTCGTGGAGCGCGGGCACACGCCTTAGCGGCACGGCCCGGCTCCACGATAACGGCGTTAGGGCATGTCTTTGCGTGTGCGGTCGATGACGGTGTAGGCGCCGCCCTGGTAGCGTTCGATGACGTCGTTGCCGCTGAGCTTGCCCTGGAGTTGGCCGGTGTAGATGTCGGCGGTGTCGATGGGCTCCCACGCGATCGCTTTGCGGGAGTCGTCGCCCCAGAAGCTGCGCGCGTTGTGAGACGCGCCCCAGATGACGCAGCTGCCGGTGGCGGGCGCGAGGGTGGCGCGTTCGCAGAGGCGGCAAAGGTCGGCGAATGACAGGTAGGTGGACAGCATGCGGGCGTCGACGGGCTCGGGCAGCGAGCTGCCGATGCGCACGTTGACGTTCTCCACGCCGTGCTTGAACCAGTACATGCGCCCCATCAGCTCGCCGTAAGCCTTGGACAGGCCGTAATAGCCGTCCGGGCGCAGTTCGCAGTCGTCGTCCAGCCGGGTGGTGCGTTCGTGAAAGCCGATGGCGTGGTTGGAGCTGGCGAATAGAACGCGGGCGCCCTCCCGCCGGGCCGCTTCGTAGATGTTGTAGAGGCCCACGATGTTCGGGCCGAGGATCTCGTCGAACGGGCGTTCCACCGAGATGCCACCGAAATGCAGGATGGTGCCGCAGCCTTCGGCGAGCCGCAGCACGTCCACGCCATGGGCGAGGTCGGTGCGAATGAAGCTGCAGCCAGCCGGGATCAGGTCGGGGAACGGGGCGATGTCGGTCAGGCGCAGCGTCCATCCGAGGCCGGCGAGATGTTTGGTCAACTGGCGCCCGAGGGCGCCGGATGCGCCGGTGAGCAGGACAGGTTTTTGCGGAATCTCGGACATTGTCGCCTCTTATGTGAAAGCACGCTGCGGGCGATCGAGATGGACCGGCCAAACGTCGTGATCGGGCGCGAACACGCACGCGGGCTAACCTTGCGTAGATTGCGGCGGTTGGGAAGACTGCCGGGATGAACACACTTGAAACGATCGCCGATTCGCTCGCGGCCGGCACCACATCCGCGCGCCGCCTGGTGGAAGACTGTCTGGAACGGATCGCCGATCCCCACGGCGAGGGCGGACGGGTGTTCCTGGCGCTGCATACCGACACCGCGCTGGCCTCGGCGGATGCGGTGGATGCGCTGCGCCGGGCCGGGCGGGCGCCCTCGCGCTATGCCGGCATCCCGATCAGCGTGAAGGACCTGTTCGACATCAAAGGCGAGGTCACCAAGGCGGGGTCGGTCATTCTGGGTGATGCGGCGCCGTGCCAGGCCACCGCGCCGGCCGTGGCGCGGTTGGAGGCGGCCGGGTTCATCACGCTCGGCCGGACCAACATGACGGAGTTCGCGTTTTCCGGCCTGGGCATCAACCCGCATCACGGCACGCCCCGCAGCCCGTGGGACCGGGGCGCGGATGGCGTGGCGGGCCGCATTCCGGGAGGCAGTTCGTCGGGGGCGGCGGTGTCGATCAGCGATGCGTTCGCCTATGCGGCGTTGGGCACGGACACCGGCGGTTCCTGCCGGGTGCCGGCCGCGATGTGCGGGATTGTGGGCTACAAGCCGACCGCGCGGCGGGTGCCGATCACGGGCGTGCTGCCGTTGTCACCGAGCCTTGATTCAGTGGGACCACTGGCGAATTCGGTGGGCTGCTGCGCCATCATCGATGCGATCATGGCGGGCGCCGCACCCGGTGGACCCTTGCCTTCGATGTCGCTGGCGGGCCTGCGGCTGGCGGTGCCGACCAATATCGTGCTCGACGGTCTGGATCCCGCTGTCAGCGATGCGTTCCTGCACGCGTTGGACGTGCTGGAGGCGGCGGGGGCCAAGATGGTGGACGTGCTGTTTCCCGCCATGGACGAGATCGCCGGGGCCAACGCGCATGGCGGCATCACCGCGCCGGAATCCTTTGCGTGGCATCGGCCGATGATGCTGGCGCGCAGCGCGGGGTATGATCCACGCATTCTCAAGCGGATCGAGCGGGGGATCGGGGTGTCGGCGGCTGATTTTCTCGACACGCTGGCGGCGCGCGCGTCGATCATCGCGCGCATGAACGCGCAGACGGCGGATTATGACGCGTTGATCATGCCCACCTGCCCGCTGCTGCCGCCCACCATCGCGTCGTTGGATGACGAGGCGGAGTATAACCGGGTGAACCTGCTGCAGCTGCGCAACACGGTGCTTGGGAATTTCCTGGACCGGTGCGCGATTTCAATACCGTGCCAGGATATCGGCGAGGCGCCGGTGGGGTTGATGCTGATGGGCGAGACGATGGGGGATATGCGGCTGCTGCGGATTGCGGCGGCGGTGGAGGATGCTTTGAGGGAGTAAGAAAGGCGTTCTTTTGTGAACAAAAGAACCAAAAAACTTGGGGCTGGCCTAGATAAGGGTGAAGTAACGCTTTTCAGCCTTTCGTTGAGCACGCTGGGTCTGTGTGGATAAGTGGCCTGCCGGAGCGACCGTCCGGAGTCTGGCGCAGGCAGGCCACTTATCCACACACGGGTCCAGCATAAGTTCAGGCGTCGTTTTTCGGAAGCGCCAGCCAGGCCTGTAATGTGCTCAGCAGCCGACCGGGCGGGCGATAGTTGAATCTCCATTCGCACTCCTTGAGGAACAGGTGGAAGTGGGCCTTGGGGATGCCGTTGTAGCGTCGCAAGTGGCGTTTGGACTGGCTCCAGAAGTTCTCAATGCCGTTGATATGGTTGCCCCGCGCGACGAAAGCCTTCTTGTGATTGATCCGTTGGTGGTGGAATTCCGAGACGTCGAGCACATCGTAGGACCGGTAAGCGTCTGTATATACAACACTATCGGGCTGAGTGCGCTCGCGAATGATGCCCACCAGCGTGTTTGAACGGGTGTCGGGAATCATTGTCGCATAGACCCGCCCTGCGCGTTTGAGCAGCCCGAACACCGCCACCTTGCCGGCCGCACCGCGCCCACGTTTGCCCTTGCGCACACCACCAAAGTAGCTCTCGTCGACCTCGATCTCGCCGACCGTGAATGGTGCCTCTGCCTCTAGCCTGGCAGCGATCAGCTCGCGGAGCTTATGATAAAACAAGGTCGCCGTGTGGCGATTGACACCGACCAACTCAGCCGCCGTTCGAGCCGGAACACCGGCGACAAACTGTACAGTCAAGCTATGCTGAATACTGATCGGAAGCCTGCTACGGCGACGTGATGTAACCATATGATAGATAACGCTTTTCCGCGCTATCTAGGCCAGCCCC
>JANYFG010000105.1 GCA_025362815.1 Rhodospirillales bacterium
CAGCGGCATGCCGCTGTCGATCGCCACCGCCTTGTGCCCGGCATCGACCACGGCCACGCCGGGTTGGGCGGCGCTCATCACCGTGGCCAGCACGAACAGGCTATGCCGGAACCGGCTGATTGGCTTGCCGTCGACGTCGAGATTGGCCGCGTAGTCTGCGTCCATGAAGCAATAGCTGCCGGCCTGGATTTCGGTATAGACGCCCGAGGCCGCCTCGATCTCGAATGTGCCGGTGCCGGCGCCGCCCACGATCGGGCAGGCGAGGCCGACCTGGCGCAGTTGCTCGACGGTGCGCCGTGAATCGTCGCAGGCGGCTGAAATGGCCGCCATGCGTTGGGACAGGGTTCGCTTGTGCTGGGCGCTGCCGTGATAGGCCTGCAATCCGCCGAAGGTCAGGTTTGGCGAGGCGGCGATGCGTTGGGCCAGCACCACCGCGGCACTACCCGGTGCCACGCCGCAGCGGCCGGCGCCGACATCGATTTCGACAAGCACTGAAATTGTCACGCCGGCGGTCACGGCCGCTGCTGAAATGGCGTCGATCTGGCCTTCGTCGTCGACGCAGACCGCGATGCGGGTGATGCGCGCAAGGGCCGCCAGCCGTGCCAGCTTGTCTGGTCCCACGACCTCGTTGCTGATGAGAATATCGGGCACGCCGCCCCAGGCCAGTATCTCGGCCTCGGCGACCTTCTGCACGCATTGCCCCACGGCGCCGCGAGCCATCTGCAGATGCGCGATCACCGGGGATTTATGGGTTTTGGCGTGCGCGCGCAGCTTCACGCCGGCGGCGTCGATCAGGCCGGCCATCATGTCGAGATTGGCCTCGAACGCATCCAGGTCGATCACCAAAGCAGGCGTGTCGATCTCGTGTTCGGCCATGCCGATTCGGGCGGGGGGAATTTGCAGCATCGAAAATCTCCTTCGGCGGACAGTGTCGCGGTCCGCCGAAGGAAACGCCAGAGGCCTTGGTTTTGCCGATCATTTTTATGATCGGACGGCTGAATTCAATCAGTGGCCGGCATTGGCGCCTGAAAAATCCGGTGCTTCCAAGCCACTGGCGGCCAGTTGCACCACCAATGCCTGCTTCAGCCGTTCAAGCCCCTCATCGGTCGAGGCTTCGCAGCGTGCCACCAGCACCGCCTGGGTGTTGGATGCCCGCAGCAGCCACCAGCCGTCATCGGTCAGCACGCGTACGCCGTCGATCTCGGAGACGTTGGCGCCTTCGGCCGCAAGGCGGGCGGCCACTTCGGTGATGACGGTGAACTTGCGCTGGTCGTCGCAGTTGAACCGCAGCTCGGGCGTGTTGATTACATGCGGCATTGCGGCGCGCACATCGGCCAATGTGGCGTCCATCCTTGCCACGATGCCGAGCAGGCGCACGCCGGCATAGAGCGCGTCGTCGAAGCCGTACCATTTGTCGGCGAAAAACACGTGGCCCGACATCTCGCCGGCCAGCGGGCAGCCGGTTTCGGCCATCTTGGCCTTGATCAGGCTGTGGCCGGTTTTCCACATCAGCGGATTGCCGCCGGCCTTGGCCACTTCGTCGAACAGCACCTGGCTGGCCTTAACGTCGGCGATGATGGTGGCGCCGGGATGGGTCTGGAGCACGTCGCGCGCCAGCACCACCAGAAGCTGGTCGCCGAACAGAATCCCGCCTTCATTGTCCACCGCGCCGATTCGATCGGCGTCGCCGTCGAACGCGATGCCGAGATCGGCCTTGCGGGCATGCACCTCGGCAATCAGCGCCTCCAGGTTCTTGGGAACCGTTGGGTCGGGATGATGGTTGGGGAAACCACCGTCGATTTCGGGATACAGAATCGTGTGGGTGCCGGGCAGCCGCTTGACCAGCCGCACCAGAATGTCACCGGCGGCCCCGTTGCCGTTGTCCCACACCACGTTCAATTTGCGGTCACCGCCGTCCCAATCCTGGGCGATGCGGTCGATATAGGCAGCGGAGACGTCGAGCGTGGTGTCGCTGCCTTGGGCTTCAGGCGCCACGTTGCCGGTTTCCGCCATCACGCCGAGATCGTGGATCTGGGTGCCGAAGAACGGCTTGCGGGCCAGCATCATCTTGAAGCCGTTGTAATCCGGCGGGTTGTGGCTGCCGGTGACCATGATGGCGCCGTCGGTTTTATGGATGGTGGAGGCGAAATACAGCATGGGGGTGGGGCCCAGGCCCACGCGGATCACGTCGATTCCGCTGGCCTTCAGCCCATCCACCAGCGCCGGCTCCAGATCCGGCGACGATACCCGACCGTCATAGCCCACGGCCACGGTCTTGCCGCCCGCACGGATGACCACCGATCCGAAGCAGCGCCCGATCGCGAAGGCGTCCGCCGGGTTCAGCGTTTTGCCGACGATTCCGCGAATGTCATATTCGCGCAGGACCGTTGCATCGAAGTGATGAATGAAGCTCATTTCTGTCGTTTCCCAGAGCGGGATGACTGATGATCGGATCAGTCATCCCGCTCTAACTTGTTGGTTTATCGATCATGTTAATGACTTGAGGTAAAGCCACCTAACGTCATCATGATCCAGGCGCCGTCGGTCGGGTGTCAGCAGTATTGCTTCAGGAATTCCCGAACCGCGGGGGCGATCTCGGGGCGCTTGAGCGCGAACGCGATCTGCGCCTCGAGGAAGCCGATCTTGTCGCCGCAGTCGAATCGGCGGCCCTCGTAGCGAAGCCCGTGGAACGGCACCTGACCGATCATCTTGGCCATCGCGTCGGTCAGTTGCACCTCGTTGCCGGCCCCGCGCTCCATGCGGCTCAGATGCTCGATCACGCCCGAGGTGAGCACGTAGCGGCCGATGATCGACAGGTTGGAGGGCGCGTCTTCCGGCTTTGGCTTTTCGACCAGCCCCTTGACCTCGACGAGGCGGCCGTCATCGGTGCCGATATCGAGAATGCCGTAGCGGTTGGTCTGCTCGCGCGGCACCTCGGTCACGGCCACCACGCAGCCGCCGGTTTCGTTATAGGCGTCGGCCAGCTGTTGCGTGCAGGGCGTGTCGGACATCACGAGATCGTCCGGCAGCAGAATCGCGAAGGGGTCCTCACCGATGAAGGCGCGCGCGCACCAGATGGCGTGGCCGAGGCCCAGCGGCTCCTGCTGGCGGACGGTGCTGATCGAGCCGGGCGGCATCTGCAACTCGCGCAGCATGGCCAGTTCGGCGTTCTTGCTGCGGCCCCGCAAAGTGGCCTCCAGCTCGTAGGCGATGTCGAAATGTTCAACGATCGCGGTTTTACCGCGGCCGGTGACCATGCAGAATTGCTGGATTCCCGCGGCCCGCGCCTCGTCCACCGCGTATTGGATCAACGGTTTGTCGACGACCGGAAGCATTTCCTTGGCCATGGCCTTGGTGGCCGGCAGAAAGCGGGTGCCGAGTCCGGCAACGGGAAAGACGGCCTTGCGGAGCGGCTTGATCACAGTGTTGGTCCTTCAGCATTCGGCTTGCGGGCACGTTCATTTGCATCGGCGGCGAACCATTGCCCATTGCCCATTGGCAATCGCGCGTCGCCGATTTCGTTCCTGGAAGGGAGTTAGCACGCAGCGAGAGGTTTCCACAGAGACGGTGTGTGACGAAAATCAGGTAAAAAACATTTACGATAAATGGACAGCGAGCCGGATATTCTCCCGTTTCGCGCGTTTCATCCGAGCAACACATCCCGCGCCTGATTGATCCGCGCCGCAAGCCAGTCTGAGCCACCGCGATCCGGATGGGCCGCCTGCATCAGGCGAATATAGGCCGCCTGGATGTCCGCCTTGCTGGAATTGGCGGGCACGCCGAGCACTTCCATCGCCTCCGCCCGGCTCATCGCCCCCGAGCGCCCCGCCGGCGGCCTGGTGCCGGATTTCGGCGTGCCCTGGGGTTTGGCCAGGCCGATCCAGCTCCAGATCAGCGGGCCCAGCATCACCAACGCGCCGATCGCGAGCGCGCCACGGCCGGTGAAGAACAGCAAGGCCGCCATCAGCAGGCCGCCGATCGCCACCGTCCAGACGCCGAACTGCTTCACATTGGCCACCTGGGCGCGCGAGAACATGCCAAGGGCGCCCATGACCACCAGCAGGCTCGCGCAGCCGAGCAGCAGGAAGATCACCCGGCGGCAGCCGCAGCCGCCTGGGCGTCATGACGGCGGGTTTGGGCTTCCAGGGCCGCGACGGCGCTGACATTGACGATGCCGCGCGCGGTCACACTGGGGACCACGACGTGGATCGGCTTTTCCATGCCCAGCAGCAACGGCCCTACCGGAAGCCCATCGGCGGCGGCTTTGAGCAGGTTGAAGGCGATGTTGGCGGCGTCGAGCCCTGGCATGATCAGCAGGTTGGCGGTGCCGCCGAGACGGCTGTCGGGCGTGGCCTTGTCGCGGATGGCTTCGGACAGCGCCGCGTCGGCGTGCATCTCACCGTCGATCTCCAGCCCCGGCTCGCGCGCGCGGATCAGCGCCAAAGCGGTGCGCATCTTGCGGGCCGACGGCGAGTTGCTGGCGCCGAAGCTGGAATGCGAGAGGAGTGCCGCTTTCGGCACAAGTCCAAAACTGCGCACCTCGGCGGCGGCCAGCACCGTCATCTCGGCGATCTCCTCGGCGGTGGGATCGGTGTTCATATGGGTGTCGCACACGAACAGGGCGCCGGCCTGCAAGATGAGACAGGACA
>JANYFG010000112.1 GCA_025362815.1 Rhodospirillales bacterium
GCTGGAGCGTTCCAGCGACTTGAGGAGATTGTAATGCGTAAGATCATGCTGGCCGCGACGGCCATCGCTGGTTTTTCGGCCCTGGCGGCGACCGCCCAGGCTGCTGAGCCCGTCCTGACCACCGACTCGTTCAACTCGGGCATCGCCACCGGTGCAACACTTGCGCCCGGCACGATCACGGTGCGCCTGCGCGCCCTGATGACCAACGAACTCAGCTACGCGACCGATACCCTGACGCGCACGACCACCGCCAAGAACAGCGGCATCCTGCTCGGCTCGTATCTGCGTCTGTATCCGAAGTTCGATGCGGTTGCCGCCAACGGCCTCGAATACGGCGCGACGATGGAGCTTCGTCAGAACTCCGGCGGTTTGGCCAACACGGGCTCCGGCTCCACGGCATTCTGGCGCCGTTACAACGGTTATGTCGGCACACCGACCGTCGGCCGCTTCTTCTTCGGCGCCGAGAACAATGGTCTGGCCCGTCTGGCCGCCGGCACCACGATGGAAGACTTCGACGCCAACGGCGGCTTCAACGGTGACGTTCCGACGGCCGGCAACGCCGGCACGACGTTGAACTTCATGTCGATGCGCGGTGCGACCTTCTACACCACCAACAAGCTGGTCTACATCTCCCCCGCTTTCGCCGGCTTCAGCGGCGCCGTGTCTTGGGAGCCGAGCCAGTCCACCGGTGACACGCAGGCCGCGAACACCTACGCCGCCAGCAACGCGCCGGGCACGCAGACTTCGTCGTTCTTCGGCGCGCAGCAGCTTCGTCGCAACACGCTCGACGTGTCGGCGCAATACAAGGGCTCGTTCGGCCCCGTCGCCATCACATCGTTCGTGGGCTACCTCCAGTCCGGCCACGTGATTGACAGCAGCGCTGTCGCCATCACGCGCCAGTATAAGGACCTGAAGGTTCTCGCCGCCGGTGCACGCGTGACCTTCGGCCCGTTCGCCGTCGGTGGCACGTTCAACACGGGTGACATCAATGCCAACGGTGGCGGCTCGCTGATCCGTCAGGGCAACAAGAAGGCGTTCAACTTCATCACCGGCGCGCAGTACATCGTCGGCCCGGTGATCATGGGCGTGCAGTACATCAACAACGACTCCGCCGGCAACAACAGCGGTATCGCGACGACGACTGCCACAAACAACCAGTTCATCCGCAGCAACCTGCATGAAACGGGCGTCGTTGTGGGTGGCGCTTACGACTGGGCTCCGGGCGCCACGCTGTTCTCGTCGTTCCTTTACGGCCAGCGTCACCAGGGCGGCTGGAACTTCGGCACCGGCGCAGCAGCGACCGGCAACCTGAAGATCGGCAACTCCACGCAGGTTCGCGCGATCCAGATCGGCAACACCTTTAAGTGGTAATGCCTCATCTGGCTTGACGTGCCTTACTTGACGGCCTGACTTGACGTGACGGCAAAAGGGCGGGGAATTTCCCCGCCCTTTTTGTTTGCGCGGATTTCACGCCGTGGCGTTCGCACCCCATCCGGATAGGATCGATACCATTCAAAAACGTCATGAAGTGTTCCGACAGGCGATATCGCGCCCCTAAGTGCCATCTGGCAGTGTGCACCTCGCGGGACGTCTGCTGGTTGGTCAGGAGAATAGGTATGCGTGGATTGAAAGTTGCGATCTCGGCGTTGACGGGAGTTTTGGCGCTTGCCATCGATGCGCGGGCGGCCGAACCGGCTTTGACCACCGATTCCTTCAATTCGGGCATCGCCACCGGTGCGACGCTCGCGCCCGGTACCGTGACGGTGCGGCTGCGCGCCCTGCTGACGAACGAGCTGAGTTACGCCACCGACAGCTTCAGCCGGACCACAACCGCCAAGAACAGCGGCGTTCTGCTTGGGTCCTTCATTCGGCTCTATCCGAAATTCGACGCGGTGGCGGCCAACGGGTTGGAATACGGCGCCACGCTGGAAGCCCGCATGAACAGCGGCGGCACCGGCGGGTCCGGTGGCAACACGATCTATTGGCGCCGTTACAACGGCTATGTCGGCACGGCCTCTGCCGGCCGGCTGTATTTCGGCGCGGAGAACAACGCCCTCGCCCGCCAGGCGAGCGGCACGTCGATGGAGGATTTCGACTACTGGGGTGGCTTCAACGGTGACGTCCCAACCGCCGGAAATGCCGCCACTACCCTGAATTTCGTGTCCTTGCGCACGTCCACATTCTACACCACCAACAAGCTCGTCTACATCTCGCCCAGCTTTGCCGGGTTCAGCGTGGGCGCGTCGTGGGAGCCCAGCCAGTCCACCGGCGACACGCAGGCCGCCAACACGTATGCCGCCACGAACGCTGTCGGCACGCAAACGTCGTCGTTTGCCGGCCCGTCTGCCGTGCGACGCAACACGCTCGATGCGGCGGTGCAGTACAAAGCCTCGTTTGGCCCCGTCGCGATCACGTCTTTCGTGGGCTATCTGCAATCCGGCCACGTGGTGGACAACACCGCCACGTCGGCCACCCGGCAGTTCAAGGATCTGAAGGTGCTGGCCGGCGGCGCCCGCGTGACGTTCGGGCCGTTTGCCGTGGGCGGCACGATCAACGCAGGTGACATCGATGCCAATGGCGGCGGCTCGCTGATCCGTCAGGGCAACAAGCGCGGCCTGAACATGATCGCGGGCGCGCAGTATATCGTGGGCCCGGTCATAATGGGCTTCCAATATATCAACAACGACACCGCGGGGAATTTCAACGCCAACGCCTTGCGCAGCAATCTGCACGAGACCGGCGTTGTCATCGGCGGCGCCTATGACTGGGCGCCGGGCGCCACGCTGTATTCGTCGTTCGAATACGGCGAGCGCCACCAGGGGGGCTGGAACTTCGGCACCGGCGCGGCGTCGGTCGGAAACCTGAAGGTGGGCAACTCCACGCAGGTCCGCGCCCTGCAGATCGGCAACGTGTTCAAGTGGTAGCATCGACGCGCGCAATCGGCTGAGAGCCTAAGAGGCTGGGCGGACACAAGGCGGCACGGGAACAATTTTTCCGTGCCGCTTGGCGTGGCCTGGGCTTTGGGCTAACACGCGATGTCCGAAGGGGCTTGTTGGTCCCTGGCCGAATGAACGGAATCCACATGCGTTTGCGCCATGGCGTGTTCACCTGCCTCACTCTGGCCACGCTGGCGCTCGCCGGCTGCAAGAATTCGGTGCCGGTCAGCAACGACGACGACTACGCAACCGGCCGCATCGCGGGCCGCCCGGGCGGATCGCTGGCGGGGGCGGATGGCTTTGTGCTCTCGACCGGCCAGAGCAAGGGTGGGGCGGCGCAGGACGCCGGCGGCGGCGCGCTCGGCGTGAATGCCTATCTGTGGCGTGGCGCGCTGGACACCTTGTCGTTCATGCCGCTCAGCTCGGCCGATCCATTCGGCGGGGTGATCATCACCGACTGGTATCAGCCGCAACCCGGCAACGGTGAGCGCTTCAAGGCCACCGCCTATATCCTCGGCCGCCAGCTGCGTGCCGACGGCGTGAAGGTCTCGGTGTTCCGCCAGGTGCAGCAGGGCGGACAATGGGTGGATGCGCCGGTGAGCAGCGCCACCTCGGCCGAGGTCGAGAACAAGGTGTTGTTCCGCGCGCGCGAGCTTCGGGCCACCAACGGAGCCTGATCACTTCCCTCCATGACCGATTGGCCGAGCGTTTCATGAGTTCCGATCACCTGCCTGCCGAAGCCGTTCCGGCCACGGACACGCCGCGCTACGATTTCCGTGCCGCCGAGCCGCGTTGGCAGAAGGCGTGGAACGACGCCGCGTGCTTTCGGGTGGAGGATGTGCCCACCGACGGGCGGCCCAAATACTACGTGCTGGAGATGTTTCCGTATCCCAGCGGCAAGATCCATATGGGCCATGTCCGCAACTACACGCTGGGCGACGTGGTGGCGCGGTTCAAGCGCGCCTGCGGCTTTTCCGTCATGCACCCGATGGGGTGGGACGCCTTCGGGCTGCCTGCGGAAAACGCTGCCCGTGAGCGCGGAATTCATCCGGGCAAATGGACCTGGGACAACATCGCGGCGATGCGCACCGAGCTCAAGCGCATGGGCTTGTCGATCGACTGGGCGCGGGAGTTCGCCACGTGCGACCCCGCGTATTACGGCCACCAGCAGGCGCTTTTCCTGGATATGCTGCGCGCCGGTCTGGTGGAGCGCCGCTATGCGTTCGTCAACTGGGACCCGGTGGACGGCACCGTTCTGGCCAACGAGCAGGTAATCGAAGGGCGGGGCTGGCGCTCCGGCGCGCTGGTGGAGAAGAAGCGGCTGTCCACCTGGGTGATGCGCATCACCGATGACGCGCCGGACCTGCTGGCGGCGCTGGACGAGATGCCGCGCTGGCCGGAACGCGTGCGGCTGATGCAGGCCAACTGGATCGGTCGCAGCGAGGGCGCCCGGCTTCGCTTTGCCGTGGCCGACCCCGCTGGCATCGATTCCGTCGAGGTTTACACCACGCGGCCGGACACCTTGTTCGGCATGTCGTTCCTGGCCATCGCGGCGGAGCATCCACTGGCGGCGCAGGTGGCGATGACCAACCCGGGTGCGGCGGCGTTCATCGCCGACGTGCAGAGCAAGGGCACCAGCGAGGCGGTGCTGGAAGCGTTGGAGAAGAAGGGCTTCCCCACCGGCGTGGACGTGATCAATCCGTTCACCGGCCTGCGCCACCCCGTGTGGATCGCCAATTTCGTGTTGATGGAATACGGCACCGGCGCGCTGTTCGGCTGCCCCGCGCATGACCAGCGCGATCTGGACTTCGCGCGCAAATACGATCTGCCGGTGATCCCCGTCGTGCTGCCGCCCGGTGCGGACCCGCAGACCTTTGGCATCACCGACAAGCCGTTCGATGGCGAGGGCGTGGCCTATCAGTCCGCTTTTCTGGACGGGCTGGGCCAGCGCGACGCCAAGGCGGCCGCCATTGCGGAGATCACGCGGCGCGGCATCGGCCAGGGGGTGGTGAACTGGCGCCTGCGCGACTGGGGCGTGTCGCGCCAGCGCTATTGGGGCTGCCCGATCCCCATCATCCATTGCGAGACCTGCGGCGTGGTGCCGGTGCCGAAGTCGGATCTGCCGTTGATCCTGCCGGACGACGTGACGTTCTATAGGCCCGGCAATCCGCTGGACCATCACCCCACCTGGAAGCACGTGGCCTGCCCGTCCTGTGGCAAGGCCGCCATGCGCGAGACCGACACGTTCGACACCTTCGTCGACAGTTCGTGGTATTTCGCGCGGTTCTGCTCGCCGCAGGCCGAAGCGCCGGTTGTGCGCGCCGCCGCCGATCACTGGCTGCCGGTGGACCAGTATATCGGCGGCATCGAACACGCGATCCTGCATCTGCTGTATGCGCGGTATTTCACCCGCGCCATGAAGGCCACCGGCCATCTGTCCGCCAGCGAGCCGTTCGCGGGGCTGTTCACCCAGGGGATGGTGACGCACGAAAGCTACAAATCGCAGGACGGCGCCTGGCTGTATCCCGAGGAAGTGGTGCGCCGGGCTGATGGCACGATGGTGCACAAGGACACCGGCCGCGACGTGGTGGTGGGCCGCATCGAGGCGATGTCGAAGTCCAAGCGCAACACGATCGATCCGGCCAACATCATCGCCCGCTACGGCGCCGATACCGCGCGCTGGTTCATTCTGTCCGACAACCCGCCCGAGCGGGACATCGAATGGACCGAGGCCGGCGTGCTCGGCGCCTATCGGTTCACCCAGCGGCTTTACCGCCTGGCCGAGAATGCGACGTTCGAAGCAGGTGATACGCCGGCCGAGTTCGGCCCCGCCGCCCGCGCGCTGCGCCGCCTGACCCATCGCACGATCGCTGCCATGACCGAGGCGGTGGAGCTGCTGGCGTTCAACGTGGCGGTGGCGCGGGTGTATGAATTCGCCAACGGGTTCGCCGAGGCTGATAAGGCAGCAGACCAGCCCGGCCTGGCCTGGGCGCGGTTCGAGGCGCTGGACGCGATGGCCGTGCTGATCGCGCCGATGATGCCGCATCTGGCGGAGGAGATCGGGCAGATGCTGCGGCCTGGCACGACCAATCTGGTGGCCCAGGCCGCCTGGCCGGTGGCCGATCCTGATCTGACGGCCGCCGAGGCGTTCACCATCGCCATCCAGGTGATGGGCAAACTGCGCACGACCATCGACGTGGCGCCCGATGCGGTGGAAGATGATGTGCTGGCGCGGGCCGAGGCGGAGCCGAATGTGGCCAAGGCGCTCGAGGGCAAACGCATCGTCAAGCGGATCTATGTGAAGAACCGGATCGTCAATTTCGTCGTCGCGGGGTGAGTGGGTGATTTCTCGCCGGGTCGTCAGTCTTGGATCGCTGTCCGCCTTGTTGGGCGGATGCGGCTTCCGGCCGGTGTATGCGCCGGCCAACGCGGGGTCGCCGTCCGCCGCGTCCGGCCTGTCGTCGATCTACGTGGCGCTGATCCCGGAACGCAGCGGCCAGATGATGCGTGATGCGCTGCAGCGGCGCATGGAGCTGGGCGGCGGCGGGGCGAAGCTTTATAACCTTGCCGTGTCGTTCTACGTCGCCACCGAGGGTGCTTCGATCGAGCGGGCTGATTCCATTCCCACGCGTACCCGCGCCGCGGGCATCGCCACCTGGTCGCTGACCACGGCGGATGCCGAACAACGCACCGTGCTCACCGGGCGATCGCGCTCGCTGGATGGCAACAATCCGCTGTCGCTGCAGTATTTCTACAGCGACCTGCAAGGCGAGCAGATGCAGGCCCGCCTGGTGGAGGCGGTCGCCGACCAGATCACCGCCACGATCGCCACCTGGTTCGTGACGCACCCGCCGGCGGCGTGAAGATCTCCCGTTGAAAATCGACGCGCGTCGGCTCGATGCGTTTCTCGCCAATCCTTCGCCGGCGCGGGTGGTTCTGTTCCACGGCGACGACGAGGGTCTGATCCGCGAACACGCGACGAAGCTGGTGCGCAACGTGGCGGGCGCGCTGGACGACCCGTTCCGCGTGTCCGAAATCGAACGGGACGGCTATGGCCAGCTGCCGGACGAGGTGGCGGCGATGTCCATGACCGGTGGCCGCCGGGTGGTGCGGGTGCGCGACGTGACCGATGGCGCCACCGCCACGGTGCAGAAGGTGCTGGCGGGACAGGGTCCGGGCCTGCTGGTGCTGGAAGGCGCCACGCTGACCGGACGGTCGAAACTGAAGACGCTGCTCGATCGCGCCGAGCAGGCCGGGACCGTTGCGTGCTACCCGATGGACACCCGCGCCGTGACGCAGCTGGCCCGCAGCGTGCTGGCGCAGGACCGCATCGAGATCGAGACGGACGCGCTGGGCTGGCTTGCGGGCCAGTTGGGCGCCGACCGGATGGTCACCCGCAGCGAGTTGGAGAAGCTGGCGCTGCATGCCGGCGTGGGCGGCACCGTCGATATGATGGCCGCGCGGGCGTGTGTGGGTGATCTGTCGGGCCTGTCCCTGGAGGACGCCTTGTTTGCCGCCACCGACGGCGATGTGGCCGGCACCGACCGGGCGCTGGAGCTGGCGATCTCGGAGGGCGCGGCCCCCGTGGGCGTGTTGCGCGCCGCCTTGATGCATCTGCAGCGTTTCGTGCGGGTGCGCGCCCAGATCGACGACGGCGCTTCGACCGAGGACGCGGTGAAGGGTCTGCGCCCGCCCTTGTTCTTCAAGCGCGAGGCGGTGTTCACACGGTCTGTCAGGCTTTGGAACGCGGCGTCTCTTGCGATGGCCACGCAGCGTTTGTCCGATACCGAACGAGCGTGCAAACGTACGGGCTCGCCGGCCGAAACCTTGTGCCGCAATGCGCTGGTGGGGCTGGCGCAGCGCGGTGCCGCCGCAAGACGTCGCTGAATCGAAACAGGAGATTCGACATGCAGATTGGGATCGTGGGCCTCGGCCGGATGGGCGGCAATATCGCGCGGCGCCTGATGCGGGCGGGGCATGACTGCGTGGTGCATGATGCAAGCCCACAGGCCACAGACGGGCTGGCAGCCGAGGGCGCTGTCGGCGCCGCATCGCGCGATGACTTCATGGCCAAGCTCACGGGCACGCCGCGGGTCGTGTGGTTGATGCTGCCCTCGGGCAAGATCACCGAAGACGCCGTGACCGATTTCGGCGCCCGGCTCGGCGCGGGCGACATCCTCATCGATGGCGGCAACAGCTACTACAAGGACGATGTTCGCCGGTCGAAGGCGCTGGGGGAAAAGGGCGTTCACTACCTCGACATCGGCACGTCCGGCGGCGTGTGGGGGCTGGAGCGTGGCTATTGCATGATGATCGGGGGCGACACCGCGTCGGTGGCCACGATCGACCCGATTCTGGCGGCGCTGGCCCCCGGGATCGGCGATATCCCGCTCACCAAGGGTCGCGAGGGGCGGGACAAGCGGGTGGAGCAGGGCTATCTGCACGCGGGGCCGGCCGGTGCGGGGCACTTCGTGAAGATGATCCATAACGGCATCGAATACGGGATGATGCAGGCAATGGCGGAAGGGTTCGACATTCTGCGCCACCGGGCCGACGACCATCTGCCGGATGGCGAGCGGTTCGATCTCGATATGGCCGACATCGCCGAAGTGTGGCGGCGGGGCAGCGTGGTCACGTCGTGGCTGCTCGATCTGTCGTCCCAGGCGCTGGCCAAGGACGAGACGCTCGCGCATTTCTCGGGCAACGTGGCCGATAGCGGCGAAGGCCGTTGGACGATCGAGGCCGCCATCGAGGAAGCGGTGCCGGCCGACACGCTGGCGGCGGCGCTGTTCGTGCGCTTCCGGTCACGCCAGGAGCATACGTTCGCCGAGAAGATGCTGAGCGCGATGCGGCTGGGGTTTGGCGGGCATACCGAACCGCCGAAGGGTTGACGAGACACGGGCCGGCGCCCGCATCGCTCGGGTGGCGGCGCGTGGTGGGACGCCATAGTTTGCGATCAGGGAAAAGCTGGAGGTCTGTCGTGCGGGTTCAGGTGGGGATTGTGGGCGCCGGCCCGGCGGGGCTGTTTTTGGCGCTTCTGTTGCACCGCGCGGGCATATCCGCCGTGAACATTGAAAGCCGCAGCCGCCGTGAGGTAGAGGATACCATCCGCGCCGGGGTGTTGGAGCAGTGGTTGGTGGAACTGATGCATGAGCTCGGCATCGGCGGGCGGATGGCAACCGACGGGCATGTGCATGACGGGATCACGCTGCAATGGGACGGGCAGCGCCATCATGTGGACATCGCGGGGCTGACAGGCGGCAAGCGGGTGATGGTCTATCCGCAACACGAGGTGCTGCGCGACCTCGTGGCCGCACGGCTGGCGCAGGGCGGCGAGATTGTCTTCGGGGTGGGCGGCACCGTGATCCGCGGTGTCGACACCGATCATCCGGCTATCGATTACCGGCCGGACGGCGATGGACCGTTGGCCACCATCGATTGCGATTATGTGGTGGGGGCCGATGGGTTTCATGGTCCGGGTCGTCAGGCGATCCCCAAGACGCTGCGGCGGGAATACCAGAAGGTGTATCCCTTCGGCTGGCTCGGCATTCTGACGCGCGCCCCGGTGTCGTGGCCGGAACTGATCTATGCCAACCAGGGCGACGGGTTCGCGCTGCTCAGCACGCGCTCTCCCGAGATCCAGCGGATGTACGTGCAGTGCGACCCCACCGATCACATCGCGGCGTGGTCGGACGACCGGATCTGGGGCGAATTGCAGGCGCGATTGGGCACGCATGACGGGTGGGCGCTTCAGGAGGGCGAGATCTTCCAAAAGGGCATCATCCCCCTGCGCTCCTTCGTGTGCGAGCCGATGCAGTACGGCCGGTTGTTCATCGCCGGCGACGCCGCGCATATCGTGCCGCCCACCGGCGCCAAGGGGCTCAATCTTGCGGTGGCCGACGTGCTGGTGCTGTCACGCGCGTTGACGCTGCAATATCTGCACAACGACCGGTCGGGGCTGGATCAGTACAGCGCCACCTGCCTGCGGCGCATCTGGAAGGGCGAGCGGTTCTCCTGGTACATGACCACGATGCTGCATCGCAACGCCGCTGAATCGGATTTCGAGCGCCGCATCCATTTCGCCGATCTGGACCTGGTGCGGACATCGGCCTTGCAGGCAGGCTCGCTGGCGGAGAACTACGTGGGGCTGCCGTTCGACTGAAAACGGCAGCGCACCGACGCGTCGGTGTTGTCTGAATTGACGCAGAAATTCTGGAAAATCTAACTTGTTGTTTTATCGATCATATTTATGCGCTTGGGTTGAGCAACCCAAACGCATCATGATCTGTGTAAGGATGTTGTCGTGACCGTCGTCCATCTTCGGTTGGCCTGTGTGGCCGCACTCCTTTCAATCGGGTCGGCGCGGGCTGAGACCAAGGTGCTGCGGGTGGTGCCGCAGACCGATATCGTGCTGCTGGACCCTGTGTTCGGGACCGCCTCGATTTCGATGATCTCGGGCATGATGATCTATGAAAGCCTGTTCAGCTGGGATTCGAAGCTGCAGCCGAAGCCGCAGATGGTGCAGACATGGGGCGTTTCGGACGATGGGCTGCGGTGGCGGTTCACCCTGCGACCGGGGCTGCGTTTCCACGACGGCCAGAAGGTGACGACGACCGACGTGATCGCCTCGATGCAGCGGTGGATGACGTTCGACGGGGGCGGCATGCGGTTGGCGGCTTCCATGGTGGGCATGGAGGCGATCGATGCGGACAGCTTCAGCATCGTTCTGAAAACGCCGTTTCCGTCCATGCTGTCGGTGCTGGCGGCGGCGCCGTCCCGGTTTGCCGCCATCATGAGGGCGCAGGATGTGGAGGGGCCGCGGCGGCAGATCACCACCGCCATCGGTTCCGGCCCGTTCCGCTATGTGGCCGCCGAACGCGTGAGCGGGGCGAGGATCGTCTATGCGAAGAACACCGATTACGTGCCGCGTGCGGAGCCTGCGGATGGCACCGCCGGCGGGCGCGTGGTGAAGGTGGACCGGGTGGAATGGCAGATCCTGCCCGACCCCGCCACGGTGGCGGCGGCGTTGCAGTCGGGCGAGATCGATTTCGCCGAACGCCCGTCGCTCGATCTTCTGCCCGTGCTGGCAAGCAACACATCCATACGCCTGATGCGGCTGAGCGAGATCGCCGACCAGACGATGCTGCGCCCCAACCACGTGCAGCCGCCCTTCGACAACATCAAGGCGCGCCAGGCGCTGAACTACACGATCGACCAGGGCGACGTGCTGACCGCGGCATTCGGCGACAAGGGCAACTGGCAGGCGTGCAACGCGTTTTTCACGTGCGGTGGGCCGTATGGGACGGAGGCGGGCGCGGAGGGATTTCACCAGGATTTCGCGAAGGCGCGCGCTCTGTTGGCGGAGTCTGGCTACAAGGGCGAAAAGCTCATCTTCATCGCGTCGCGCGACAATGCGAACGGCGTGATGTCTGAAGTGGCGGCGGATGCGATGCGCCAGGCTGGATTCAATGTGGAGATGGTGTGGTCCGATTGGGCGACCGTGGTGGGGCGGGCCTTGAAGCAGGACCCCGTGGCGGCGGGCGGCTGGAACATCCGCGTGACCTCCACACCGGGCGCCACGACGTCGAACCCACAGACCAATTCCGGCACGGACATGTCGTGCGCCAGGAAGAATTTCTCGGGCTGGCCCTGCGACGGCGAGGCCGAGCGGCTGCGGCTGGCCTTCCTGGAAGCGGATGACGCCGCACGACCGAAGCTGTTGGAGCAGCTGCACCGCAGGCTTGCCGAGGAGGTGCCGTATCGTGTGCTCGGCCAATCCAGCGTGCCGGTGGCGTTTCGCACCAACGTGACGGGCGTTCTGGAATCGCCCATCGTGGTCTACTGGAATATCGACAAAGCCGAGCCGCGCTGATCGCCGGTGCTGCCACGCCACAATTTGGTGCTGTCGCTCCGTCGCAATGGAGCCGTGGCGGCGCTGTGCCTCATTCTGGTGGCGGTGTTCCTGGCGGCGCATTGGGTGTTTCCGGGCCTGCCTTCCGTGCAGGAGACCGGCGGCTGGCGTGATTGGAACGACCAGGGCCTGTATCTCCGCGCCGCGCAGGCCTGGGGGGCGGGCGACCTGCGGCAGGCAGAGCACTGGTATCCGCCGGGATATCCGCTGCTGGCGGCGTGGCTTTTGCCTTTCACGCCGCATGACCGGTTTTTGCTGCCCAACCTCGCGAGCCTGTTGATCTGCCAGTTCGTTTGCGCCCGCCTTGCCGTGCGGTTGCTCCCCCGACGGCGCTGGGGTGCCGCGATCGGTGCCGCGTGTTTTCTGGTGGCGAGCCTGGGCACGCTGCCGGGGCTGAAATCATGGCTGATCCCGTGGACCACCACGCCGGCTGCCGCCGCAATTCTTGTATGCCTGCTGGCGGTGCTTCGGCTGGCCGAGCAGCCAATGTCTGGCCGGGCGGGGCCTGGCCGCGCGGCGCTGGGGCGAGCGGCGGCGGCGGGGGCTGCGCTGGGCGCCATCGTCCTGTTTCGGCCGGGCGACGTGATGCCGGTGGCCGTGGCGGCGGGGGCCGTCATGTTGCCCGTTCTATGGGGGCTGCCGGCCCGGCGCGCGTGGGCCCTGTCGTTGTGCGCGGCGGGGGCCGCAGCTGGGATGGTGGGAGTTGCGTGGGCGTTGATCGCCGTCTCGACCGGGTTCGGTCCGGACACGTATTACGGCCAGTCCGCCGCCACCGGCTTCGAATGGCGGCTGTTGCCGCTGCGTTTCGTTACCCTCGTGTTGGACCCGCGACCTTTGTTCGACGGCGTGGGGGCCGAGCGCGTGGAGCCGGGCAGTCATCGCGGCATGGCGGAGGTTTTCGTGTGGATGCTGCCGGGGCTGGCCGCAGGGGTGGCGCTGTGTGCCTCGCGGGCGCGGCTGCGCGTGCATGTGTTGCTCGCCCTGTGGGCCGCGGGCCATCTGGCGTTGCTGCTGTGCTATCGCGATCTGCATATTCTGGGGTTTTGGACATACGGCAATGTTCATTACTTTAAAGCCGTGCAGCCGATCTTGTTGTTGCTTGCGGTGGCGGCTGTGATGGGGTCGATCGAGCGCCGTTTTCGGCTGCGTGAGGTGGGTGTGACGCTGGCGGTGCTGGTGGGGCTTTCGGCGTGGCGGGCAGAGCTTGTGGCGGGCGATGCTGTTGTGTCGCCGCACGCGGTGGGCGATCTCAGCTCCGTCGATCATGCCGCCATCGTGCCGGGTGGCGGCACTTGGGCCGCGCTTTATGGCGGTGCGCACACGCTTGGGATCGGCGGGGCGATCTTTCATCATAACGACGACTTCAAGCTGTATCCGCGCAAGCAGGATTTTCTGGTGGTGCCGCTGCGTCCCTTGCCGCGCGGCGAGGCCGTGCTGGGTCTGGCCGACGGTGCGGTGCAGACCGGTCCGGCGCATGCCGCGCGACAGCGTCTGGTGTTTGGCCGGCCATGCCTGTTCGGGCTGGCGGGCGCGGATGTCTGCGGGCGGATCGGCGCGCCGCTGATCGAATAGGCCGCTTGCGCCGCCCGGAAATTCTCGTCACGCTTGCTGTGTCAAAAGGAAAAGCGGTCATGAAACCTGCTCCGTCTCAGCGTGCCATCCTGGCGGGTGCGTTGTCATTGTTTGCGCTCCCCGCGCTGGCGGCCGACTATCCGGCCCCGAAAGAGGGCGATTGGGTGGCACCGTCCTTCAGGTTTCATACCGGCGAGACCCTGCCGGATGTGCGGATGCACTACATCACCGTCGGCAATCCCGCCGGCGCGCCGGTGCTTGTGCTGCACGGCACGGCCGGCTCCGGCGCGAGCATGTTGACGCCGGCGTTCGCGGGGGCGTTGTTCGGCCCCGGCCAACCGCTGGACGCATCGAAGTATTTCATCATCCTGCCGGACGCGCTGGGCGCTGGGAAATCATCGCGTCCGTCTGAGGGGATGGGGCCGAAATATCCGAAATACGACTACACCGACATGGTGACGGCGCAGTATCGGCTGGTGACCGAGGGGCTCGGCGTGAAGCATCTGCGGGTGGTGATCGGCAATTCGATGGGCGGCATGCAGACCTGGCTGTGGGGCACAACCTACCCGGATTTCATGGATGGGCTGGTTCCGATGGCGTCGCAGCCCACCGAGATGTCCAGCCGCAACTGGATCATGCGGCGCATGCTGGTGGAAAGCGTGAAGCGTGATCCCGCCTACAATAACGGCAACTACACCAGTCAGCCGCAGGCGTTGGTGACAGCCAACGTGTTCTTTGGTTTTGCCACCAGCGGTGGCACGCTGGCGTATCAGAGCATGGCGCCCACGGGTGCGCTGGCGGACCGGATGGTCGATGAGCGTCTGGCGGCGCCACTGGCGGCCGATGCGAATGATTTCGTGTGGCAGTGGCAATCCTCGCGCGGCTACAACACGGCCCCCGATCTGGCGCGCATCAAGGCGCCGGTGCTTGCGATCAACGCCGCCGACGACGAGCGCAACCCGCCGGAAACGGGCACATTGGACGTGGCCATGAAGCAGGTGGCGCATGGCCAGGTGCTTCTGATCCCGGCCAGCAAGGACACGCGCGGCCACGGCACCACGGGAATTGCCGGTTTCTACAGCAAGGAACTTGGCGAGTTCATCGCCAGGCTCGCACCGGCCACGCCGTAATTTATGACTTATAAAATGGCCGGTCGCCCTGGATGGTGACCCGTGTGCCCGATCGCGTCTGTGGGAAATAGTCCCACAGCGCGTGGTGCTGGGCGGAGCGGTTGTCCCAGAATGCCATCGCGTTTTTCTGCCAGCGGAAGCGGCAGGCGAACTCCGGCGTTTCGATGTGGCGGAACAGGAAGGCCAGCAGGGCATCGCTCTCGCCGCGGCTGAGTTCGTTGATCCTGGCTGTGAAGAATGAATTGACGAACAGCGCCTGCCGCTTGGTGACGGGGTGGGTGCGGATGACGGGGTGGTTGGCTTTTGGGTAGACGCGGGCCTGATCGTTGCTGGTGTAGCGACCGCGATACAGCATCTCGCCGTCGTGCAGGGCGGTCAGTTGCGACAGCATGGTCTGCATTGGCGTGGAGAGTGCCTCGAACGCCGCGTACATGTTGGCGAACATGGTGTCGCCGCCGAATTCAGGCAGCGTGTTGATGTGCAGGATAGAGCCCATGGGCGGCTCTTCGTCGCAGCTGACATCGGAGTGCCAGCTTTCGCCGTTGACGTATGTCGAGTTCGCGTCGGCATGGATGATCATCACTTCGGGATGACCGGGGACCGAGGGCGCCGCGGGATGGATGTGCAGCTTGCCGAAGCGGGCGCCGAACGCGATCTGTTCGGCATGGTTGAGGCTCTGGTCGCGAAAGAAGATCACCAGGTTGTCCATCAGCGCCTGATGGATGGTGTCGAACGTGGCGCTGTCCATCGGCGCTGCGAGGTCGATGCCGGAAATTTCGGCGCCGATGACCGGGGTGAGCTTGTGGATCTGTAGTGTGTTGCCGGGCATGGTCAGTTGCCATCCATGCTGTGGATATCTGCAAAGAACAGATCTTTCCAGCTTTCCGGCCTGGTTGAAACCGCGCCTGTCTGGTTCATGAAGGTGGCGAATTTCATCACCTGTCGGGGCACCATCGTCCAGTCGTTTTCGGGTTTCGTGATGATCTCGATCACCTTGGCCAACGGGATTTTCGATTTCTCGTTGCGGATGTAAAGCGCGGCCACCTTGGCGGGGTCCGCCACGATCATCTTCTGCGCGCGGTCGAGCGCTGCGAGGAAGGTTTCGGTGATTTTGGGGTTGGCATCATGAAACTTCGTGGTGGCCCACACGGCGTTGAAGGTGTGGGGGCCGCCCAGCACGTCGTAACTGTTCAGCACACGATGGATGCGGCTGTCCTCCAGCTCCTGATACATGAAGGGTGCGGAGGTGAAGTGGCTGTTGATTTCGCTGCGAAGGCTCATGAGCGCCACCAGCGCGTCGGGGTGGCCGAGTGAGACAGTCAGGCGGTCGAGCTGGTCGAAATTGGCGGGGCCGAAGGCGTCGGCCGCTGCCATCTGCAAGACGATGGCCTGGATGGTGATCTTGACAGCGGGAAGCGCGATTCGATCGGTCTCTGAAAAATCCTTGATCGTTTTGATTTTGGGGTTGCTGGAGTTCAGCCAGATCGGCATGGCGTTGAGGGTGGCCACGCCTTTCACCTTGAGATTGGTGCGGGTCTTGCCCCAGATCGTCAGCATCGGCCCCACGCCGCCTGACGCGAAGTCGAGATTGCCGGAGATCAGCGCGTCGTTGATGGCGCCGCCGTTGCCGATGGTGAGGAATTCCGCAACGAGGTCGAGCCCGCGGGATTTGCCCTCGGCTTCCAGCAGCTTTTCTTCCTGCATCACGATGAGCGGCAGGTAGGACACGCCGAATTGCTTGGCGATTCGGACGGTCTGCGTTTCCGCCTGCGCTGAGAACGGGAGGCCGAGCAAGATCAGTAACGCCGCGACGAAGGCACGCATTCTTATTCTCCCGTGGGACAGGCCGGTCTGCGCCGGGCTGGCATTATGATCTAGATCATGATGCGTTTGGGTTGCTCAACCCAAGCGCATAAACATGATCGATAAAACAACAAGTTAGAGCCTGATATTTTGTCTACTCAAAATTATCAGGCTCTAAACCGGAACGCCCAGCGCCGCCTTCATCCTGTCCGCGGTGAAGGGTGCGCGGCGGAGGCGGATTCCGGTGGCGTCGAAGATGGCATTGGCAATGGCGGCTGCCATCGGGCGGGTGGTGGCCTCTCCGGCGCCGAGGGCGGGCTTGTCCGGGCGGTCGATCAAGACGATGTCGATGGTGGCAGGAGCTTCGGTGATGTCCAGGATGGGGTAGGTGAGCCAGTCCACCGAGGTCACCTGGGCCCGGTCGAAGATGACTTCCTCGTGCAGGGAGCGGCTGGAGGCGTGGATGATGTTGCCTTCGATGGTGTGGCGCAGGCCATCCGGGTTCACGACCAGGCCGCATTCGTGGCCTACCACGTAGCGGGTTGGGCGAACCTGGCCGGTGCTGCGGCTGACGGTGACTTCGGCAATGATGGCGACGACGGTGCGGCCGCGCTGGGCGTAGGCGATGCCGCGGCCTGTCATGAGGTCGCCGGCGCTGACACGGCTTGCGGCTATGCGGGGTTGCCAGCCGAATTTTTCGGCTGCGGCCTTGATGACGTCAATGGCGCGCGTGTCGGTGAGGTGGCGGAGGCGGAAGTCGATCGGGTCCGCCTTTGCAGCGTGGGCGAGTTCGTCGATGAAGCTTTCGTAGCCGAAGATGAGCTGGGGGCCCACGGGGTCGCGCAGATGCGAGGTACGCAAGGGTGAGCCCGCGGCCAACAGGGGGGCGATGCTCTCCCAGGTGAGACGTTTGGCGGGGAATTCGTAGGCGCCTTCGGGGACGCCGAACGCGGGCGTGTGCTTGGTGCCGAGCCCCATCATCTGGCCGGCGAGGCTGTGTTGCGGATTGCTCTCGTTGCTGTCCACGTCGGTGCGGGAGAAGGCGCGGGAGGCGTATTCGAGTGCCAGAATATGGCCGCTGTCGTCCAGCACGGCGCGGCCGGTATGGACGGAAGCGGGGCCCTTCGGGTCCCAGCCATGGCCTTCGTGGCGCATGCCCTGCAGGCGGACGGGCGCGCCCACGGCTTGGGACAGCAGGGCCGCATCGATCGCGGCGTCACCTGAATCGTTGCGGCCATAGCTGCCGGGGCCGGTGGTCCAACTGACATGGACCTCCTGGGGTTGGCGGCCGAGGATGGCGGCGACGCCTTGCTGGCAGTAATGCGGTTTTTGGGTGCCGCTGTAGATCGTGACGCCGTCGGCGCGCACATCGGCGAGCGCGCAGGCGGGGCCCATGCAGGAATGGGATTGGAACGGCCATTCGTATTCGGCGGTGATCACGCCGGTGGATTTGGCGAGGGCGGCTTGTGCGTCGCCCTGGTCGAACTCGGCCTTCCCGCCCATGGCGGGGGCGGTGCGGATGTGATCGTGCAGTTTGTCGAAGGCAGGAAAAGGCGGTTTGGCGTCGGACCAGATGACTTCGAGGGCCTGGCTGGCGCGAATGGCATCCCACTCCTTCGGCGCGACCACGCCGAGGAAGCCGCCGTTCTTGACGATGCGGACGCCCTTGAGATGGGCGATGGAGGTTTCGTTCACGGACACGACCGTGGCGCCTGCGATGTTCGGGCGGATCATGCGGCCGTGCAGCATGCCGGGCAGGCGGATGTCGCCGACATAGACCTGGGTGGCGAAGATCTTTTGCGCGACATCGCTGCGGGCGATGGATTGGCCCACGATTTTGTAGTCAGCCGGCTTCTTGGGTTCGGCCACGCCGCGGGCTTTGAGGCCGTTGCCGAGCACGCTGTTCCATTGCATCGCGACGTCGAAATTCTGGCCGCCTATGAGCTCGCCATACGTCGCGCGTCTGTCGCCTGCCGAGATGACGCCGTTAGACACCACGAGGCCACTTGCGGGAACGCCGAATTTGGCGGCGGCGAGGTCCACCAGCACGCGCCGCGCCTCGGCGGCGGCGAAGCGGAGCGGGACGGACCCGAGCTCGATTCCGGTGGAGCCGCTGGCGCCGCCTTGGTTCACCGTCAGCCTGGTGTCGCCTTGGATCACCTTCACGCGGGCGAAGGGCACGTCGAGCTCCTCCGCCACGATCTGGCCGATCGCCACGTCCACGCCTTGGCCCATGTCGACCTTGCCGAAATAGGCGATGACGTCCCCGTTCTGTTGGACGGCGATCCAGGAGGAAAGGCGGTCTGGCGTGCGGGGGGTGGCTTTGGCGGCCAGCTGCGCGGTGGCGCAGCGTGGGGCGGCAAAGGTGACGACGAGCGCGCCACCGGCGGCGAGGAGGCCGCGGCGGGAGAGGGCGATGGGGGTGATCTGGTTCATGCCGCGATCCCTTGCTCTAGAGCCTGATGATTTTGAGTAGACAAAATAGCAGGCTCTAACTTGTTGTTTTATCGATCATGTTTATGGGCTTGGGTTCAGAAACCCGAACGCATCATGATCTAGGCCGTGGCCACGCGGCGGAC
>JANYFG010000024.1 GCA_025362815.1 Rhodospirillales bacterium
TCGAACGCGGCCTTCTGCAGCCCTGCATCCTGGTGATGCCCGCCGGCGGCCGCAGCTGGTATATCGACGGGCCGGAGAAGATGGAGACCGCCTTCATCAGCGATCTCATCCCCCAGATCGACAGAAACTATCGCACCGTCACCGGCCGCTCCGGCCGCATGCTGGGCGGGCTTTCGATGGGCGGCTACGGCGCCATGCGGCTGGCCCTGCGCCACCCCGAGATGTTCTCCGCCATAGCCCTGATGAGCCCGGCCATCTACACCCCGGACCCGCCCTTCATCTCCGGCGCCCGCATTGCCCCGGCATTCCAAAAGGACGGCATCTTCGATCCCGCCCGCTGGCGCGCGATGAACTATCCCGCTTTGCTTCCAGAATTCGCCCAGGCCGGACACCCCCTGCGCGTGCAACTCAGTGCCGGCCTGCAAGACCCTTACGGCACCGACGAGGCGGCCCAGGCGTTCTGTGCCGTCTGGCGCGCGCGCGGCTGGCAGGCCGAACTGAAGCTGCGCCCCGGCGCGCACGACTTCGCACTCTGGCGCGAAACCCTGCCCGACGCGCTGCGCTTCCTGGCCGGCCCCGGCATCGTGATCGCGGCTCATTCCGGAACCGGTCGCTGAACCCACCCCACACGCCCGCGGCCACGACCACAGCGTCGTGCGCGCCGGATCCCCTCGCCCTTTACGTGCACTGGCCGTTCTGCCTTGCGAAATGCCCGTATTGCGACTTCAACAGTCATGTCCGGGACCGCATCGATCAAGACCGCTTCGGTCGCGCGCTCCGCCGTGAACTCGCCTGGGAGGCGGCAAGGCTCGGCCGCCGCCCGCTCGGCTCCATCTTCTTCGGCGGCGGCACCCCCAGCCTGATGGACCCCGCGATCGTGGCCGAGATCATCGCCGACGCCGCCCGCTTGTTCGACATGCATACCGACTGCGAAATCACGCTCGAAGCCAATCCAACCAGCGTGGAGGCGGGCCGCCTCGCCGCCTTCCGCCAGGCCGGCGTCAACCGCATCTCCATCGGCGTGCAGAGTTTCGATGAAACCGACCTTGAACGTCTCGGCCGCCGTCACTCCCCCGGCGAGGCCATCGCCGCCCTCGAAATCGGCCGAAGCATCTTCCCCCGCCTGTCGTTCGACCTCATCTACGCGCGCCCCGGCCAAACCTTGCCCGCCTGGCGCGCCGAGCTTCGCCAGGCGCTGACGCTGGCCGCCGACCACCTGTCGCTCTACCAGCTCACCATCGAGCCCGGCACCGTCTATGAGGGCATGCACCGGCGCGGCGAGATCCAGCTTCCCGACCCCGAATGCGCCGCCGACCTCTACGACGCCACCGGCGAGGAGGCGGCGCGGTTCGGCCTGCTGCCCTACGAAGTGTCCAACTACGCGCTGCCCGGCCATGAAAGCCGGCACAATCTCGCCTACTGGCGCTACAGCGACTACGCCGGAATTGGCCCCGGCGCGCATGGCCGCGTCAGCCTCGGGTCCACTCTACTCGCCACCCGCCGCCACCGCGCGCCCGAGCCCTGGGCCGAGCGGGTGGAGCGGGACGGCCACGGCAGCACCGCCGAAGAGATCGTCGAAAACGCCGACCGTGCCCGGGAAATGCTGCTGATGGGGCTCCGTTTGACCGAGGGGATCGATGCCGAGCGGTTCGCACGCCGCACAAATTTTCAGATTCCGGACGTTTTAGAGGCAGAGACCCTCGTGAAGGCGCAAGAGGCCCGGTATATAGAATGGGACGGCGCCCGCCTGCGCGCCACGCCGGAAGGTCGCAAACGGCTGGACGCGTTGTTGGGCGCGCTGGTCCTTTGAGGAATAACCGCCGCCTTGGCTTGTCGCCTGTTGAATGCCCGAACCTGTATCAAAGTGGGAATGCGTTCGCCATGATCCGTCGCCTCGTCGTGCTGGCTCTGCTGCTGCCTGTCGCCTTGCCGCACAGCGCGCTCGCCCAGGCCTCGCCGGTCTTCTCAGACACCGGGCCAGACGCCGCCGCCTATGGCGCCACCCAAGGCTACCCCGTGGCCGTGCCCGGCACCCGCGTCGACCAGCGCACGATCGTGGGCACCTACAGTCATTTCGACGAGGCCCGCCCCTCGCGCGCCATCCCCGCCGCCTCCGCGCCCAGCACGCTGGCACGCGCGCCGCAGGAACTGCAGCTCAGCTACAAGTTCGAGGGCAAAACCCAGACGCTGGACAGCTATCTGGAGCGCAATCCCGCCACCGGGCTGCTGGTGCTGTCCGACCACACCATCCTGTATGAGCATTATCGCTACGCCCGCACCGACAAGGATCGCTTCACCTCGCAGTCGATGGCGAAAACGCTGGTGGGCATGCTCGCGGGGATCGCCGTTTCCGAAGGGGCGATCCACAGCCTGGACGACCTCGTTTCAGCTTACCTGCCCGAGCTCGCCGACACCGAGGCCGGCCGCACGCCGGTGCGGGCGCTGCTGTCCATGACGTCAGGCATGCGCTTTCACGAGGTATATGACGGCAAGGACGATATCATGCGCCTCAGCCGCGCGTTGATGCGGCCAGACAGCGGCGGCGCCATCGAGGCCATTTCGCAGTTCACCACCCGCGCCCAGCCCCCCGGCACCGTTTTCAACTATGCCGGCCTGGACACCGAGCTGCTGGGCCTGGTGCTGAGCCGCGCCACCAAGATGCCGCTTGCGGACTACATGGCCCGCCGCATCTGGTCACCCATCGGCGCCGAGGCCGCCGCCTCCTGGGCCACCGACGGCAAAGGCCACGAGATCGCGTATTGCTGCTTCAACGCCGTGCTGCGCGACTGGGGCCGGCTCGGCGTTCTGCTCGCGCATGACGGCGCCTGGGAAGGCCGCCAGATCATCCCGCGGCCCTTCCTGCTGGACGCCACCATGCCCGCCGCCCCCTTTCTGGCCCCCGGCCAGGGCCGCAAGCTCGGCTACGGCTATCAGGTCTGGCTGCTGCCCGGCGACCGCCGCCAGTTCGAATTGCGCGGCATCTACGGACAGATGATGCTGATCGACCCGCAAACCCGCACCGTTCTCGTCCACACCGCCGCCCGGCCGAACGCCACCAACAACGCAGGCGACGGCGAGCTCATGGCGCTGTGGAACGCGCTTGTGGCGCAACGTGGCTCGTAATTATAAAGCGTCTTCTTTTTCTGAAGAAAAAGAAGCAAAAAGACTTTTATTCATAAGATTATGAAGTTTTTTGGTTCTTTTGTTCACAAAAGAACATCTTGCTCTCCGTCAACGCCTTCACAATCGCCACCGGCGACAGATCCACCGGCATCACGATCGGGCGCTCGTCCGCCGTCGGCGGCTCCAGCGTGTCGAACTGGCTTTTGATGAGCGTGGACGGCATGAAATGCCCCTGCCGCGCCGCCTGACGCGCGGCGATCACATCGTAGCTGCCATACAGATACACCAGCCGCACATCGCAGCGCCCCAGGAGCAGCCGATCCCGATAGACCCGTTTAAGCGCCGAACACGTCACCACCCCGTGCTGGCCCGCCGCGCGGTGGCTGTCGATCCAGGCCGCGATGGCATCCAACCACGGCCACCGGTCGGCGTCGGTCAACGGCGTGCCGCTTTTCATCTTCGCCACGTTGGCCGGCGGATGCAGGTCGTCGCCATCCGCAAAATCCCAGCCCAGACGACCCGCCAGCAAGGCGCCGATAGTGGTTTTGCCGGACCCCGAAACCCCCATCACCAGAACAACAGTCACCGGCGCCGCATCGACCATGTTGCCCCCATCGCCGCACCTGCCGGCGCGTCGTGTCGTTAAAATGCATGAAAATTAAAGTTGAAAGCGTTCCAGGATTGTCACGCTGAAATGATCACGCTTCAAACCAAAACAACAACTTATAGGGAAACGATCTTGAACGAACAAAATCGTTTCGCATAAGGATAACCCAATTTTCATAGCGATAGGGATCGTTCCGGGTAACGTCTTTTTAATCGAAGCCTGACGCTTCCGGCAGATATCGCCCGATTCCCGGGCACGTCGCAAGTCCGCGAGACACATGGCCAGGCCTTTGGGCGTCGCATGCAGGGGGATCGTTGTGGGCAAGCAGTATTTCTGGCTAGGCGGCAACCAGGATTTCTCCGCCGGCGCGAACTGGTTCGATTCGTCGACCGGCATGACCGGCACGGTCCCCTCCAGCGGGGACATTGCGATGTTCATTTCGTCATACGGTGGCACGCTGAGCGGCACCGGCTCGGTCGACACCATCAACATCAATAGCGCCGGTGTGGGCATCTCCGGCGTCGTCTCGGCCGCCACGCTCGATGTTATCACCAACACGCTGACGCCCGGCGTCACGCCCGCCTCCCTCACCATCGACGGCGGCCGGGTGGCCGTGAACGGCTATCTGCTGGTCGCCGACGCCCTCAGTTACATCAATATTGTCAATGGCGGCTACCTGTCGGCCACCGGCGCGCGCGCCCTGGTCAGCTTCGGCCGCATCTCGCTGACCCGCGGCACCTTGACCTCTGATATCCTTCAGGAATTCAACTCGATCGTCGCCCAGCGGGGCACGATCAACATCGCCACCTCGCTGCAAATGGCCACCGGCGCGCTCGACCTCACCAGCAGCTCGCTCACCGCGCAGCAGGTCTATCTGGGCAACACCGGCGGGTCCAACACAACCGGCACCTGGAACGCGGCGGTGGCGGACCTCGGCTCGCTGATCGTGGGCAATCTCGGCACCGCGTCGATCACCGTCACGGGCGGCTCGGCGATCGTCACCGGCGACAACGCGGGACTGCGTCCTGCCCTGGCGGTGGGCTCCGGCGGGTCCGGCACGCTTTACGTCAGCGGGGCGTCGTCGCTGGTCTCCGAAGGCAACTCGTATTTCGCGAATGCCGGAACCGCCACGGTCACCGTCGAGACATCGGGCACCGTCACCATCCGCGGCACCCTCACCGAGGCCTCCAATTCGTCCGCCCGGTCCTCGCTGACGGTCACGGACACGGGCAGCCTGCTCACGATCGACAACGACGATATCATCGGCAGCTCCGGCAGAGCGGTTGATCAGGTGCTTGCCGGCGGCTCGCTGCATGTCGGCGGCACGCTCACGCTGGCGGGCGGCCCCGGCGCCGGCACCCTCACGGTCTCAGGCGCAGGCTCCAACGTCTCGGCCGCGGCTGGCGCCATCATCGGCAAACAGGGCGGGGGGGCGCTGGTGCTGTCCAACGGGGCCACGGTGGATGTCTCCGGCGGGCTTCTCAGCCTCGCCCAGGCCGATACCGCAAGCGGCACCATCACGCTCAGCGGCGCCGCTACGTTGCTCAAGGCCGAGGGCGGCCTTACCGTCGGCCAGAACAGCAACGGTAACGTCGTCATCAACGCCGGCGCGGTGGTCGATACCGTGGGGATGTCGGTCTTCGTGGGCGACCAGATGCCGGGCATCGGCACCATCACCGTCACCGGCGCCGGCGCGCAATTGAAGGGCGGCACCGGCGCCAACGCCATCGGCTACAACGGCACCGGCACGCTGCTGGTCAGCAACCAGGGCACGGCGGATTTCCAGAGCGGATTTCTGTATCTCGGGTATCAGGCCACCGCATCGGGCAGCATCGACGTCAACGGCAGCCAATCCTATCTGTCGGGCGGTAATTTCGAGATCGGCCGCTACGGGCACGGCGCGCTCTCCATTGCCGGCACCGCCTATGCGCTCGCCCAGAACAAGATCACCGTGGGCGAGTTCGCCGGCAGCGTCGGCAGCATCGACGTCACTGGCGGCGGCACCCTGGTCAGCAACGGCGATCTCTCCATCGGTGAATCCGGCGCCGGCACGATCAACGTCAACACCGGCCGCTTCTCGGTGCTGGGCGACGTCACGCTGGGTCTGTCGGCCGGCGGTTCCGGCACCTTGTCGCTCATCAGCAGCGGCCTGAGAGCGAACGTGCTGACCATCGGCGCCGCCGGTTCAGGCACCATCCTGGTCGGTGACAACACCAAGCTCCGCGCGCTCTCCATCCAGATCGGCGCCAACGGCGGCACCGGCACGTTGACCCTCGATGGCGCCGGCTCGCTGCCGCCCCTGGTGCAGGCCGACGGCACATTGGCGATCGGTGGCACCGCATCCGGCGCGTCCGGCACAGGTCTGGTGTCGTTGGGCAGCGCCACCGTCACCGCCGCGTCCATCGCCATCTGGAATACCGGCACGGCCACCCTGGCCGGCGGCACGCTGGGCGGCGGGCCCGTGCAATCCTCCGGCACCGTCTCCGGCCACGGCACCATCGACGGCGCCGTCACCAACACCGGCACCGTGTTGGCCAGCGGCGGCCTGCTGATCGTCACCGGCGCCATCGACGGTGCGGGTGCGCTGAACATCGTCTCCGGCGGCACGCTGGAGCTGCAATCGACCACCACGGCGTCCCAGCACGTCAACTTCTCCGGCGGCACGCTGAAGATCGATGCCCTGTCAGGCGCCCACGCCGTCATCACGGGCTTCGGCGCGGGCGACACGATCGACATCGTGGGAATCGCCGCTGATGGCGCGGACTTCGCAGGCTCGACTTTGGATCTGACCCATGGCGGGGCAGGGGTTGTGGGCCTGTTGTCGGTGTCGGGCGGCTATGTCAGTTCGAATTTCCACGTCGCCACAATCGGCGGAAACACGACCGAGGTCACCTATGCCGGCGTCGCCTGCTTTGCCGCCGGCACCCGCATCGCCACGCCCGCGGGGCCGCGCGCCGTGGAGGATCTCGTGGCCGGCGACCTGGTGCTGGAGTCCGGTGGCCCGGTGCCGATCACCTGGATCGGACAACGCCTGCTGTCGCAGCTGCGCCGCCATCCCGCCCCCGAACAGGTGCAGCCCATCCTCATCGAGGCCGACGCGCTGACGGACGGCGTGCCGCTGCGCGACCTCCTCGTCTCACCGGATCATGCGCTCTTTCTGCAATCCCACCTGATCCCCGCCAAATGCCTGCTCAACGGTGCCACCATCCGCCAGCTCGACCGGGCCAGCGTGCATTATTTCCATATCGAGCTGCCGCGCCACGGCATCCTGCTGGCCGAAGGCGTGCCCGCCGAAAGCTACCTCGAGACCGGCAACCGCGGCGCCTTCGCCAATGGCGGCACCACGGTGCAGATGCACCCGGATTTTGCCCCGGCCACGCGTGACTACCAGGCGATGCGTGAGTCCCAGGGCTGCTACCCCTTCGCCACGAACGGCCCCGCCGTCGCCGCCGCCCGCGCCACCATCCTTGCCCGCGCCGCCATCGCCACCACCCGGGATCCCGCCCTCACCATCCGCTTCGAATCCGGCGCCGCCATTATCGAAAGCCGCTCCGACATCCACGGCGACCTCTCGCCCGACCCCGGCGACCGCCGGCGCCTCGGCATCAAGATCGCCGCCCTGTCGATCGCAGGCCGCACCATTCCGCTCGACCACGAGGCCCTCACCGAAGGCTGGCACACCATGGAACCGCAGGGCCGCTGGACCAACGGCCGCGCTGTCATTCCCCAATCCCTGCTGCGCGGCCAGACAGACGTGCAGATCCACCTTGCAGCCACACGTACCTACCGGCTCTGCGCCTGAGGCAGGTATTCATGGCGATAGGGCGAGCGCGGCGACGCCTCAGCCCACCACCACCTGAATGGGCGACAGCGCATTTCGCACAATCGTCGGCCCATGCCCGGCGGGGTCGCCGTCGGTCTGCGTGTTGTGCGCACCCAGGCGCACCTCCTCGGCCCGCTGCATGCGCAGGCCAGGCATGTGCCGCAACAGGCCCAGCGGCAGCGCCGCACCATACGCCAGCGCCGATAACGGCCCCGCCCGATCGAACAGCGCCACCGTGAACCCCGGCGCCATCGGGCTCGCGTCGGGTGCCAACGTGTAATGCCCGCCGTAGTACCGGCCCTTCGTCACGATCACGCTGCCGGCGTCGGTTGCCACGCCATCGATGGTCACCGCGATACGCGGGAAACGGTAGCGCACCGTCTCGCGAAGCCCCTGCAGCACGTAGGCGCCCTTGCCCAGCACCCGCTTCAGCGGCAGCGACACCCGGTGCACCACCTCGGCATCGAACCCGGTGCCCAGCATCTGCACGAACAGCCGGGTCTGCCCGTCGCTGCTGGCAAGGCCCGGCCACAGCGCGCGCGTGCGGCCGAACGCCAGCGCCGCGGCCACCGCCTGCGGTGCGAACGGCAACCCCAACTCGTGCGCCAGCACGTTGGCCGTGCCCAGCGGGATGATTCCCATTGGTGTGCCGGAACCATCCAGCCCCGTCGCCACTTCCGCAATTGTGCCATCACCACCGGCGGCCACAACCATGCGCCGCCCCGTCCGTGCTGCCTCCCGCGCGAGTTCGGTGGCATGACCAGGGGCGAGTGTCTCGGCTATTTCCAGTTTCACGCCGTTATGAACCATCACATCCAGAACGCGCCAAAGGCGCTGCGTGCGGCGTCGCCCGGCGGCCGGATTGAACACGATGAGCATGGTGGCGGATGCCGTTCAAAGCAGGTCTTATGGACCAGCAGGATTGCATTCGCATGACGGTTGGCCGACAGCTTGATGATGTCTCAGGCCGCACCGAAACCGCCATCCGGTCATGCAATGTTCACATGCGCGACGCGGGGCTTAACGTATGGACTGCCCAACGACACCCGTGCCGAGACCCGCTTGCCATCTCGGCGATGCTCCGCCCAGCGACCCACACCCAGGATTGGCCCCCAGCATGAACGCCATGACCCTGCCCATGCCCCACCGGTACCGCAGTGTGTTCATCTCCGACCTGCATCTCGGAACACGCGGCTGCCGCGCGGATTTCCTGGCGGATTTCCTGCGCCGCATCAACTGCGAGAACATGTATCTCGTGGGCGACATCGTCGACGGCTGGCGCCTGCGCAAGTCCTGGTTCTGGGACGAACATCACGACGAGGTGCTGCGGCTCATCCTGAAAAAGGCCCAAACGGGCACCGAGATCATCTACATCCCCGGCAACCACGACGAGATGCTGCGCCACTGGCTGCCGATGGGCCTGGAATTCGGTGGCATCAAGCTCCGTTCTGAAGCCGTCCACACCACAGCCGATGGCCGCCGCCTTCTCGTCACCCACGGCGACGAGTTCGACAGCGTGGTGCGCTACGCCAAGTTCCTGGCCCTGCTCGGTGACTGGGCCTACACGGCCGCACTCACCGTCAACCGCTACTTCAATGTCGTCCGCCGCCACATGGGCTACCCCTACTGGTCGCTCTCCGCCTGGCTGAAACGCCAGGTGAAGGAGGCCGTGAAGGCGGTCGACCGCTTCGAGGTGGCGCTGGCCGGCGAGGCGCAGCGGCGCGGGCTGGACGGCGTGGTCTGCGGCCACATCCACCACGCCGAAATGCGCGAGGTCAACGGCGTGCTCTACCTCAACGACGGCGACTGGGTGGAAAGCTGCACCGCGCTGGTCGAGCATTTCGACGGCAGGCTGGAACTGATCGACTGGGCGGCGCTGAACCGCCTCAGCTTCTTCGCCCCCCGCACCAGCACCCAGGTCACGCAACCTGCCTGAAACGCCGCCGCCTTGCACTGACAGCCACGCCGATCGGGAGCGCGCCATGCTGCTCAGCGTCGGTCCCTTGCCCGCGCGCATCCTGATCGTGTCGGACGCCTGGAAACCGCAGATCAACGGCGTCGTCCGCACCCTCGCCAAAACCCGCGAGGAGCTGGAGGCGATGGGCCACACCGTCGAGGTGATCGGCCCGGACCGCTTCAACACCCTCCCGCTGCCCAGCTACCCCGACATCCGCATCTGCGTGTTCCCGCGGCGCAGGCTGTCGCGCCTCATCGAGGCCTTCGCGCCGGATGCGCTGCATATCGCCACCGAAGGCCCGCTCGGCCTGTCCGCGCGGGCCTGGGCGGTCAAGCGCGGCTGCGCGTTCACCACCGCCTTTCACACGCGCTTTCCCGAATACCTCCAGGCCCGCACCGGGCTTCCCACCCGCTTCGCCTACGCGGCGCTGCGCCGGTTCCATGCCTCCGGCCAGGGCATGATGGTCGCCACCCAAAGCCTGCGCGACGAGCTGGCCGGGCGCGGCTTCGAACGCATCCGCACCTGGTCACGCGGCGTCGACCTCGCGCAGTTCCGCACCGAGCTTCGCGCCGAACCGGACCCGGAGCTGGACGATCTCCCCCGCCCGCTGTTCATCCATGTCGGGCGGGTGGCGGTGGAAAAGAACATCCGCGCCTTTTTGGATCTCGACCTCCCCGGCAGCAAGGCGGTGGTCGGCGGCGGCCCGCAACTTGCTGAATTACAAAGCGATTACCCCACGGTCCGCTTCACCGGCCCTCGCCACGGCACGGCCCTCGCGCGCGCCTACGCCCATGGCGACGTGTTCGTGTTTCCCAGCCTCACCGACACGTTCGGCCTCGTGATCCTCGAGGCGCTCGCCTGCGGCACCCCCGTCGCCGCCTACCCCGTCACGGGGCCCAAAGACGTGCTGGCCCCGCCAGACGGCGGCCCCATCCAGGTCGGCGCGATCGACGGCGATCTCAGAACCGCCTGCCTCGCAGCACAGGGCGCCGACCGCGCCCGATGCCGCAGCCACGCCGAAACCTTCAGTTGGCGCGCCTGCGCCAAAACCTTCCTCTCCCACCTCGTCCCCCTCGGCGGCCACTGATCATCGTCTGATCGACCCCCTCAGGCTGAGCGCGGCGGGGCTTGGCCTCGACTCGGCCCGCACGCTATGTCACCTGCAACGCGCAGGAGCCGGTCCATGTCACCGCCATCAGCCCCAATGCCACCCCGGCCGGTCATGCTGATGATCCTGGATGGCTGGGGATCGTCCGCCACCACGACCGACAACGCCGTACTGCTGGCCCACACGCCCCATTTCGACCGCCTCTGGCACGCCAACCCGCACGCCCACCTCGCCACCTCCGGCCTCGATGTGGGCCTTCCCGCCGGCCAGATGGGCAATTCCGAGGTCGGCCATCTCAACATCGGCGCCGGCCGCGTGGTGATGCAGGACCTGCCGCGCATCGGCGCCGCCGTCGAAGCCGGCACCATCGCCAGCCTGCCCGCGCTGCAAGCGCTGATCGCCTCCCTGCGCGCCACCGGCGGCACCTGTCACCTGATGGGTCTGCTCTCGCCCGGCGGCGTGCATTCCCACCAGAACCACGCCTTGGCCCTGGCCCGCATCCTGGCAGACGCCGCCATCCCCACCGTCGCCCATGTGTTTACCGACGGCAGAGACACCCCGCCGCGCTCCGGCAGCAACTACCTAACGGAATTCCAGCGCGCCCTGCCCGAAGCCGTCCGCATCGGCACCGTTTCCGGTCGCTACTACGCCATGGACCGCGACACCCGCTGGGACCGCGTCTCGCGCGCCTACCTCACCATCGCCGAAGCCGACGGCCCCGGTTTCGCCGACGCCGACAGCGCGCTGGACGACGCCTATGGCGGCAACGTGACAGACGAGTTCGTCATCCCCGCCGTCATCGGCGGCTATCGCGGCATGTCCGACGGCGACGCCATCCTGTGCTTCAACTTCCGCGCCGACCGGGCCCGCGAACTGCTCACCGCCTTCGTCGATCCCGCCTTCGACGGCTTCGAACGCCCCCGCCGGATCCGCTTTTCCGCCGTCGCCGGCATGACCCGCTACAGCGACGCCCTGGCACCGTTCATGACCGCCCTGTTCGCGCCCCAGACGATGGAAAACCTGCTGGGCCAGGTCGTGGCCCAAGCCGGCCTTACCCAGCTGCGCCTGGCCGAGACAGAGAAATACCCGCACGTCACCTATTTCATGAACGGCGGCGTCGAGGCCCCGAACCCGGGCGAAGACCGTATCATGGTGCCGTCCCCCAAGGTCGCCACTTACGACCTGCAACCGCAGATGTCGGCCCCCGAACTCACCGACAAAGCCGTGGCCGCGATCGAGGCCGGCCGGCACGATCTGATCCTGCTGAACTTCGCCAACCCCGACATGGTGGGCCACACCGGCATCCTCGCCGCCGCCATCACGGCCGTGGAAACCATCGACACCTGCCTGGGCCGCATCGCCGCGGCCGTGGCGGCCCGTGGCGGCGCCCTGCTGGTCACCGCCGATCACGGCAATTGCGAGCTGATGCGCGACCCCGTCACGCATGAGCCGCACACCGCGCACACCACCAACCCCGTGCCGGTCATGCTGATGAACAGCCCGGCCGTGCTGCATGGCGGAAGGCTGGCCGACATCGCGCCCACCCTGCTGGCCCTGCTCGGCGTCGCCCAGCCTGCCGAAATGACCGGAAAATCGCTGTTCGCGCCGTGACATCCACGGCCGTTCTAGCGCTGATCGTCCTCGCGGCAGCTGTTCCCGTTCTTGCTGCCCCCGTTCTTGCAGCCCCCGCGTCGACAGTCCCGGTCTCGTCGTCAAAGGCGCCGTCCCAGGAACAGCTGCGCGAAGCCGAACGCGTCCGCGCCGCCGCCCAGGCCCAGCAGCGCGCGGCCCAGGCGAAAGCCGCCACCTCGGCCACCGAGGAACGCCGCCTCGCCGCCGAACGCGTGGCCGCCGCGGCCTCCCTGCGCACGCTGGAGATCCAGTCCGACGAAGCGGCCGACCGGGTGGCGGCCTTGTCGCAGCGCCGCGCCGAGGCCGAGCAGGCGTTGGCCGACCGTGCCCGCGCCCTCGGCCCGCTGCTGCCGTTGATCCAACGCCTGGCGCTGTATCCCGCCGAGACGTTGCTGGCCGTGCCGACACCGCCCGAACAGGCCATACGCGGCCTCATCGTGCTCGGGGGCCTCACCCGCCAGCTCGAAGCAGACGCCGCAGCCCTGCGCCAGGAACAAGCAGCGCTGGCCGCGCTCGTCACCACGCTCGAACAGGCCTCGGCGGACCTCGCGGCCAGGCAGGCCACCCAGGGCCTACGCGCCGCGGCGCTGGACACGCAGCTGGACACCGCCCGCGCCACCCGCAGATCAGCCGAGTCCGAAGCGGCCGACTGGTCCCGCCGCGCCGCGTCGGAGGCCGCCAAGGCCGACAATCTGCGCGCCGCCATCGCCCGCATCGAGGCCGAGCGCAAGGCGGCCGAAGCAAGGCTCGCCAGCGAAGCCCGCGCCGCGAGCGAGGCTCGAACGGCCACTGAAGCGAGGGCCGCGAATGAATCGCGCGCCCAGATCGAAACATCCCACGCTGACCTCCGCACCCGCCAGGAAGCCGCCGCCCGTCCCAATCACGGCCCGCTCACTCATCTCGCCGCACCGGTGGCCGGCACCGTCCTGCACGGCTTCGGCGACAGCATCGATGGCGGCACGGCCACAGGCATCACTTACCAAGTGCCCCCCTCGGCCCGCGTGGTGGCCCCGTGCGCCGGTCGCGTCGTGTTTTCCGGGCCGTTCCGCAGCTTCGGCCTGCTGATGATCCTCGACTGCGGCGCCGGCTGGCACGTCGTGCTCTCCGGCTTCGACCGGCTGGACGCCCAGCTGGGCCAAAGCGTCGTCCAGGCCGAACCGGTCGGCACCATGCCATCGTGGAATCCACTGGCCCTGATCCGGCGCCCCGCCCTGCAGATGGAGCTGCGCCGCGACGGCACACCCACAAATCCCAGCCCCTTCCTGCGCGCAACGGGGTAGGACGGGCCAGACGGTTACGCGATGTTAAACAAATCCAGCTAACAGTTGCTTGCAATCGCCGCCCGTGCCGCCTCAGTCTGGGGCACAACAACGCGGACGGCCGGCCTCAAAACCGGGCGGTGCGGCGTCGGGCTGGCAAATCGCCGGCTCAGGACTATTTATAGCGGCAGCCGATAGGAATGATGGTGATGAAGCTTCGCACGGGATTGCTGTTGACCACCGCCTTTGTCGCCGGAATAGCCGCAGCACCGATCTCCGGCCTGGTGGCCCAGCAATGGGGCGTGCAGCTTTTCCCCCAGGCCCTGGCGCAGGACAGCAACCGGGCCGACACCTATCGTTTGCTCAATCTGTTCTCGGATGTCTTCGAGCGGGTACGCGCCGACTACGTCGAGCCAGTGGTGGACCGGGATCTGGTGGAAAACGCCATCAACGGCATGCTCACCGGCCTCGATCCGCATAGCAGCTACATGAACGCCAAGGCGTTCCAGGACATGCAGGTCACCACAAAGGGTGAATTCGGCGGGCTCGGCCTCGAGGTCAGCTCCGAAAACGGATTCATCAAGGTTATCAGCCCGATCGACGACACGCCCGCCTCGCGCGCCGGCATGAAGGCAGGCGACCTCATCCTTTCGCTGGACGGCCAGAGTGTGCAGGGCCTTAGCCTGACCGAGGCGGTGGACAAGATGCGCGGCGCCGTCAACAGCCCCATCAAGCTCACCGTCAAGCGCGAAGGCGTCGACAAGCCGGTCGACGTGAGCATGAAACGCGAGGTCATCAAGATCCAGGTGGTGAAATCTCGCCTCGAAGGCCCGGATATCGCCTACATCCGCGTCACCAGCTTCAGCGAACAGACCGATACCGGCGTGCGCAAGGCGTTTGCCGACCTGAAAGCCAAATCCGGCGACAAGTTGCGCGGCGTGATCCTCGATCTGCGCAACAACCCTGGCGGCCTGCTCGACCAGGCCGTCGCGGTGTCGGACGACTTCATCAAGGACGGCGAGATCGTCTCCACCCGGGCGCGTCACACCGAAGACAGCTCGCGCTGGAACGCCAAGAATGGCGATCTCACCAACGGGCTGCCCGTGGTGGTTTTGATCAACGGCGGCTCCGCCTCGGCCAGCGAAATCGTGGCCGGCGCCCTGCAAGACCATCGCCGGGCCATCCTCGTGGGCACCCGCAGCTTCGGCAAAGGCTCCGTGCAGACGGTGATGCCGCTGCCCGGCAACGGCGCCATGCGGCTCACCACCGCGCGCTATTACACGCCATCGGGCCGGTCCATTCAGGGCCTCGGGATCTCGCCGGACGTGGAAGTGCAAGAAACCCGCGTGCAGCCAACCCGTTTCGGGCCCGACCGCGAGGCCGACCTGAAGGGCACCATCACCAACAAGGGCGGCACCGCGGAAGCCACCCTGCCACCGCGCACTGACCTTCCGCCGATCGTTCGGGATATCCCGAAACTGCCGCCGGAAAACCAGCCGGCGTTTGACCCCACCAAGTCGGAAACCGATTTCCAGCTCCAGCAGGGCCTCGTCGTGTTGCGCGCCATGCCCGTTTCCAAGCGTGCCGCACGCTGATCTTCACCTTCGGTTAACCGCCGCACCCCATAATCCCCTCGCTTGCATGACAGGCGGGGGGCCGTGTGGCGAAATCGAGTGTGAAACCGGCGAAGCTTAAGCCGTCTGAACCCAGCCGTCTGCGGCTGATGTGGCGAACCCTGGCGGCATTTTGGGCCATGGTGCTGCTGGTCTGTGCCGGTGGCGCGGGGCTCCTGCAATATCTTGGTCCACTCAAAGCTGCTGGAGCAAGCACGGGAGGGGACTCCAAAGTCGTGGCCGCTGCGCCGGCCACCTCCCATCAGGCCGAACCCGCCCCAAAACCGCACGTCGCCCACGCCGAAGCGCCCGCCCATGTCGCCCAGATCGCGGCCCCCCCTCCCACGCTTCCCCCTCCCACGCCTCCCCCTCCAGCTTCGCCACCACCCCCGCCGCGTGGCAGCGAAGCGACCTTGCTCGAATCCTCCGCACTCTACGTGAACGGCCAGCTACCCCGCATCGCCACGGACGGACGCACGCCCCGTCAGGCCTACGCCGCCGCGTTCGACACCTCCGATACCCGGCCCCGCATCGCCATCCTGCTCGCCGGCATCGGCATGGACGAGGCGGCCAGCATGGCCGCGCTGGACCTGCCGGCGCAGGTGTCCTTCGCGGTCACGCCGTATGCCACCCGGCTCGAAAAGTTTGTGCCAGCCGCGCGGGCCGCCGGGCATGAGCTTTTGCTCTCGATGCCGATGGAGCCGCAGGGCTATCCCCTGAACGACCCCGGCAACCGCGCGCTGCTCACCGGCGCGTCGCCGCTCGTCAATGCCCAGCTTACGGAATGGGCGCTCACCCGCTTCACCGGCTATGTCGGCGTCACCGGTGCCCTCGGCCAGATGCGGGGGGAGCGTTTTGCCGCGGCCCTGGGGCAGATGAAGCAGTTGCAAACCACGTTGGGCGAACGCGGCCTGCTCTATGTGGACCCCAGGCCCAATGCGGCCTGGACCAAGCCCGGCGAGGGACGCCTGCCCACGCGCGGCATAGATGTGGTGCTGGACGAGACGCAGGGCGGGGGTGCCGAAATCGACAAGGCGCTGGCGCGTCTGGAGAGAATAGCGCGCGACCGTGGCGCCGCGATGGGCCTTGCCGGCCGCCCATCGCCGCTGGCGGTGGACCGGATCGCCGTCTGGGCGGCAGGCCTCGATGCGCGCGGCGTGGCTCTTGCGCCGGTCAGCGTGGTGGTGCAGATGCCACAGGCCTCAACCCCGCCAATCCCACTGCCCATCACGATGTCGCAAAGGACCGTGCCCCTGCCATGACCGGCCCCATCACCCCCGTCGATCCCTATGATCTTCCCTACCGGCCCAATGTCGGCGCCGTGCTGTTCAATGCCCAGGGCCAGGTCTTCGTCGGCCGGCGCCGCAAGCATCCCACGCAGGAAGCAGGCCCCGGCGGCTGGCAGTTGCCGCAAGGCGGAATCGACGCCGATGAGGATCCCCGCGTGGCCGTCCTGCGAGAGCTCGCCGAGGAAATCGGCACCCATCATGTCGAAATCATCGGCGAACATCCGGCCTGGTTCCAATATGACCTGCCGCACGACGTGATCGGTACCGCCCTTGGTGGCAAATACCGCGGCCAACGCCAGAAATGGTTTGCCTTGCGCTTCACCGGCGTTGATTCCGACATTGATCTAGAAGCCGAGACGCATCCCGAATTCGATATATGGCGCTGGGCGTCATTGGAGGAGCTGCCCGGCTTGGCAGTGCCCT
>JANYFG010000034.1 GCA_025362815.1 Rhodospirillales bacterium
ATCGCACGCCCGCAATAAGGCCTGCACCACCTCGCCGCGCGGCACCCGCACCGCGAGCGAATCAAGCCCCGCGCCGGCCAGCAGCGACACCGGGCACGTCACCCGCCGCGGCAACACCATCGTCAACGGCCCCGGCCAGAACGCCTGGGCGAGGGCCTGCGCCATCTCGTGCGCCACCACATGCGCGAACGCGGCCGACGCCTCGGGATAATGGCAGATCAGCGGGTTGAAATGCGGCCGGCCCTTGGCCTCGAACACCCGCGCCACGGCGCGATTGTCGGTGGCGTCGGCCCCCAGCCCGTAGACCGTCTCGGTGCCGAACGCCACCAGATGCCCGCTGCGCAACAGATCGGCGGCCCGATCGATCTCACCCGGCGTGAGCCATTCGGTCACGCCGCACCTTCGGCCACGAAATGCGGATTTTCGAAATCAGGCTTGCCATAGGCCAGCGCCACCCCCGTCTCGGCGTCGCGCACCGAGCCACCGGCCGCTTCCAGCACCGCCTGCGCCGCCGCCGTGTCCCACTCCATCGTGCGGCCGAAGCGCGGATACAGATCGGCCACACCCTCGGCGATCCGGCAGAACTTCAACGCCGAGCCCACATGCAGCGTCTCCGCCACCACACGCCCGGCCAGATACGGCGCCATCTGCGGATGGCGGATGGAGCTGCGCGAGGCGATCACCGAAAGCCCCACCGCCGGCGGCCGGCGTGCCGATATGTCGTGCATGCCCGCATCGTCCCGCCGCGTGGCGCCCTGGCCCACGATACCGCCATAGGATTGCCGATGCGCCGGCACCCCCACCACACCCAGCACCGGCCGGCCGTCGCGCACCAGCCCGATGCACACGGCGAAATCGTCCCGCCCGGCCACGAACTCGCGCGTGCCGTCCAACGGGTCCACCAGCCAGAAACAACGGGCCTCGCGGGGCACATGGCCCGCCGCCATCTCCTCTTCCGCCACCACCGGAGTATCGGGCGTGGCCAGGCGCAACGCCGCCAGAATGATGGCCTCGGCGGCATGATCGGCCTCCGTCACCACCGACGCATCGGCCTTCTGCCGCGTCTCGAACCCCCGGCTGCGGATGGCCAGAATCGCCTCCCCGGCACGGGTGGCGAGGCCAAAGGCGAGTTCGAGCAGATCATGATCGGTCATCCCACCCGTCATACAGAGTGCAGCCGCTGCGGTCCAAGCCCCCCGTGGCTGCCGGGCGTGGCTGGTCAACCGGGGCGGGGCTGCTACAGTCCGCGCAGAAGTGTCCAACCGGGGTTTTTTCATGCTCGACATCAGTTTCGCCAAGTCCGTCCTGCCGCAATCCGGCGCCGTCGTGCTGCTGGTGGCCGAAGGCGAGACCGCGACGGCCGACATGGTGGCCGCGCTGGACAGCGCCACCGGCGGCGCCATCGCCCGCGCCTTCGCCGCCGCCGAATTCACCGGCAAGGCGGGCAGCACCTGCGTCATCCTCGCCCCCGGCGCCGGTCTGTCGCGCGTGGTCGCCGTCGGTCTGGGCACGCATGACGCCATCACCCACCGCACCGCCGAGGCCGCCGGCGGCACCGCGGCCGCCGCCCTCATGCGCGAAACCCAGGCCACCATCGCCGCCGGCGGCCTGTCGTGCGAGATGGCCGCCGCCGTCGCCATGGGCGCCTGCCTCAAGGCCTACCGGTTCGACCGCTACCGCACCACCGAGAAGGCCGAGGACAAGCCGAGACTCACCCGCCTCACCGTCCTCGCCGCCGACATCGCCGTCGCCAAATCCGCCTGGGCGCCGCTGAAGGCCACGGTCGATGGCGTGTTCCTGTCGCGCGACCTGGTCAGCGAGCCCCCCAACGTTCTCACCCCCGCCGAGATGGCCGATCGCTGCAAGGCGCTCGAAAGCCTCGGCCTCAAGGTGGAAGTGTTCGGCCCCAAGGAAATGACCAAACTCGGCTTCGGCGCCCTGATGGGCGTGGCGGCCGGCAGCGCCTGCGAGCCGCGCATGGTGGTGATGAGCTGGCACGGCGCCTCCGGCTCGACCTCGAAAGGCAAGAAATCCGGAAAAACCCAGCCCATCGCCTTCGTGGGCAAGGGCGTCACCTTCGACACCGGCGGCATCAGCATCAAGCCCGCCGGCGGCATGGAAGACATGAAATGGGACATGGCCGGCGCCGGCACCGTGGTGGGCCTCATGGCCGCCCTCGCCGGCCGCAAGGCGAAGGTCGATGTCGTGGGCCTCGTGGGCCTCGTCGAGAACATGCCGTCCGGCACCGCCATGCGCCCCGGCGACGTCGTGACATCCTATTCCGGCCAGACGATCGAGGTGCTGAACACCGACGCCGAAGGCCGCCTCGTCCTGGCCGACGTGCTGTATTACTGTCAGCAGCGCTTCGACCCGAAATTCATGATCGACCTCGCCACCCTCACCGGCGCCATGATCGTCACCCTCGGCCATGAATACGCCGGCTATTTCAGCAACAACGACGCGCTCGCCGCCCAGCTCTACGCGGCCGGCGACGAGACCGGCGAGAAACTCTGGCGCATGCCGCTGGCCGACGTCTACGACAAGCAGCTGAAATCCGAGATCGCCGACATGAAGAACATCACGGGCAGGCCGGGCAGCGCCATCACCGCCGCCCAGTTCATCCAGCGCTTCGTCAACGGCAAGACCTGGGCGCATCTGGACATCGCGGGCATGGCCTGGAGCAGCAAGGACACCGCCACCATCCCCAAGGGCGCCACCGCCTACGGCGTCCGCCTGCTCGACCGTCTCGTCTCGGCGCATTACGAGAGCTGATGCTGAAGTTTCGTATCGGCTCGTCGGCGCCCAGAGCCACGGCGCTGGCGGTGCCCGTCCTCCAGGGCGCGCCCATCACGGAAGAATGGCGCGCGGCTGCGGAGGCGGGCGGCTTCACCGGCAAGCCCGAGACGGCGTGCGAAATCCTCACCGGCGAGCGGCCCGTGCTGCTCATGGGTGTGGGCCCGCACGCAACCGAAGCCGCCTACCGCAAGGCCGGCGCCACCGCCGTCGCCCACCTGCCGAAAACCCGCCGCCTCGCGCTCGACGCCCGCACCCTGCTGCCGGTGCTGGGCGCCGCGTTCATGCAAGGCGCGGCCCTGCGCGGCTGGCGCCCCGCCCACCTGCGAAGCATCCCCGACCCGGAGGCATCCGCCCTGGCCGCCATCGACCTGCTGAGCGAAAAGCCCGGCATCGAGGCTGCCTGGCAAGCCGCCCACGCCGCCTGGCGCGGCGCCCAGTTCGCGCGCGACCTCGTCACCGAACCCTCCAACACGCTCACGCCGAAAACCTTCGTCGAGCGACTGGAACTCCTCGAAAAAGCAGGCGTGCAGGTCAGCGTGCTGAAACGCCGGGAGCTCGCCCGCGAAGGCCTCGGCGCCCTGCTCGCCGTGGGCCGTGGCTCCGAGCACCCGCCGCGCCTCGTCATCCTGCGCCTTGAGAGCGCCATGGAGGCCGCCCCGGTGGTGTTCGTGGGCAAGGGAATCACGTTCGACACCGGCGGCATCTGCGTCAAACCCGCCAACAGAATGTGGGAGATGCGCGCCGACATGGCCGGCGCCGCCGCCTGCGCCGGCGCCATGCTGGCCCTGGCACTTCGCGGCTCCCCCGCCCCCGTGGTCGCCATCCTGGCCTTAGCCGAGAACGCGCTCGGCGCCGAAAGCTATCGCCCGTCCGACGTGTTGACGAGCTTTTCCGGCAAAACCATCGAGGTGATCGATACCGATGCCGAAGGCCGCCTCGTCCTCGCGGACGCGCTGGCCTGGGCGATCGCGCGCCACAAGCCACAGGCCATCATCGACCTCGCCACCCTCACCGGCAGCATCGTCACCGCGCTGGGCCACCACATGGCCGGGCTCTTCACCAACAACGCCGCACTGGCCGCCGACGTCGCCGCCGCCGGCGAAGCGGTGGGCGAGCTTGTCTGGCGCATGCCCATCGGCGACACCCACCGCGAAGACGTCGCCTCCGACATCGCCGATCTCCGGAACTGCAAACCCGGCCGCATGCAGCCCGATGCCTGCCAGGCCGCCGCCTTCCTGCGCGAATTCGTGGACGACACCCCCTGGGTGCATCTGGACATCGCCGCGATGGACACCGCCGAAGATGCCACCGACCAGCAGGCCATCGGCGCCACCGGCTTCGGCGTCAGGTTGCTGGACCGCCTCATCGCCCAACGCTTCGAAGACCCGCACCGGGCTTAGATGGCGGATATCGGCTTCTACCACCTCACCCGCACCGGCGCCGACCAGGCGCTCCCGCCCTTGCTCGGCCGCACCCTGGCCGCGGGCCAACGCGCCGTCGTCATCTGCGGCACCCCCGAACGCGTCGCGGCGCTGGACGCCTCCCTCTGGCTCTGCCCCGAGCCCGACTGGCTGCCCCACGGCACCGCCGCCATGGGCGAGGCCGACCTCCAGCCGATCTGGCTCACCACCCAGGACGAAGCCCCCAACAACGCCCGCTTCCTCTTCCTCATCGACGGCGGCGTCTCAGCCCGCCTCGACCGGTTCGACCGTGTGTTCGACCTGTTCGACGGCACCGACGAAGCCGCCCTCACCGCCGCCCGCGCCCGTTGGCGCGCCGCCAAGGAAGCCGGCCACGCGCTCACCTACTGGCAACAGGCCGAGCGCGGCTGGGAGAAGAAAGTGTGACACGCGGAACGTAACCCCCCCGAAACCGCTTTTTGTGCAGAGCAACAGGAGACCCATCCCATGCGCCTTCCCCTCACGCCCCCCGCCCAGCTCACCACCGAGCAGAAACCCCTCTACGACGACATGAAATCCGGGATCGAAGGCCATTTCAAAGGCTTCAGAGCCATCGCCGACGACGGGTCTCTGATCGGCCCCTGGAACCCCTGGATCCGCTACCCCAAAATGGGCGGCCCGATCTGGGAACTCACCAAGGCCATGTCGTTCGCCGCCACACTCCCGAAAACCGTCCGCGAGGTCGCCATCCTCGTCACCGGCGCGCATTTTCATTCCGCCTACGAGCTCTACGCCCACGTTATCGCCGCCGAGCAGAAAGGCCTGTCAGACGACACCCTGGCCACCATCGTCGCCGGACAACGCCCCAGCGACCTCACCCGCCCCGACGCCATCGCCTACGACATCGCCTCGGCCCTGGTCGGCGGCGGCGTGCTCCCCGAACTCAGCTACCGTCAGGCCGTCGCGGAATTCGGCGAAGCCGGTGCTGCGGAGCTGATCTACCTGGTGGGGCTTTACTGCCTGGTGTCCGTCACTTTGAATGGGTTTGATGTGCCTGTTCCGGTTTAAAAGAATAAGTTCAGCACTTCTTTTGTGAACAAAAGAAGCAAAAAACTTTATCCTTGGTAGAGGTCTGGCCATCTCTTTTTGACCACTTCTCGTGTGTCGGCGTAGGCGTAACACGTGTTGAGCAACCTTGGCCTTGCACCCGGTGCGGCACTCTCCTGTCTTGCTCGCACCGGGTAGGTCGTCTGAAACGCAACCGTCGCCATCTGCTGCAACAACTCGCGAATATGCGTGCAGCCCACCGGCCCGCCCAACCTTTCGTTCGCCGCCTTCAAAAACCCCGCCTTGATGACAAGCCCCACCAGCCGACCAAAACTGTCCGCCCCGCCAGGGCAGATCACAAACGGCCCCGCCTCCGTCACCGCCTCGGCCTGCGTGATCGTCAAACCCTCATCCACCGTGATCCGCGCCCGCATGTGATGCAACGGATCGCCCACCCGCACCATGCGCGCGTCGATCTCGAACGCATACGACTTGGTATCGGTGATCTCCGCCTCGATATCGAACTGCCCGTCCTCGCGCTGATAGCCGTGCAGCGTGATGGCCCGTGTATGCAGATGCTTGCGCGGTACGGCGTCGCTCAAAGGCATGAAATGTCCTGACGGCAAGTGCTGCATCGCATCATAGCAGAAACCGGCCGCCCGTCAGGATGCGCTGAAATCGAGCGCCAGATGCGCCTCGTCATAATAAACGCCGTCGATGCACAACGCCTTCTTTTCCACCCCATAGGTCGAAAACCCCAGGCTTTCGTACAAACGCCGCGCCTGCGGCTGGCCCGTCTGCACCGAACAATGCAGCACCGCCACCATCCCCCGCGCCCGCGCAATCACCGCCCCGACCAACGCGCGTGCCACCCCCCGGCCTCGATGCGGCGGCGTCACATACACGCCCCACATGTATCCCTTGTGGCACGCCTTCCGCCCCTCCTCCCGCTTCAGCCCGGCCATGCCCACCAGCACCAAACCCGCAAACGCGCCGAACACGGCCCCGGGCGGTGCCGTTTCGATCCAGGCCCGAAAATCCGCCTCCGTCCGCTCACAGGTGTCCTCGAAACTGGCACCGAACGACGTCGGCTCCGTCCGCAACGCCTCCAGCCGCAACGCTCGAAACGCCGCGGCGTCGCCCGCCACAAGCACCCGAACCTCAACCATTCAACACCCCAATCAAAACGCGCTAAAACGGCGACTCCGCCACATGCAGCAAAACGCCGGAAGGATCGAAGATAAACCCCACCATCAACCCCCAGGGCTGCAACGCCGGCGGCTTCGGCGGCTTCACGCCAAATGCGGCCACCAGCATCTCCGCATCCACATGGCCCGCCCACCAAGGCTCCACGTCGCGCACCAGAAGCTGCAGCATCGTGTTCTCCGCCCATGACGCCTCATACCGGTTCTGCAAAATGAAACTGCACCCGGCGATCTTCATCACACACACATCGTCATCACGATGGGTGGCGCGAAACCCCAGCGCCTCATAGAAACGCCGCGACACCTTGAAATCCCGCGCCGGCATGAACGCCCGCAGCGCAAGTTCCTGTTCCATCGGGTCACTCCTGTCGATCCGTCGCCGGTCATGCGTGCGGCGTCATCGGTTTTGCGCGGAGCATGCGGTGGCGTAGCCTTGCCTGCCAAGAGCCAACGGAGCCGGCGCATGACCCGACAGGCGACCCCCGCGACAGCCCTGGCCCAGATCTGGACCGAAACCGGGCTGGACCCGAAAATCCCGGAGGATGCCATCCTCTCCGCCTCCGGCCCCGGCCTGCCATCCTCGTTCCACGTCGGCGCCGCCGCCACCGCCACCATCGCCGCCACCGGCCTCGCTGCCGCCGCACTCTGGCACCTCCGCACAGGCCGCCGGCAATCCGTCAGCGTCGACCTTCGCCACGCCTGCGCCGAGTATCGCTCCGAACGCCATTTGCGCATCGGCGACGGCGCCGTGCCCGCCCGCTCCAATTCTCTCAGCAACCTCTACCCCACCCAAGACGGCTGGGTGCGCCTGCACATGAACTTTCCGCATCACCGCGCCGGCGTGCTGCATCTGCTGGCATGCGCCCCCGACACGGCCGCCGTCGCCGCGTCCCTTCGCCACCGGAACGCCGTCGATTTCGAAACCGAGGCCGTCGCCGCCGGATGCGCCGTCACCGCGCTTCGCAGCTTCGCGGCGTGGGATGCCCACCCCCAGGGCCAGGCCGTTCCCACACGCCCCCTGATCGCCATCACCCGCATCGGCGACGCGCCACCCGAACCCTTGCCCGCCCCCATGCCAGCTGCCGCCCGCCCGCTCGGCGGCGTCCGCGTGCTCGAACTCGTCCGCGTCATCGCGGGCCCGCTCGCCGGCCGCACCCTCGCCGCCCACGGCGCGGACGTGCTCAACATCACCGGCCCCGGCCTGCCGTCAGACATCGTGGCCGACCTCGCGCGCGGCAAGCTCTCCGCCCAGCTCGACCTGAAATCCCCCCAGGGCCGCGCCACCCTGTCCGATTTGATCCGAGACGCCGACGTCTTCGTCCAAGGCTACCGCCCCGGCGCCATCGCGGCCCTGGGCCTGTCGCCTGAGGAAACCGTGGCCCTGCGCCCCGGCCTCGTGCACGCGTCCCTGTCCGCCTACGGACGTGCCGGCCCCTGGTCCGACCGGCGCGGCTTCGACAGCCTGGTGCAGACCGCCAGCGGTTTCAACGACGCCGAAGCCGAAGCAGCCGGTGCCGACACGCCCCAGCCACTGCCCGCCCAGGCGCTGGACCACGCCACCGGCTATCTGCTCGCCACCGGCATCATGGCCGCCCTGCACCGCCGCGCCACCGAGGGCGGCAGCTGGCATGTGGAGGTGTCGCTCGCCCGCACCGGCCACTGGCTCCGCCATCTCGGTCGAGACCCGAACGGTCTCGCCGCACCCGGCCAAACCGCATCCGACATCGCCGACCTGTTCGAGACCACGCCCAGCGGCTTCGGCGACATGCACGCCATCCGCCACAGCGCCCTGCTGTCCGAAACCCCCACGCGCTGGGACCGCCCGAGCGTGCCCCTGGGAACCCATGAGCCCCTCTGGCCAGCACGCTGATATCGACGGCCTCAGACGTTAAACCGCAGACGTTAAACCGCCGGCTCCCCGGCCACCGGCGTGGCACCCAGAGACACGAACAGCGCCGTCACCTCGGCAATGGCGTCCTCCGCCATGGCGGCATCATTGCCCTTGGCCACGATGGCCACGCCCTGCCCACCCGCGCGGTAATACGGATAGCTGCCGAGATCGAGCGCGGGATAGCGCCCCTGGATGGCCGACAGCCCCTCGGCAATCGTGCCCTCCGCCGCCCCCGTGGAATGCACCGCGCGCGAAACGATCGGCGGCCCGCCGGCCAGCGTCGGCGCCAGTGTGGAAAACATCGCCTGCATGATGCGCGGCACGCCGGCCATCACATGCACGTTGCCGATCGAAAATCCGGGCGCGATGGAAATGGCGTTCTGGATCAGCGCAGCCCCACGCGGCATCGTCGCCATACGCTGCCGCGCCGGGTTGAACGCGGCGATGCCATCGGGCGTTTTCGCGTAATGGGCGGACATGATGGCCCACGCCTCCGGATGCGCCTCCCACGGCACGCCGAACGCTTCGGCGATGCATTCGCTGGTGATGTCGTCATGCGTGGGCCCGATGCCGCCGGTGGTGAACACGTGATCGTAGCGCGCCCGCACCTCGTTCACCGTGCCGATGATGGTGGCCGGCACATCCGGTATCACCCGCACCTCGCGCAACGGAATCCCTATGGCGCCCAGGCCCTTGGCGATGAAATTGATGTTCGCATCCTGGGTCCGGCCCGAAAGCACCTCATTGCCGATCACCAGAAGACACGCGGTGGGATTTTGCATCGAGCGATCCGATCCTGTTTGGCGGAAGTCTAGATCATCCTGATCTAAAGAAAATCCCGCAGCAGCGGCACCAGCGGCCGATCGGCCTCCGGCATCTTGTAGTCCGAGAGCCTCGCCGGGCTCACCCATGCCAGCGTCTGCCCCTCCTTCGCCGTGGGCGTGCCCTTCCACCTCCGGCACAGGAACAGCGGCATCAACAGATGAAACTTGTCATACGCGTGGCTGGCGAACGTGAACGGCGCCAGGCAGGTGCTGGCCACGTCGATCCCCAATTCCTCGCGCAGCTCCCGGATCAACGCGGCCTCCGGGGTCTCCCCCGGCTCCACCTTGCCGCCGGGAAACTCCCACAGCCCCGCCATCGATTTTCCCTCGGGCCGGCGCGCCAGCAAAATCCGCGTATCGGCATCGATCAACGCCACCGCCGACACCAGCACGATCTTCTTCGGCCCGCTCACCGCCGCATCCTCGCTCTGCCGGCCATGATCGCCGAACAGGTCGGCACGCGCGGCCTCGAACAGCAGAACCTTCCGCTCGGCGCCATGCGCCACCGACATCTTCATGCCCTCGCCAGTCTGCCGGAACCCGATTTTCCGAAGCACCGTGATCGACCCGGCATTGTCCGTCGCCACGCTCGCCTCGATCCGGTCGATATCCAGATTGGCCAACGCCCACCGCGCCAGCCGCCCCGCGGCCTCGCTCGCCACCCCATGGCCCCAATAGGACCGGCCGACCCAGTATCCCAGCTCCCCCGTCCGGGTGGCCACGTTCAGCCGCAATCCAATTCCGCCCACCAACAGCTCCTGGCCCGCCTCGGTGCCGGTGATCGCCAGCTGATACGCGGACCCGTCGGCCAGATGCGTGGCGCACGACGCCACCCATTCATCGGCCAGCTTTCGC
>JANYFG010000062.1 GCA_025362815.1 Rhodospirillales bacterium
AGGCGCCTGCATGCAAGCCGATGGCGGTGCCGTATTAGAGCGTGATGATTTTGAGCAGAAGCAAAATCATCACGCTCTACTCTTGTTTGATCGATCATTTTTATGCGTTCGGGTTAATCAACCCAAACGCATCATGATCTAGCCTGAAGATCGGCGGAAATCACGACTCAGATGACAGGTGGACGAACGGTGCGGGCATGGATGCTTTTGATCGTCGTTGTTCTATCCGGTTGCGGTCTGGATCCAGCGGCGTCGGTGACTGGACAATGCGGCCTGGGTGAGACCGCAACCCTGCCGATCATCCTGCACAACCAATCCGCGCTGGTGCGCGTGACCGTCAATGACCGCGCCGCCTATCTGGCCCTGGATACCGGCGCCACCACGACCACGTTCAACCGGGATGCCGCGGCGGTTCTAGGGCTGCAACCGATGGCCGGGGCAGGTATCGAATACATGGCCCTGCACGGGACGGGCCAGGCGTCGCGCGCCACCATCGATGCCATGCGGCTGGGGGCCTGGACGTTGACCGATCTTGCGGTGGCGGTTGTTGCTGAATCGGTGGCCGACGGGGTTCTCGGCCTCGATATCCTGTCGCGCTACGATGTCGACGTGAACCTGCCGCAGCTTGAGGTGGTGCTGCATCGCGGCAGCCTGTGTCCGGCTGAAACGCCAGACATGGCGGGGGAGCGGCTTGAGCTGCCGACGCGCCGGCTGGGGCAGCGCAAAGGCGCGGCCGGCGCGCGGCCTTTCTACCTGGTGGTTCCCGTCAGCCTCAACGGCGCGGCGAGCATTGCCATTCTGGACACCGGGGCGGCCGCGGGCTCGCTCGTGTCGGCGGCGTTCGCGGCCAAGGCCGGCGTGCAGGGGGCCTCAGACCAGCCAGCCGTGCAGGCCAACTCCTTCGGCTCCATCGTCAGTCTTGCGCAACGTCGCTTCGCCGCGCTGATGGTGGGGCGGGAGCGGTTCGAGAACGTCTTGTTGCTGGTGAGCGAGGATCCCGCATGGCCTGTCCCGTTCGTGCTGGGCTACGACTATTTCATCCACCACCGGGTCTGGTTCAGCTTCACGTCCGATCGGATCTTCGTGTCGAAGGTCCCATCGCCGGTGGCCCGATAGCGCGCGCGATCCGATTGCCGACTGACAGCGCCCCCCGTCCTTGCTAGACCCGGCGCGGAACAGTCGGCGGAGCGCAGTGAGACAGGCAGAACGCATGGCAGCCGGCAGCATCGCTGTGGGGTGTGTGGTCTTGGCGTTGAAAACCGCGGCCTGGTGGGTGACCGGCAGTGCGGGCCTGTTTTCGGATGCCGCCGAATCCACCGTCAATGTGCTCGCCGCCGTCGTGGCCCTGCTGGCGTTGCGCTTTGCCGCGCAGCCGGCGGATGCGAACCACCCCTATGGCCACGACAAGGCGGAATTCTTCGCCGCCGTCATCGAAGGCTCGCTGATCGTGCTGGCGGCCGTGCTGATCGTGGAGGAGGCGTGGCAAAGCTATCAGCATCCGTTGCCGCTGGAGCAGCCGGGCCTGGGTCTTGCCCTCAACGCCGGGTCCAGCGTCATCAACCTGGTGTGGGCCGTGCTGTTGGGGCGCCGGGGCCGTGAGCTGCGATCGCCCACCCTGATGGCCGACGGCAAGCATCTGATGGCCGACGTCGTGACCTCGGCCGCGGTGCTGATCGGCGTGGGGCTGGTGATGCAGACCGGCATCGTGTGGCTGGATCCGGCGGTGGCGGTGCTGGCGGCGGTGTATGTGCTGGTATCCGGCATTCTGGTCATCAAGGGGTCCGTCGGGGGGCTGATGGATGCCGCACCGTCCGGCGACATCGTGGGCCGTATCCGCGAGATCGTGGGCGTGCAGGCGCAAGGGGCCATCGAGGCGCATGATCTGCGCACCCGGCACGCCGGCAGATTGACGTTTCTGGAATTCCACTTGGTCGTTCCCGGCGCCATGGCGGTGCAGGATGCCCATGATATCTGCGACCGGATCGAGGCGGCGCTGAAGGCCGAGATGGAAGGGTTGATGATCACCATCCATGTGGAGCCGGAGGGCAAGGCCAAGCAGCACGGCATCTTGGTGCTGTGATCAGGCTGGCCGCCGCGTCCCGTCCGTCCGGGCGGTGGGGCATGCGCGTGGCGGCCTTGGCTGCCGTTATCGTGCACGCCCTGTTTTTCGCGGGCTTCATCGCCCACGATCTGCTGCGGCATGCGGTGAAAGTGCCGGAGAAGCCTGACGAGGTGGCGCAGATTCAGCTTGTGGTGGGCGATGGCGCGCAGCAGACCGGCACGCCGCCGCCAGCCTCGCCTGCGCCCACGCCACAGGTGCAGCCAGAGGCGAAGGCGCCGCCGCCGGCCCCGCCGCCTTCGCCCATCGCCTCCCCGCAGCCCGATGATGACGGGATTCCGACGTCAACTCCCCCGCCCCCCGCCCAGCCGCCCGCCCAGCCGGCCGAGCCGTCTCCCCCGGCGGCCGCCACGCAGGCGCCGCCGCCCACGCCCCAGATCGCCCCGCCCATGCGGCCCGCGCCACCCTCGATCCGGCTGGGCGACGGGGTTGCAGCCCCGCCGGTTCAGGCGCCGCTGGAATTCGTCACCGCCGATCCGGATGCGCGCAACGTGGCGCCCGAATACCCCCTGGAGGCGGCGCGCCGGCACGAACGCGGGCTGGTGAAGCTGGCCCTGCATATCGATGTCGCGGGCAAGGTGACGGCGGTGGAGATTGTGCAATCCTCCGGCTCGCCCAGATTGGATGAGGCCGCGCGCAAAACGGCGTCCACCTGGCATTTCCGGCCCGCCTTCAAGGATGGTCGCGCGGTGGAAACCGTGTTCGACCAGCAGATCGACTTCACCTTCTAGAGCCTGATGATTTTGAGCAGACAAAATATCAGGCTCTAATTTGTTGTTTTATCGATCATGTTTATGCGCTTGGGTTGAGCAACCCAAACGCATCATGATCTAACACAGGGATTCCAGCCATGATCCGGATCGATCGCGTCATCACACGCGGCGGCGACACGGGCGAGACGTCGCTCGGCGACGGCACGCGGCTGCGCAAGGACGCCGTTCGGGTGGAAGCCTATGGCAGCGTCGACGAGGCCAATGCGGCCATCGGCATGCTGCGTCTGCACACCGAAGGCGACACCGACGCCGTGCTGGCGCGCATCCAGAACGACCTGTTCGATGTGGGAGCCGATCTGTGCGTGCCCGGCACCGCCGGCGACCGTCTGCGCCTTGCCGAGGCCCCGTCGCTGCGGTTGGAGCGCGAGGTGGCCGCGATGGTGGCAACCCTTCCGCCGCTGACCAGCTTCATCCTGCCCGGCGGCACCCCGGCGGCGGCACACGCGCATCTGGCCCGCACCGTCACCCGCCGCGCCGAGCGCCGGGTGGTCACCCTCGCCGCGCAGGAGGAGGTGAACCCCGCGGTGATCCTGTATCTCAACCGGCTGTCGGACCATCTGTTCGTGCTGGGCCGGGTGCTCAACGACCACGCCGCGCGTGACGTGCTGTGGGTGCCAGGCGCGTCCATGCAAGATGGCGCGTCCATGCAGGATGCCGCGTCCAAGCGCGACAACGAACCCGGCTGAACCGGCGGAAATGAGCCACCGCCCCTTGATCGATCCCCGTCGCTGGCCCCATGTGTGAAACATGAGCGATCCGTATCAAACACTGGGCGTGCGCCGTGGCGACACGGACGACACCATCCGCAAGGCGTATCGCAAGCTCGCCAAGACCCATCACCCCGACCTCAATCCCGACAAGCCGGACGCGATGGAGCGCTTCAAGGCGATCAACGCGGCCAACCAGATCCTGTCCGATCCGCAGCTGCGCGCGCGGTTCGACCGTGGCGAGATCGATGGCGACGGCGCGGAGAAACGCGCGGAGCGGCCGGCCTATCGGCAGCGCGAGGCCGCCGGGCAGGCGGGCCAGGGCTTTGGTGGCCAGGGGTTTGGCGGCCAGGGGTTTAGCGGCGAGGATTTCGACGACATCTTCGGAAGCGCCTTCGGGGCCGCACGCCGGGGCCCGGCAAAGGGCACCGATGCGCATTACAGTCTCACAGTGGATTTCCTGGACGCCGCGAACGGCATCGTCCGGCGCCTGACGCTGCCCGATGGCCGGACGCTGGACGTGAGTATCCCCGCCGGTTTTCAGGACGGGCACGCCATGCGGCTGAAGGGCCAGGGCAATCCCGGCCGCCAAGGCGGTCCGGCCGGCGACGCCATGGTGGAGATCAGCGTGGCGCCGCATGCCCAATTCCGCCGTGAGGGAAACGACGTGCTGCTGACCTTGCCCGTCACGCTGAAGGAGGCGGTGCTGGGCGCGTCGGTGGAGGTGCCCACCATCAAGGGCCGCCTGCGGCTGACCATCCCGGCCCATTCCGCCAGCGGCACGAAACTGCGCCTGGCCGGGCGCGGCATCGCCGGCGGGCACCAGATCGTGGAGCTGAAGGTGATGCTGCCGCCGCAGCCGGAGCCGGCGCTGGAGGCTTTCTTGAAAGACTGGGAGCCGTCGGTTCCGTTCGATCCACGGGCGGCGCTGGAGGATCGGTCGTGATCCCTTTCACCGGGATCACCACGCGTGTTCCGGGCGTCACGGTGGCGCATGTGACGGAATGGGTGTCGCGCGGCTGGGTTGAGGCCGAAGGCGCCGCCCCGGATCTGCTGTTCGCCGAGCAGGATATCCCGCGCCTGCGCCTGTTATGGGATCTGCGGGTGGACCTTGCGATCGAGGTGGATGCCATGCCCGTGGTGCTGTCGCTGCTCGATCAGGTGGCGGCGTTGCGCGGCGCCCTCGCGGCGGCGGTGCCGGCTTTGGCAGACGCGCCGGACGCCGTGAAGCTGCGTGTGGTCACAGCGCTGTATCGCTGATCGATCAAACAACGCTTCTACAGCCGCGCCAGGGCCAGCACGAGCTCCACGAAAATCAGCAGCAGAATGGCCGCCTCCATCGCCTGCGACCGGCTGGACGACGCTTCGTCGTAAAGCGCCGTGTAGGTGTCCCGGATGATCGACAGCTTGCGTTGCACGGCGCGGTTGACGGTGGGCACGCGATACAGATCCAGCGCCGAGGCATAGATGCGCGCGAGATAGACGTCCTCCGTCACCTGCAACGCGTTGTCCACCTTCTCGGTCAGCTCCGTCACCTCCGCCACCAGGGTTGTCAGCGTGCGGGCGAGGCCGGAATAGCGGCGGGCGGAAAGCAGGTTCCATTGCGAGCGGGTGGCTTCCACCAGGTCGTACATGCGCGGCAGCTCGTCATCCAGAAGCTCGTCGTAATAGCGCATTTCGAGCAGCTGGGCGTTTGCCACCTCCAGCACGTCGGCCACGTCGTTGTCGCCGCGCGGCTCGTAGATGAAGGCGCGGTCCCAGGTCAGCACCACGAGATCGTCGGCGTAATACGAAAACCGCTGGCGCAGCAGATCCGCCCGCGCGCCGTCCGACAGCATGCGCGTCTCGCCGGACAGCAGCGGGACCAGGTCGATGCGATGCAGGATCTCGGCCGCCGTCACCCGGCTGTCGAAATCCTGCACCACCCCCATCAGGTAGTCCTCGGCGATGGTCGACAGCGCCGGCTTGATCAGCGCCGCCGCCAGCACGCTGCGCAGATGGGCCAGCATACGGTCCCATATCGCGGTGTCCGCGGACGGGCCGACATGGCGGTCCACCTCGTTGAGGATTTTTGTGTAGTCGTCCCACGCCATGTTCGGCGTGTTCACGCGCAGCGCCAGCGAGACGGCGCCGAAATCGTAAAGCCGCGCCGTGACGCTGGCTTCCACCGGCCCGGTTGCGAGTTGCAAGGTCACCGCGTCCAGCATCACCGCCAAGGGTGGCACGTCGAACGCCATCGCCTTGGTGGGCGTGGCGGTCAGGCGCGGGCGGCTGGTGCGGCCGGCGGCATGGCGCGACCACAGCGCCTCCGCCTGTATCAGGTCGATGGCGTAGGCGATGTCGAACAGCCGCAACGCCAGGATATGGCCGTTGGTGACGCAAAGATCGGTCATACGCGGGTGTGTATCCAGTTCAGCAACCCGTGGGCGGCGGCCGACCCGGTGCTGAAGCAGGCCTGGAGCAGATAGCCGCCCGTGGGCGCCTCCCAATCCAGCATTTCCCCCGCGGCAAAGACACCCTTGCGATCGCGCACCATGAAATTGTCATCCAGCGCCGAAAAGCGCAGCCCTCCGGCGCTGGAAATCGCGCGCGCGAGGGAGGCAGGGGCCTCCATCCGGATCGGCAGCGCCTTGATGATGTCCGCCAGGCTTCGTGTGTCGCCCGCATGCAGCGCCTCCTGCACCAGCCCGATGGCGACCGGCGACAGGCCCGCCTTGGCGCGCAGAAAATTCGACATCGACTGGCTGCCGCGCCCCTCCGGCAAACGCCGGGCCAGGGCGTCACGCGACAGGTCCGGGCGAAGATCGAGCGTTGTGGTCACGGGGCCGGAGGCCGCGATGGCGTCGCGGATCGGGCCGGACAGATTGTAGACCGCGCCGCCTTCCAGCCCGGTGGTGGTGACCATCGCCTCGCCCATCGTGGTGTGCGCACCGAAGGCGAGCCCGATCCGCTTCAGGGGCGCGCCGGCGTGGCGCGCGCGGAAGATATCGGACCAGGCCACGGAAAATCCCATGTTGGCGGGGACGAAGGGGGCGACGTCTCGCGCGTCGAAATGCCGGGTCCACTGTCCGTTCGAACCCAGGCGCGGCCAGGATGCACCGCCGAATGCCAGCAGCGTGGCGTCCGGCGTGATGGCGGTGGGCCCATCTGGCGTATCGAACACAAGCCCGCCCTCGGCCCAGCCGGCAAAGTCGTGCCGCGTGCGAAACGCCACGCCCATCGTGCCCAGCCGTGCCAGCCAGGCGCGCAGCAGCGGCGAGGCCTTCATGGCGCGCGGGAACACGCGGCCGGAGCTGCCCACGAAGGTGTTCTGCCCCAAGCCTTGCGCCCAGGCGATGAGGGCGGCGGGCGGGTGGTCGCCGATCGCGCGCGCCAGCATCGGCGCCATCGCGGGATAGCGCGTCATGAATTTATCCGGCGTCTCGCCATGTGTGAGGTTCAGCCCGCCGCGCCCGGCCATCAGGAGTTTGCGGCCCGGCGAGGGCATCCGGTCGTAGACCGTGACCTGGGCGTGGGGGGCGATGATTTCGGCGGCGATGAGGCCGGCCGGGCCGGCGCCGATGACGGCCACGTGTTTCGAAGTGTCGGACATGCGCGATACATGCCAGTTCTGCGCCGAAAGCGCCGATGTTTTCTTGCGCTTGCGGCAAAAGCCACTATACCCGGCCCCTTCCCTGCCAGGGGCGAGGCAGTCTCTGGCTATGCTCACGCGGCAATTGTGTCGCGGTCTCCAGACCCGGAGATGGAGCTGAACAACCCAGAGGGAGGCTACATGCCATTATACGAGACCGTGCTGATCGCGCGCAACGACGTGACTCAGCAACAGGTGGAGACGATCGTCGACGCCCTCACCGCCCAGATGGACCTCGACGCCGGTTTCGCCCCGCGCGAGCCCGCCGCGCCGAAGGCTGCCGCCGAAGGTGCCGCCGAAACCGCAGCAGACGCCGCACCCGAGGTCCCCCCTGGCGAGACCGTGGTGAAGAAGCGCGAATACTGGGGCCTGCG
>JANYFG010000073.1 GCA_025362815.1 Rhodospirillales bacterium
CTGCGGCTCCTGCTCCGGCATGTTCACCGCCAACTCCATGAACTGCCTCACCGAAGCCCTGGGCCTGGCGCTGCCCGGCAACGGCAGCCTCCTCGCCACCCACGCCGACCGCCGCAAGCTCTTCGTCGAAGCCGGCTGGACAGTCGTCGACCTCGCCCGCCGCTGGTATGAGCAAGACGACGCAACCGCGCTCCCGCGCAACATCGCCAGCTTCCAGGCCTTCGAAAACGCCATGTCGCTGGACATCGCCATGGGCGGCTCCACCAACACCGTGCTGCACCTCCTCGCCGCCGCCCACGAAGCCGAACTGTCCTTCACCATGGCGGATATCGACCGTCTCTCCCGCCAGGTGCCGAACCTGTGCAAGGTCTCGCCCTCGGTCGCCAACGTCCACATGGAAGACATCCACCGCGCCGGCGGCATCATGGCGCTGCTGAGCGAACTCAACCGCGGCGGCCTCATCCACACCGATGTGCCAACCGTCCACAGCGCCACCATCGGTGCCGCCCTCAAGCAGTGGGACATCGTGGGCGCCGACCCGAACGGCACCGCCGGTCACCTCTTCCGCGCCGCCCCGGGCGGGGTCCGCACCGTCGAAGCCTTCAGCCAGGACCGCCGCTACGCCGAGCTCGACACCAACCGCGAATCCGGCGTCATCCGCAGCGTCGAACACGCCCACAGCAGGGATGGCGGCCTCGCCGTGCTCTACGGCAACATCGCGCTGGAAGGCGCCATCGTGAAAACCGCGGGGGTGGACGCGTCCAACCTCGTCTTTTCAGGCCCCGCCCACATCTTCGAAAGCCAGGAAGACGCCGTCTCCGGCATCCTGTCAGACAAGGTCAAAGCCGGAGACGTCGTGCTCATCCGCTACGAAGGCCCCAAAGGCGGCCCCGGCATGCAGGAAATGCTCTACCCCACCAGCTACCTGAAATCCAAAGGCCTCGGTAAACTCTGCGCGCTGATCACCGACGGACGATTCTCCGGCGGCACCGCCGGCCTCTCCATCGGCCACATCTCCCCCGAAGCCGCCGAGGGCGGCGCCATCGGCCTGGTCCGGAACGGCGACATCATCGATATCGACATCCCCAACCGCATCCTCAACGCGGCTTTGTCAGACGAGGAACTCGCCCACCGCCGCGCCGAAATGCAAACCCGCGGCGCCCGCGCCTGGAAACCCGAATCCCGCGAACGCCTCGTCTCCCCCGCTTTGCGCGCCTACGCCGCCCTCACCACCAGCGCCTCTCGCGGCGCCGTCAGGGACGTCTCTCAGGTCGAACGCTAGAATTTGATGCGCCTTGGTGAAGCAGCCAAGGCGCATCACGATCTCGCAGCAAGGCGGCGGCGGCCTAGGCCAACAACGAGGCATACCCCTCCGAAAACGCCGCCACCTCCGCCACGAACGCCGCCATCTCAGGCTCGCCGATCTCCAGGCTCATCGCAATCATCCCCCGCCGCGCCGTGTAAAATCCCCGGTCCAGCATCTCGAAGAAGAACAACTCCCGCAGATCCGCCTCCCGCTCGCTCACCGGCATCGGCCGTTCCACCGCCCCAGCCCGGAAATGCACGCACATCAGCGAGCCCAGCCCAACCCACTGCATCACCCCCACCGAGACCGCATTCAGCCGCGCCCGAAAATCCTCCCCCCGCGCAAACAGCGCCTCCGCCGCGTCCGCCGTGAAGATCTTCGTCAACCCGGCCGTCCCCGCCGCCATCGTCAGCACGTTGTTGTTAAACGTCCCCGCATGCGGAATCGCATCCGCTCGGCGCGGATCATACCGCTCCATGATATCGGCCCGCCCGCCAAACCCGCCAAAGCTCATGCCGCCGCCGATGTACTTTCCCAGCGTGGTCATATCCGGCGTAATTCCCAAACGCTTCTGCTGCCCGCCTTCCGACATCCGAGACGTCATCACCTCGTCGAAGATCAACACCGCGCCCACCCGCGTCGCCACATCCCGCAACGCCTGCAAAAACGCAGCGGTTGCCGGAATGCACCCGCCCGAGCCCATCATCGGCTCCACCAGAATGCACGCGAGCGCGTCCGCATGCGCCTCCGCCAACGCCACCGCCGACACCGGATCGTTATAAATCCCCAACACCCATTGATGCGGCGTGTTGATGGGAATGCCGCCGCCGCCGAAATACATCACCCCGCCATGATATCCCCCGTCGAACACCATCACCTTGCGGCGGCCCGTCACGGCACACGCCGTCGCCACCGCCATCAAATTCCCCTCGGTGCCGCTGTTGGTGAAACGCACCATGTCGATGCCCGGAAACCGCTTCACGATCGCGGCCGAAAGCCGGGCCTCCATCAGCCCGTGCCCGCCCAGATTCCACCCCTTGTCCAACGCCGCATCCAGCGCCGCGCGAATGATGGGGTTGGAATGCCCATAAAGCCCCGCGGTGTACTCCCCCAGCAGATCGGTGTATTCATGCCCATCCACATCCCACAGCCGCCCGCCCTGTCCGCGATCCATCGCAAGCGGGAAGGGGGCGTGAAACAGCACCGTGCGCGTGTTGCCCCCCGGCATCGCCGCCGTCGCCTCCACATGCGCCGCCAGGCTCGCCGGATTGTCCTCCACATACCGCGCCCGCGCCTCGGCCAGCGCTGATTCGAGCGACACGTTCTGGCGAGCGTCAGACATCACAATCTCCCGGGTGGACGTGCCAGCCATGATGCCCGAAAAATTGCCGAAGGCTATTGCCGAAGCCCATGGTCCCGGTTGCAAATGCAGCTCCAACCCGAAAGCCGCCGCGTGACAGACCAGCCCCAACCCTCCCGCCGAGACCTGCTCTCCCGCATCGGCGCGGTCGCCGGCAGCTCGGCCATGTATCTCGCCATGACCAGCCTCGGCCTCGCCGCCGAATCACAATACAGCGGCCCCATAACACTGGACGGCGACCCGAAAGGCGCCTCCGTCCTCATCCTGGGCGCCGGCATCGCCGGCATGGTGGCAGCCCTCGAGCTCCGAAAAGCCGGCTACACCGTCACGGTTCTGGACTACAACGCCAGGCCAGGCGGCCGCACCTGGACCATTCACGGCGGCGACACCTATACCGAACTCGGCGGCGAAACCCAGGATTGCCGGTTCGCCGAGGGCCTTTACCTCAACCCCGGCCCCTGGCGCATTCCCTACCACCATCGCGGCATGCTCGATTACTGCAAGCGTCTCGGCGTGGCGCTGGAGCCGTTCATCCAGGTCAACCATAACGCCTACCTGCACGCCAAGAACGCCTTCGACGGCAAACCGCAGCGCTACCGCACCGTCCAGGCCGATTTCCACGGCGCGGTGTCAGACCTCCTGGCCAAAGCCGTCAACGCCGACACGCTCGACCACACCGTCTCCAAAGACGACCGCGAGAGCCTGCTCGCCTCGCTGCGCAGCTTCGGCGGCCTGAACGCCGACTACACCTACAAAACCGGCCCCACCGCCAGCGCCCGGCGCGGCTACGACAAACCACCCGGCGGCGGCATGGGCGCGGAGCCCACCGACTCAGTGGTCACATCCGCGTCAGACGTCCTGAAATCCGGCCTCTGGCGCGCCTTGGCCATCGCCCAGGACTACGACTATCAAACCACCCTCTTCCAGCCCACAGGCGGCATGGACATGATCGCCAGGGCCTTCGCCCGCGAAATCGGCGACCTCATTCGCCCCAACACCAAAGTAACCGCCATCCGCCAAACCAACCAAAACGTCACCGCCACCTGGACAGACCCCACCACCGGCGAGCACGGAACCACCACCGCGGACTGGTGCCTGTGCACCATCCCGCTCTCCATCCTCAGCCAGATCGACATCAACGTCGCAGCCCCCATGCAAGACGCCATCAACGCCGTCCCCTACGCCCCCGGCATGAAGATCGGCCTTCAGTTCAAACGCCGCTTCTGGGAACAGGACGACGCCATCTACGGCGGCATCTCCTACACCGATCTCCCGATCACCCAGATCGCTTACCCCAACAGCGACTATTTGCACGATGGCCCCGGCGTGCTGCTCGGCGCCTACCCGTTCGGCCCCTACGCCTACGAGTTCACCGCCCTGCCACCCGCCGAACGGATCCGCAAAGCGGTCGAATGGGGCGCGCAGATCCATCCGCAATACAAAGCCGAGTTCGAACACGGCATCGCCATCGGCTGGCACCGCGTCCCCGGTGCGCTCGGCTGCTACGGCCAGTGGTCAACCGAAGCCCGCGACAAACACTACAAAAACCTCTGCGCGCTGGATGGCCGCATCCTCCTCGCCGGCGAGCACGCCTCTTACATCCCCGCCTGGCAGGAAGGCGCCCTTCTCTCGGCGCTAGACGCCATCACGAGACTTCACGCCAGGGTGATGTCGCCATGAGCGCCGTGAAACTTGCCCTGAAACTCGCAATCGCCTTGCTGCTCACACCCACACTGGCGCTGGCGCAACAACCCGACGGCAGCTTCTCCAGCCCTTTCCGCTTCGGTGAGCCCACCGGCGAGGCCATCTATCAGAACATCTGCGCCGGCTGCCACATGCCAGACGGCCGAGGCGCCACCGGGGCAGGGGCCTACCCCTCGCTGCGCCAGAACCCCCGCCTCGCCGCCACCGACTACGACATCGCCATCATCACCCGCAGCCAAAAAGCCATGCCCGGCTTCAGCCGCACCCTCACCGAACGCCAGATCGCCGACGTTGCAGACTACATCAGTAAAACCTTCAACACACCGCTTCCCGAAAGTCCCAAATGACCCCCCAGGATCACGCCACCTACACCCCCCACCCCAATTGGGCGAAACTGCCCGCCGACATCGTCCTGCAAGACGTCGCCGGAATCGCCGTCGATGCGAAAGACAACGTGTACCTCTTCAACCGAGGCGAACACCCCGTCGTGGTGCTCAACCGCGAAGGTGAATTCCAAACCGCCTGGGGCCACGGCATCTTCACCAACGCCCACGGCGCCCATATCGGCCACGACGGTTCCATCTACCTCACCGACAACGGCGACCACACGCTGCGCAAATTCAGCCTCGACGGCACCCTCCAACTCACCATCGGCGAGCCCAAGAAACCCGCGCCCTTCATGAGCAACCGGCCCTTCTGCCGCTGCACCCACTCCGCCCTCTCCCCGCAGGGCGACATCTACGTGTCCGACGGCTACGGCAACGCTGCCATCCACAAATTCGCCCCCGACGGCAAGCATATGTTCAGCTGGGGCAAACCCGGCACGGGCCCGGGTGAGTTCAACCTCCCGCACAACATCTGCTGCGACGCCGAAGGCTGGGTCTATGTGGCCGACCGCGAAAACCACCGCGTTCAGGTGTTCGACCAGAACGGCCGCTACGAAGCCCAGATCAACAACATGCACCGCCCCAGCGCGCTCGCCATCACGCCAGGTCCTTGCCCCCACTGCATCGTGGGCGAGCTCGCCGCCTACCTTCCGGTCAACCACGCCACGCCAAATCTCGGCGCGCGCGTCAGCATCCTCGACCAGCAAAGCAACGTCGTCGGCCGCATCGACAAAGGAGAAGGCCCCGGCCTCGCCCCCGGTCAGTTCGTCTCCCCCCACAGCATCGCGCTCGACTCGCACGGCGATATGTATGTCGGCGAAGTCGCAGCCACAGACTGGCTGTCCGTCTTTCCGGACCAGCCGAGACCAGAGCGCCTCGGCCGGTTTCAGAAATTCACGAAAACCAGGCCATAGGCTTGGCGAGGAGCGGGCCGTTCGCGACCTGATCAGCGTTCACCCAAATGAGTCCGCTACTGATACGACCATGTTCGACCGGCTGGTGCGGATGCAACATTTCGGGCTGCCCACCAGGCTGCTCGACGTGTCGCTGAACCCGCTGATCGCCCTTTGCGTTGCCACCGACCCCGGACCAAGCACGAAGCATCCGACGGTGTAGTGACCGCTGTCGCAATCCCGGAGGATACTGACGGCACCCGTCGGCTCGAGAGGCGCAGACCGACTCGGCATTAGATCATGATGCGTTTGGGTTGCTTCACCCAAACGCATTAACATGATCGATAAAACAACAAGTTAGAGCCTGATATTTTGTCTACTTAAAATCATCAGGCTTTAGATCATGATGCGTTTGGGTTGCTCAACCTAAGCGCATTAACATGATCGATAAAACAACAAGTTAGAGCCTGATGATTTTGTCTACTTAAAATCATCGGGCTCTAAATCCTACAAAATATCAAACGTCCAGATTGGCCACCTTCAACGCGTTCTCGACAATAAAGTCCCGGCGCGGTTCCACCACATCGCCCATCAAAGTGGAAAACACCTGCCCGGCATCGTCCATGTCTCCCACCTTCACCTGCAACAAGGTGCGAACAGCGGGGTCCAATGTGGTGTTCCAAAGCTGGTCGGCGTTCATCTCGCCAAGCCCTTTGAAGCGCTGAATCGCCAGACCGCGGCGACCTTGGCTCAGAATACGGTCGAACGCCGTGGCGGGCCCGGCCACGCTCACCTCGTTGGCGCCAAGTTTGATCAGCGCGGGGGCGCCGAAGCGGGCTTGCAAGGCTTCGGTGCGCTCGGCCAGCCAGCGGGCTTCTGCCGAGCGCAATGTGGGCGCGTCCAGCACGTGCCGTTCCGCCACGCCGCGCACACGCCGCGCCACCACCAGGCCGCCGTGGCTGTCCGAGGAAACCTGCCAGCCGCGCTCGGCGGGCAGCGAAATCGCGTTCATGCGCTGCGCCAGATCCTGCCATGTGGCGGTCGCCTGCGCGGGATCAGCCTGCAAGGCCCCGGCAATGGCGGCCTGTTCCAGCAACGACAAGGGGGCCGTGGCAGACAAGCGACGCAGCCGGTTCGCGGCCTCGCGCAGCCATACCGCCTCGCCGTCCAGCTCCTCGGCCTGGAACACGCGTCCATCGGCATAGATCAGCCGCGCCTCGCCCAATGCCTTGTCGAGCAGATAGCGCTCCAGCGCCGCGTCGTCCTTCAGATAGCGCTCCTCGCCGCCCCGCGTCGCCCGATACAACGGCGGCTGCGCGATGTAGAGATGGCCGCGCTCGAACAATTGCGGCATCTGACGGAAGAAGAACGTGAGAAGAAGCGTGCGGATATGCGAGCCGTCCACATCCGCGTCCGTCATGATCACGATGCGGTGGTAGCGCAGTTTCGTCACGTCGAACCCGCCATCCGCCGGCTCGCCCCGCCCGATTCCGGTGCCCAGCGCCGTGATCAACGTGCCCACTTCGGCGCTGCCGAGCATCCGGTCGAACCGCGCGCGTTCCACGTTCAGGATCTTGCCCTTCAACGGCAGAATCGCCTGGAATTTACGATCGCGCCCCTGCTTGGCCGAGCCCCCGGCACTGTCTCCCTCGACGATGAAGATCTCGCATTTCGACGGGTCGCGCTCCTGGCAATCTGCCAGCTTGCCGGGCAGGGTGGACACGTCGAGCACGCCTTTTCGGCGCGTGAGATCCCGCGCCTTGCGCGCCGCCTCCCGTGCAGACGCCGCGTCCATCACCTTTTGAATAATCGCCTTGGCCTCACGCGGATGCGTCTCCAGCCAATGCGAAATGATATCCACGGCCGCGGCATAAACCACCGGCTGCACTTCGGACGAAACGAGTTTGTCCTTGGTCTGCGATGAGAACTTCGGATCCGGCACTTTCACGGACAGCACCGCCGTCATGCCCTCGCGCATGTCCTCGCCCACCAAGGCGAGACTGTCTTTCTTGCCCATGCCATCGGCGTATTTCGACATCACCCGCGTCAGCGCCTGGCGGAATCCGGCCAGATGCGCGCCACCGTCGCGCTGCGGGATATTGTTGGTGAAGCACAGCATCGTCTCATGGAAACTGTCGTTCCACGACAGCGCGAACTCCACGCGAATGCCCGCCTGGTCGTCGGATGTCACAACCGAGATCGACGGCGTGAACAGCGGCGCCCGGCCACGATCCAGCCATTCCACGAAGGCCACCAGCCCACCATCGTATTTGAACAGCACCTCCACCGCCGGCACATGCCGCTCGTCGCGCAAGGTGATGCCCATGCCGGAATTCAAAAACGCCAGTTCGCGCAAGCGACGCTCCAGAATGGCGAAATCGAACTCCACCTTCGTGAACGTGCCGGTGGAGGGCTTGAAGATCACCTCGGTCCCGTTGCCGCGCGCACATGGCCCCACGATGGCAAGCGGCGCCACGCTGTCGCCGTGCTCGAACCGGATGAAATGCTCCGTCCCGCCGCGATAGATCCGCACCTCCATCCACTCGGACAGCGCGTTCACCACCGCGGCCCCCACCCCGTGCAGACCGCCCGAAACCTTGTAGGAGTTCTGGTTGAACTTGCCGCCGGCATGCAGCCGCGTCAGCACCACCTCGGCTGCCGAAATGCCTTCCTCGGCATGAATGTCGGTGGGAATCCCGCGCCCGTCGTCGCGCACCGTCACCGAACCGTCCCCGTTCAGGGTCAATTCCACCGCGTGCGCGAACCCGGCCTGCACCTCGTCCACCGCGTTGTCGATGATCTCGAACGCCATGTGATGCAGGCCCGAGCCATCGTCGGTATCGCCGATATACATGCCCGGGCGCTTGCGCACCGCATCCAGGCCCCGCAGCACGGAGATGGACGAGGCATCGTAATCGCCCCCGTTCTGAGGCTCGGAATCAGGGGTCGACGCGGCTGGGTCACTCATACCGAGTGGGTGCTCCTGGGCAGGCACGTAACGTGCGGTGTGGTGGGGCACGAATTGTGCAATGTATAAAGTGCAGACTATAGCAGATCCGCTGATTTCGCCACCTTTGCGCGCAGCGCGAGGGGTATCACGGGTCCGCGTGCAGCGCATTCGCGCCGGTCCGCCAAAACGCGGCCTGCCCACGCAGCCCATCAAACACGCCCGCATCCGTGCCGGTCAGAAACACCTGCGCGGGCAGGGCGGACAGTGCCGCGAACAACGCATCCCGCCGCTCGGAATCCAGATGCGTGGTGGGCTCGTCCAGCAGTAACAACGGCGCAAACCCCCGCGCGCCCGCCAGCAGAGACGCATGGCCCAGGATCACCCCGATCAGCAGCGCCTTTTGCTGGCCGGTGCTCGCCTGCGCCGCCGGCTGCCCGGTGGCGCGCTCATGCAACGCCATATCGCAGCGATGCGCGCCCAGCGTGGCGGAACCCGCCGCCGCGTCACGCCCCCGCGCCTCCGCCAGCGCGGCGCGCAGCCGTTCCTCCACCGCCAGCGCCGGCGCGTCCGCCAGCAGATCCGCGATCGGCGACACCAGGCTCAGCTGGGCGGCCGGAAAACTGCCGGCGATACCGGAGGCCAGCGCGGCATTGAGCTGCTCCACCAACGCCGCCCGCGCTGCCGTCACAGCCACGCTATGGCGCGCCATCGCGTCCTCAAGCCCCGCCAGCCACGCAAGGTCGCGTCGCCCCTCCGACAGCAGCCGGTTGCGCCCGGCCATCGCGGTATCGTGGGCAGCCACCTCGCGCGCATGCGACGGCTCGATGGCATAGACGAGGCGATCCAAAAACCGCCGCCGCCCCGACAGACCTTCCTGAAAAAGCCGGTCCATCTGCGGCGTCAACCACACCGCCGCCACCCGCGCCGACAGCTCCGCCTGGTTGCGCGGCGCCACACCGTCCAGCCGGAACACCCGTCGCTCCGGCGTCTCGTCGGTGGTGGCGGTGCCGATTTCCACGGGCCCATCCGGCGTCTCGAACCGCCCATGCGCGCCCCAGGCCCCGGTGGACGCCATCGCCACCTCAGCGATCCGCGCCCCGCGCAGCCCGCGCCCGGGCGCGAGAAAGGAAATCGATTCAAGCAGATTGGTCTTGCCGCTGCCATTAGCGCCGGAAACGACAACCATCCGCGCACCGGGCTGCCACGACAGCGAGACATAATTCCGATAGCGGCCCAACGTCAGCCGCGTCAGCCGCAAGCCGGTGGTGTGGGTCAGCGCAGCGCCGCCCACAATCTCACATCACACACGCATCGGCATCAGAACATACAGCGCCGAGCTGTCGGCGCTGTCCTGCACCACCGTGGGGGCGGACCCGTCGCTGAACCGGAACTCCACCTGGGTTGCGATCTGCGCCGTGATGTCGTTCAGATACCGTGCCTGAAACCCGATCTCGAGCGGGCCCGCCGAATACGTCACCCGATCGCCATCCAGCTCCTCGCTCGCCGTGCCCTGCTCGGGGGAGGCGGCCGAGATCACCAGCAGGTCCTTGGCCAGCGACATCTTCACCGGCCGCGACCGCTCCGACGAAATGGCGGAAACGCGCGCCACCGCCGCCTCGAAATCCTTGCAGCCCACACGCAGCACCTTGTCGTTGTCGCGCGGGATCACCCGGTCGTATTCGGGGAACGTGCCGTCGATCAGCTTGCTCGTCAGCGTGATGCTGCCCACGGTGAACTGAATCCGCGTGTCCGACATCGCGATCTCCACCGGGCCCGTCGCCTCGTCGAGGAGCTTGCGCAGCTCACCCACCGTCTTGCGCGGAATGATCACGCCGGGAATGCCTGAAGCGCCCTCGGGCAGGGCGATCTGCACGCGCGCCAGCCGATGCCCGTCCGTGGCCACCGCGCGCAGCACCTTCTGGCCATCGCTTTCGGTTGCATGGAAATAGATGCCATTGAGATAGTAACGCGTCTCCTCGGTGGAGATCGCAAACCGCGTGCGGTCGATCAGCCCGCGCAGATCCGCCGCCTCGACCGCGAATTTATGCGGCAGCGTGCCGGCCGTCATGGACGGGAAATCGTCGATCGGCAGCACCACCAGGCTCGTGGCGTAGCGCCCGGCCCGCAAGGCCAGCTGCGTCTCGCCGCCGGGATGATCGAACTCCACCTCGGCACCTTCCGGCAGACGGCGCACGATCTCGTACAGCGTGGCCGCCGGCGCCGTGCAGGCGCCATTGCGAATGGACGTGGCGGCCACATCCTCCACCACGGCGATCTCCATGTCCGTGGCCGTCAACGTCAGCTTGATGTCGCGCACCGCGATCATCACGTTGGCCAGGATGGGGATGGTGTTGCGCTTCTCCACAACGCTTTGGACATGCGCCAAAGCCTTGAGCAACACTGCGCGATCGGCCTTGAATTTCATCCGTTTATCCTCTGGGCCGTGTCATGCGGCGGACACACCGAATCGGGCTTTTAAATATAACGAAAAACCCAGGTAAAACCAGCGCGGCCCCGCGGCGTGGCACACGCCGCTTTGCGGCGTGCCGCGGTTCAGGATTCCAGCATCCGGCGCAACAGCTCCACATCCTCGCCGAACGCCGAATCAAGCCCCATCAGCTCGCTCACCCGCGAGACCGCGTGCATCACGGTGGTATGGTCGCGGTTGCCAAATTTGCGCCCGATCTCGGGCAGCGAGCGGGAGGTGAGCTGCTTGGCCAGATACATCGCCACCTGCCGCGGCCGCGCCACCGCCCGCGCGCGGCGGGCCGAGGACATGTCGGTGAGCCGGATATTGTAATGCTCGGCCACGCGGCGCTGGATTTCCTCGATCGTCACCCGGCGGTCATGCGCCTTGAGAATGTCGTGCAGCACTTCCTGCGTGGCATCGAGCGTCACCGTGCGCCCGAACAGATTGGCGTGCGCGATCAGCCGGTTCAACGCGCCCTCGAGCTCACGGATGTTGGACGTGATTTTGTGGCTGAGGAACTCCATCACCTTGTGCGGCACCGGCACCCCGGCCCGCGTGGCCTTCGCCTCGAGGATGGACATGCGAAGCTCGAACGTCGTGGCATGCAGGTCCGCCACCATGCCGCAGCCGAGGCGGGTGCGCACCCGATCCTCCAGCCCCGACAGATCGGACGGCGATTTGTCGGACGACACCACGATCTGCTTGCCGGCATCCACCAGCGCGTTGAACGTGTGGAAGAACTCTTCCTGCGTGGCGTCCTTGCCGATCAGGAACTGCAGGTCGTCCACCATCAGCACATCGACGCTGCGCAGCTCTTCCTTGAACTCCATCGTCGATTTCGACCGGATGGCCGCGATGAAGCGATACATGAATTTCTCAGCGGACATATAGGCCACCGAAACCGGCTTCCGGCGATCGTCCGTGCCATCGGCGAGCGGCGCGGGATGCGTCAGCTCCCAGGCGATGGCGTGCATCAGATGTGTTTTGCCCAGGCCCACGCCGCCATACAGAAACAACGGATTGAAGCCCTGGCTCGCGGGCTTCTCCGCCACGCGCCGGGCACAGGCATAGGCGAACTCGTTGGGCTTGCCCACGATAAAGCTGTCGAACGTGAACCGCTGGTCGAGCGACGCGTCATTCTTCTCCTCGGTGCGCGCGGCCGCCGCAACCACCGCCGGCACGACGGCCACTGGAACGCCAGCGATCGGGCCAGCCCCACCCGCCGCCGCCGCGGTGGCCGTGCCTTGCGCCACGGAATCCGGGATAAGCCCCATCTGCACGCTCGGCCCCACGCGGATTTCCACCCGCCGCACCGCCCGGTTTTCCGCCAGCCACAACGCCGTCAGACGATCGCCGTAGTGGGTGCGTACCCAATCGCGCAGAAAACGTGTTGGCAGGCGCACCGTGATCTCGTCGATCTCCAGCCCCACCAGCGTCATCTGCCGCAGCCAGGTGCGATACTCAACGTCGCCCACCTCGTTCTGCAAGCGGCCCCGCACACGGGCCCACTGAACGGCGAGCTGGCTTTCGGTCTCGGCGTGGGTGGTCCGTTCGCGCGCCGGATCAGATGGCAAAGACCCGTCCTCCGATGCGTCCATGGACATTCAAATCCCCCGGGATTTCAGGCGTGGAAACGCCGGCTCGAACGCTTCACCGGTGCGCGTCGCCCCACATCGGAGACAAGAGCAGAGGACAGTTCAAAGTAACAATTAAGCGTAAAATTGCCGTCCTGCAATTCAAAACCGGCCAAGACCAATCACGTTTTTTAACGCGAAATCCAGACGCAGAAAATCGTCAATTGTACTGGACACCCAGCACAACCGCCGAAACATTGTTATGCGTATGACAAACAAAGCCATTCCCGCCGCGCCGCGGGACAATGTCCCCCGCGGCGCGCGGTCAACGACGGATCAAGCCGAAGCGAGGCTCTTGATGCGTGCGGACAGGCGAGAGATCTTGCGCGCCACCGTGTTCAGGTGAATGACGCCCTTCGTTTTCGCGCGCTGCATTTCCGGCTGCGCCAGGCGCAAGGCCTCGGCCGCCTGCGCCTTGTCGCCCGAAGCGATCGCGGTTTCCACCTTCTTGATGAAGGTCCGCATGCGCGACTTGCGGGCCGCATTGCGCACGGTGCGCACAGCGATCTGGCGGATGCGCTTGCGCGCGGAGGCGTTATTGGCCATGGGCTCTGTTCAATCCATCAAGGCCGGTGGTCCGGCCAGGTTACAATTACGAGTAGGTCATTCTACACCGAACGCCCGCCTTGAACAGCGTGCGCGCGATCATCGCCGTCGATATCCCAACAGCGAGGTGGCCGGTCAGGGACCGGTGTCTTAAGCAGCGCCGCCAGCAGAGTCAAGAAACGGCAAGCGGCGCCCCATCACTCCGGATGAAACCGCGCCGGCCGCTTTTCCGCGAACGCCGCCATCCCCTCGCGCTGGTCGGCGGTGCCGAACAGCGCCAGGAACAAGGAACGCTCGGCGCGCAGACCTTCGCCCAGCGTGGTCTCGAAGGCGCGGTTGACGGCCTGTTTGCCCACAACCGTCGCCACCGTGGACAGCCCCGCGATCTTCGCGCCCATGGCCAGCGCCTCGTCGATCAGCGTGTCCGCCGGGAACACCCGGCTCACCAGATTGCAGCGCTCGGCCTCGGCCGCATCCATCATGCGCCCGGTCAGGATCAGGTCCATCGCCTTGGATTTGCCGATCGCCCGCGTCATGCGCTGCGAGCCGCCGGCCCCGGGGATCACCCCCAGGTTGATCTCGGGCTGGCCGAACTTGGCGGTATCGGCGCACACGATCATGTCGCACATCATCGCTAGCTCGCAGCCACCGCCCAGCGCGAAGCCCGCCACGGCCGCGATCACCGGTTTCTTCACCAGCAGGATCGTCTCCCAGCGGGCGATGAAATCGTCCAGCACCACGGCCGGGAAGCTACGATCCTTCATCTCCTTGATGTCCGCGCCGGCGGCGAACGCGCGCTCCGAGCCCGTCAGAACGATCGCCCCGATGCCGGGATCGGCGTCGAACGCCAGCAGCGCCGTGCCCAGTTCCGCCATCAGCTGGTCGCACAGCGCGTTCAGCGCCTTGGGCCGGTTGAGCCGGATCAGCGCCACCCGGCCATGCGTCTCGGTGAGGATCATCTCGGGGTCTGGCATGTCGTCCCTCGTCCATTTTAATGTGGGCATATCAACTCCACGGTGGCGGGGCAACGCCGGGCCTATTTCTGCGTCCTGGCGCAATGGAACGTGCTGCGGCCGGATTGCACGATGCGGCGTATCCCGCCACAGCCCGGCAGGCCCGGGCAGCGCTCGCAAGGGGTGCCTTCGCGGGCATAGACTTTGAAGCCATGCTGGAAATAGCCGAGCTCGCCATCAGGCTGCACGTAATCCCGCAGGCTGGACCCGCCGGCCGCGATCGCCTCGCGCAACGTGGCCTTGATCTCGCGCACCAGCCGCACGATCGCCGCGTGCGACACCCGACCGGCCAGGCGCGTGGGGCTGATGCGCGCGCGAAACAGCGCCTCGCACACATATATATTGCCGAGCCCCGCCACGTTCGCCTGATCCAGCAGGGCCGACTTCACCGGCGTGGCCCGCCCCGCAAAGCGCCGCGCGAGATGACCGGCATCGAACACACGGTCCAGCGGTTCCGGCCCCAGCCCCGCCAGCAGCCGGTGCCCCTCCTCGGCGTCCGCCGCCACCAGATCCACCGACCCGAAACGGCGCGGGTCCACGAACCCCACCCGCCCACCGTCATCCGTCTCGATCGTCAGGTGCTCGTGCAGAGGAATGTCGTTTCGGCCAGCCGTGGAGATGTTCATCCGGCCGGACATGCCGAGATGGATCAGCACCGATGGCCGCCCCTCCAGCCGCATCAGGATGTATTTCGCCCGCCGCCGGAAACCCGTGATCCGCGCGCCCGTCAGAACCTCGGCGAGGCCCTCCGGAAACGGCCAGCGCAGATCCGGCCGGTGCACCTGGGCGCGGCGGATCGTGCGGCCCAGCAGCCGGGCGCTCAGGCCCTGCATCACGGTCTCGACTTCGGGGAGTTCCGGCATACGAAATAGTGGCTATACACTGCCTGTCATGAGCGACAAACCAGACCATACCGCCTCGATCGATTTCGGCTTCCGCCAGGTGCCCCTGGCCGACAAGAAGCCCATGGTGCGCGCCGTGTTCGACAGCGTGGCGCCGAAATACGATCTCATGAACGATCTCATGAGCCTGGGCATCCACCGCCTGTGGAAGCGCGTGTTCAACACCACCCTGGCGCCCTCCCGGCACCACACCCTGCTCGACCTCGCCGGCGGCACCGGCGACATCTCGTTCGGCTGGCTCGCCTCCGGCGGCGGCCCGGCCATCCTGTCCGACATCAACCCCTCCATGCTCGCCGTCGGCCGCGACCGTGCCATCGCCCGCGGGCTCGTGGGCAACCTCACCTTCCTCACCGCCGACGCCGAGAAACTGCCGCTGCCAGACCGCTCGGTGGACCGCGTCTCGATGGCGTTCGGCCTGCGCAACTGCACCGACAAGGCCGCCGTGCTGGCGGAGGCCCGCCGCGTGCTCAAACCCGGCGGCCGCTTCGCCTGCCTGGAATTCTCCCGCGTTCAGGTCGCGGCGCTGGAGCCGGTGTATAAAGCCTGGTCGTTCCAGGTCCTGCCCCGCCTCGGCCAGGCCATCGCCGGCGACGCCGACAGCTACCAATACCTTGCCGAGAGCATCCGCATGTTCCCGGATCAGGAAACCCTGGCCGCCATGATGCGCGACGCCGGCCTCGCCCGCGTGGCGTTCAAGAACCTGTCCGGCGGGATCGCCGCCATCCACACCGGCTGGCGTCTGTGAGCCTCGCGGGCAAGCGTATCCTCCTGATCGTGTCCGGCGGCATCGCGGCCTATAAATCGCTCGAACTCGTCCGCCTGCTGCGGAGATCCGGGTGCGCGGTCAGTGCCGTGCTCACCGCGGGCGGCGCGCATTTCGTCACCCCCCTGTCCCTGCAGGCGCTGACGGAAGAAAAGGTCCATGCCGACCTGTTCTCCCTGACCGACGAAAGCGAGATGGGCCATATCCAGCTCTCCCGCGCCGCCGATCTGGTCGTCGTCGCCCCCGCCTCGGCCGACATCCTGGCCAAGATGGCGCACGGCCTTGCGTCCGACCTCGCCACCACGCTGCTGTTGGCCACCGACAAGCGGGTGCTGGTGGCGCCCGCCATGAACGTGCGTATGTGGGAGCACGCGGCCACGGTGGCCAACATGCAAACCCTGCGCGACCGCCACGTGGCGGTGGTCGGGCCCGACGAAGGCGTGATGGCCTGCAACGAATTCGGGTTCGGCCGGCTGGCCGAGCCCGCCGCCATCCTGGCCGCCATCGAAAGCCTGCTCCTCGCGCCCACACCGCTTGCCGGCCGCCACGCGCTCGTCACCAGCGGCCCCACGCATGAGCCGATCGACCCGGTTCGCTACATCGCCAACCGCAGCTCCGGCCGCCAGGGCCACGCCATCGCCGGCGCCCTGGCCGCCCTCGGCGCCCGCGTCACACTGGTCAGCGGCCCCGTCGCCATCCCCACCCCCCCAGGGGTCGACCTCGTCGCCGTCGAGACCGCCGCCGACATGCTCGCCGCCTGCACGCAGGCCCTGCCGGCCGATATCGCCGTCTTCGCCGCGGCCGTGGCCGACTGGCGCACCGAGGCGGCCGGCCTGAAACTGAAAAAGACCCCGGGTGCCGCGCCCCCCGCGCTGGCGCTGGTGCTCAACCCCGACATCCTCGCCACCATCGCCCACGCCACCCCACGCCCCCGCCTGGTGGTGGGGTTCGCCGCCGAAACCCACGACGTCATCGCCCACGCCACCGCCAAGCGCCTGCGCAAAGGCTGCGACTGGATCGTGGCCAACGATGTGGGGGAGGGGACGAACATCATGGGCGGCGCCGAGAACGAAGTGCATCTGATCACCGAATTTGGCATCGAGAACTGGCCCCGCCTGGCCAAGGCCGACGTGGCCGCCCGCCTCGCACACCGCATGGCCGAGGTCTTCGCATGACCGCCGCGATGCCGGCCACCACCATCCAGATCATGCGGCTTTCACACGCCGAAGGGCTGGACCTGCCGCATTACGCCACCGCGGGGGCCGCCGGCATGGACCTGCTGGCCGCCGTCACCACCGACATCACGCTGGAACCCGGCGCCCGCGCCCTCATCCCCACCGGCCTCGCCGTGGCCCTGCCGCCCGCGCACGAACTGCAAATCCGCCCCCGCTCCGGCCTCGCCCTGAAACAGGGCATCATGCTCGCCAACAGCCCCGGCACCATCGACGAGGATTATCGCGGCGAAATCGGCATCATCCTGCTGAACGCCGGAGCCGCCGCGTTCGTCGTCACGCGCGGCATGCGCATCGCTCAGGCCGTGCTCGCCCCCGTTCTGCGCGCGCAATGGCAGGAGGTCGAAACCCTTCCCGCCACCCAACGCGGCACCGGTGGGTTCGGCAGCACCGGCGTTCGGAACATCGGCGCGCACACCACGGAAGCAATTCACAAAACTGCCACGCCCCTGACCGAAGACACGCTATAGGGATTGAACCACCCGCTTTCTTGCCCCCTGCGCCCCGCGACCGGCGCCGTATTTCCAGGTCTTTCCCATGCGCACGACCGCTCCCGCCTCGCTCACCGCCGGCCGCCGCCTGCCCAACGCGTGGGACATGCTGGCCATCGCCTGCGTGTTCGCCGGCATTCTGGCGCTCGTGCAGGTCACGCCCGAAACCTTCAAGCCGATCGACGCCCCCAACGCCACCGTCGTCACGCTGGACCCCGCGAACCTGCCGGAATACGCCCTGCGCACCACCATGCGCATGTTCGCGGCGCTTGCGGCCTCGCTGCTGTTCACCTTCACCTTCGCCCCGCTCGCCGCCAAAAGCAGGCGCGCCGGGCTGGTGCTGGTGCCCATCCTCGACATCCTGCAATCCGTGCCCATCCTGGGCTTCCTCACCTTCACCACCGCCTTTTTCATGAGCCTGTTCCCCGGCCGCGTCGCAGGGCTCGAACTCGCCGCCATCTTCGCCGTGTTCACCAGCCAGGCCTGGAACATGGCGTTTTCCATGTATCAGTCGCTCACCACCCTGCCGAACGACCTGGTGGAGGCCACCCGCGCCTTCCGCCTCTCCGGCTGGCAGCGCTTCTGGAAGCTCGAAGTCCCCTTCGCCATGCCGGGCCTCGTCTGGAACATGATGCTGTCCATGTCCGGCGGCTGGTTCTTCGTCGTCGCCTCCGAGGCCATCACCATCGGCGACCAAAGCTGGAAACTCCCCGGCATCGGCAGCTACGTCGCAACCGCGCTCGACCAGCGCGACATGAGCGCCATCTGGTATGCCATCCTGGCGATGTTCGTCGTCATCCTTGCGTACGACCAGCTCCTCTTCCGCCCGCTCGTCGCCTGGTCCGCCAAGTTCCGCGTCGAACTCACCGCCACCATCGCGCCAGAAGACCCCTGGGTGCTGAAACTCCTGCGCCGCACCCGTGTACTCAGCCTCGCCGGAGACGCCGTCTCGAACGCGTTCGGCGTCATCGGCCGGCTGCGCATGCAGCTGCCGACAAAACGCCGCGCCGCCCGCGCCCCCCGGTCCTCCCGCTCCGGCGACATGGTGTTCATCGCCGTCTCCGTGCTCGTGGCGGCCGCGGCGATCTACGCCATCGTCTCCTACGTCATCCTCCACGATGTCGGCCTGTCGGACCTGCTCGAAACCCTCGGCCTCGGCTGCATCACGTTGCTGCGCGTGATCGTCCTCATCGCGCTGGCCAGTCTGCTCTGGGTGCCCATCGGTGTCTGGATCGGCCTGCGTCCCGCCTGGGCCCAACGCGTCCAGGTCGTCGTCCAGTTCGCCGCAGCCTTTCCCGCCAACCTGTTCTTTCCCGTCTTCGTCATCCTGATCGTCCGCTTCCACGGCAATTCGGACCTTTGGCTCACGCCGCTGATGATCCTCGGCACCCAGTGGTACATCCTGTTCAACATCATCGCCGGCGCCTCCGCCTTCCCGTCAGACCTGCAGGAGGCGGCACTGAACTTCCGCGTCGGCGGCTTCCTCTGGTGGCGCCGCGTCATCCTGCCCGGCATCTTCCCCTACTACGTCACCGGCGCCATCACCGCGTCCGGCGGGTCCTGGAACGCCGCCATCGTGGCCGAGGTCGCCTCCTGGGGTGACACCAAACTCAAGGCGCACGGCCTCGGCGCCTACATTGCCCAAGCGACTGACGAGGGCAATTTCGCCCATGTCGTCCTCGGCGTCGCCGTCATGTCGCTCTTCGTGCTCGCCTTCAACCGCGTGCTCTGGCGGCCGCTCTACGCCTTCGCCACCCGCCGTCTCACACTTTGAGGTATCTATAATGGATGGCCTGACCCCCAAGGCGCCCGCGAAATCGCCCGCCAAAACCCCTCTCGTCGAAATCCGCGGCTGCCGGCAGTCCTACCACAAGGACAGCACGTCCGACCTTCTGGTGCTCGACGACGTCAATCTCACGCTGGCCAGCGGCGAGATCGTGGCCCTTCTCGGCCGCTCCGGCTCCGGCAAGTCCACCCTCCTGCGCATCGTCTCGGGCCTCCTCACCCCCACCGCCGGCCAGGTGAAATGGCGCGGTGAAGACCTGCACGGCCCGGCCGACGGCGTTGCCATGGTCTTCCAAAGCTTCGCCCTCTTCCCGTGGCTCACCGTTCAGGAAAACGTCGAGCTCGGCCTCGAGGCCCAGGGCATCCCCCGCGCCGAACGCGAATCCCGTGCCGAGACCGCCATCGACCTCATCGGCCTCGGCGGCTACGAAAGCGCCTATCCGAAAGAACTCTCCGGCGGCATGCGCCAACGCGTGGGCCTCGCCCGCGCGCTGGTCGTCCACCCCGACCCGCTGCTGATGGACGAGCCCTTCTCCGCGCTCGACGTGCTCACCGCCGAGACACTTCGCACCGACCTCATCGACCTGTGGATGGAAGGCAAGCTGCCCATCAAATCCGTCCTCATGGTCACCCACAACATCGAGGAGGCGGTGCTGATGTGCGACCGCATCCTGGTGTTCTCCTCAAACCCCGGCCGCGTCGCCAGCGAGCTCATCGTCCCGTTCCCCCACCCCCGCAACCGGCTCGACACCGCGTTCCGCCAGATGGTGGACGACATCTACGCGCTGATGACCCGCCGCCCCACCAAACCGCTCGCCGCCGTCCCCACCCCCGCCGCCGAGGCCGGTTTCGCCACCCCCCTGGCGCCGGTCTCCACCAACCTTCTCGCAGGCCTTCTCGAAACCCTCGCCGGCGCCCCCTACAATGGCCGCGCCGACCTGCCCGCTCTGGCCGGCGCCCTGCAACTCGAAGCCGACGAGCTTCTGCCGATGGGCGAGGCCCTGCAGCTCCTCCACCTCGCCGATCTCGCCGACGGCGACATCGTCGTTACCGACGCCGGCAAGCACTTCGCCCTGTCCGACACAGACGAACGAAAGGCCATCTTTGCCGCCGCCTTGCGCACCCACGTCCCCCTCGTCGCCGCCATCCGCCGCACGCTGGACGAACGCTGGAACCACCGCGCGTCGGCCGTCCGCTTCCGCGACGAGCTGGAAGACCACATGTCGCCCGACTACGCCGAGGACACGCTGCGCACCGCCATCGCCTATGGCCGTTACGCCGAATTGTTCAGCTACGACGAGGAGGCCGCACAGTTCAGCCTCGAGGATATCGACACGCCCGGCTGAGGCCGACTATCGTGCACCGAAACCAATAAACACGGGGAAACGCCATGCTGATCCGAAACGCGATGCTCGCCGCAACACTGCTGGCGGCCACGCCCGCGCTGGTGTCCGTCGCGGCCAGGCCCGCGCTGGCATTCGACGGCTGGCACACCGAAACCGTCACCGCCATCCCCAGCAAAACCTCAGGCTACGACTACATCACCTATGATTCCACCAACAAGCATCTCTTCCTCGGCCATCGCGGCGAGGGCCTGCAGGTGTTCGATCCCGTGGCCCAGAAACTCGTCACCACGCTGCCCGGCACCGCCGAACACAGCGCCAACGGCGCCACGATCATCGCCGAGATGGACCTGGGCGTCGTCAACAGCGAAGACGGCACCGCCACGCCCTTCAAGCTGTCCACGCTCGCAATGGGCGAGACGGTCAAGCTCGCCCCCGGCATCGACACCAGCCATTACGACCCCGCCAGCAAGCACCTGTTCTTCAATACCGAGCCGGACAAGGACAACACGCCGGTGCTGGTGGTCGATCCCGCCACGATGAAGGTGGTCGCCACCATCCCCGTCGCCACCAAGAAGGCCGAAGGTGCCGTGGCCGATGGCGCGGGCAAGCTCTATCTGGCCGGCCAGACCGAGGGCAAGATCTTCGTCATCGACACCAAGGTGAACACCGTCACCGCCACCTGGTCGTCGCCCGCCTGCGCCAAGCCCACGATGATCGAGGTCGATGCCCGCGCCAAGCGCCTCTTCGTCTCCTGCCGCGCTTTGGGCACCGTCAAGGCCGCCCTTGTCGTGCTCAACACCGACACCGGCGCCACGATCTGGTCCGCCGAAATCGGCGACGGCTCCGACGGCCTCGCTTACGACGAGCCCACGCATCGCCTGTTCAGCACCAACGGCGTGCATGCCAACCTCACCGTGGCGCAGATGCTGTCACCCGACAGCTTCAAGATCCTCGAGACGCTGGCCACCTATAACAACGCCAAGGTGATCGCCATGGATCACGAAAACCAGAAGATCTACACTATGGTCGCCGAAGGCTCCGCAAACGCCGACAAGAAGATCAACACCCTCACCTCGCCCTACTCAGCCAACACCACCGTCCCCAACACCTTCCGGGTCATCGCCATCTCGAAATAGATCGCACGCCCAAACATTCGACCCGCGTGCGTCGGACG
>JANYFG010000089.1 GCA_025362815.1 Rhodospirillales bacterium
ATCGAGAAGCCGGGGACGTACCCGTTGCTGGAGCCGCTGATTGGTGACGCGGTAGACGTCGCCGCGATCATCGCGCAATGGCCCGAGCTGATGCGCCTCAAACAGTCGATCGAAGCGGGGACAACCATTGCGTCGGTGATCCTGCGCAAGCTGTCTGCTGCTGGCTTGGGCAACGCGCTGTCACGGGCGCTACGTGCGCTCGGCCGGACCGAGCGGACGCTGTTCACGCTGCAATGGCTCTCTGATCCCACGCTGCGCCAGCGCAGCCACGCTGGCCTGAACAAGGGCGAGGCCAGCAATGCGCTTCGCCGCGCCATCTTCTTCCACCGCCAGGGCGAGATCCGGGACCGCACTTTCGAGAACCAGGGCTTTCGCGCATCGGGGCTGAGCGTGCTAACCGCGGCCATCGTCCACTGGAACACGGTCTATCTGGACCGCGCCGCCCAGCATCTCCGCGCCCAAGGCGTCTATCTGCCGGACGACCTGATGGCCCATGTCGCCCCGCTCGGCTGGGAGCACATCGCGCTGACCGGCGACTATGTCTGGGACAACGCCAATCTAGACGTCAGCTTCCGCCCGCTCCGCGATGTTCGCTTCCCGTTCCAGGCCCGAGCCGCTTAGCGTGCAGTTTCAAACAAATCGTGCGGCGACCCCATGATGGCGTAGTGGTCCACGAAATACGTGAGTGGGATATTGGCGACCACCACCCCCGCAAAGCCGCCATCGTTTGATTGAAACCGGCGGGATACCGTGATGACCCATTGGTCGGTGACGCGGCTTCGGATCGGAGGTCCCACGAATGCTTCGCGGCCGGGATTGTCGCGGTGATGGCGAAAATAGGCGCGATCGGCAAGATTGATTGCGCTGACTGGATTGGAGCCGACCAGCCAGGAGCCGTCCGCGTTCACCACGGTGAGAGCGTTGTAGCGCGTTCCATTGGCGACCTGTGCTGCAAGCTCCGCCTCGATTGCCCCGAGGCGTTCAGGCGAGACGCCGATGGTTTCAATGCGGCCGACAAGACTGAGAACCGCGGTATCGGCGATTTCGACCGTGTCCCCGGCGTGCTGCGCGAGGGCGCTGGCAAGGTTCGTCAGCGACGCCTTGGTCTCGCGCATCTGTTCGGAATAGGCAATCCACTCACGCCAGGCCTGAAAACCCAGCAGCATCAGCCAGCAAAACACCATGACGACGAGTGGCCGAAAATGCGGCCGTTTCCGCAATGCCCGGGTCGGGAATGTGGGATTTTTGTGCCGTGCCCCATCTCCCGGTGGCCTCGTTGCCGCCGGCCGGCCTTGTGCAGCCAGTTGGTCCTGCATCGTTCTATCTTTGAAGTTTCTTGGCCGAGTGTCTCAGGCAAACGGAAATATTCGATTAAGAATTGGGGATGCCCGTTGGCCGGAAGCGGCACGGAATGTCTATTCCGGTGCGCTGTTCATGACAGATGGGCTGCGGTGTTGTCAGGCAGTCCGCAGATCAAGAACAATATCCGATCTGATCCATCAGGTCGGATCGTGCTCAAGCCGCCTCAGGGTTTCAGTCGTGGCGCGGAGGGCGCAGCGAAGCGCGGCAAGGTCCGGCTCGTCCGCCGCCCCGCATTTTGCCATGGGCTCGAAGCGTCGACTGATGACGGCGAGCCGCTCGAAGCCGAACATGCCCACGCAGCCTGCAAGAATATGGGCCGCTTCGGCCAGCCGTTCACCGTCGCGCGCCAACGCGCCAGATGTATCGAGGTCCTGCATCAGGGTGTGGCAGCGCTGCGCGAACGTTTCGAGATATGAGGCAACGGCATCGGGCGAGAGATAGGAGCTGGTCCGCTCGAACGCCACCGCATTGAAGATCAACGACGCCGATCCTGCCTGGTCTGATGTCATATCCGACGTCATTGCGGCGCCATCACGGTGGCCAGATCGAGGATGTTCACGCCAGCCGACGTGGATCGTGCCTGTCTGTAGGCGATGCAAAGGTGAACGGTGGAGATAAGGTCGTGCAGATCGGATGACTTGAGAATGACCTCATCGAACGCGCTCACCGATCCGGCCTCGCGATGGTTGAGGTCCTGGGGGGACGAGGTCAGGCCAATCAACCGCGGGCGCTGTGGGCCCGGCACGAGTTCGTGTGTCAGCCGCGCGATCGCCAGACCGTCGATCTCCGGCAGATGGTAGTCGAGAATCGCGACGTCGTAATGTGACCGGCCGATCATGCGCAAAGCCTCCAGCCCCTGCGCCGCGGTATCGATCCGAAACCCCTGGGATCCCAGGGCCGCCACGACCACACTGCGAAAGAGATCGTCGTCGTCGACCACCAGAATGCGCACGGCGTCAGGCGCGGTCGGCCCGTCCTGAGCGCCAGGCTGCAACATGGGGTTCTCAGCCGCAGGCGCCGCCTGGCGCGGGTCTGCGCCACGCCGCCTGCAACAATCGGCAATCGTCTCCAGCAATGCGTCAGGCTGCCACGGCTTTTGAACCAGCGCATCGAACACAATCTCGGGCCCCGCCGCATTTCCCATCAGCGCGTCGATCGTGGCACTCAGTGCAATGAGGATCGGCCGTCTGTCGCCGCCCACACAGTCGCCGATCAGCCTGGCGGCGGCCAGCCCGTCGATCTCCGGCAGGCCGTAATCCATGATGACCACGTGAAACCAGCCCAGGCGGCCCTTGCGCAGCGCGTCCAATCCGTCTTCGGACGTGTCGACATAATGGCCTTGGGCCTGCAGGAACGCGGCGAGAACCGCGCGCTGCACAGGGTCATCCTCGACAATGAGTACGCGTAGTCGCACTGGCTGCTTCTCCGCCGAAGCCGCAATCCCGCGTGTGCGGCAAGCACCAGGACAGTGTTAGACCCCAAAGGTTAATTATTCGTGCGCGTGACACACGAAAACAACGGCGCCGTTTTGCACGAACACCGCTGTTGTCGCATGGGCATCGCGGCCGATCGCGAGCGTGCGGTGCTACCGTAGGCTGACCATTTTGGCGACAAAGCCGGTGTTGACCTGGCCCAGCACATCGGCCGCGGCCGCTGCGTAATCCGCTGGCCGCGCCATGAACGTGAAATCCCGCGCCGTGCTGCCGCCGACACCGGCCAGACTGGAAAAGACATTCACGGCAACCTCGGCGGCCAGCGCTCCGTTGGTGGTGCTGTTGGTGATGGTGGCGAACTCCCGATCCGAGGTGATCGGCTGGCCCAGGGCCAACGTGCCGTTGCTGGCGCCGAACCCGCCGGTGTCTGCCAGCATGCCAAGCTTGGTCGCTGACGGCTTGGCCGTGACGCCTTGGCCGACTTCCACCATGGCGGTGAGCTTCATGCCCGGCGCGGCGTTCACGAAGCCCAGCACATAGGCGGCGTGGATCACCCTGGTGCCGCTCGCCTTCGTGTAGTTGGCCGCCGCGATGAACGGATTGTCCGACCCGAAGCCGCCCGTTGTGCCCAGGATGTCACCCAGGAAGACCTTGGTGTCGCCGAACCCTGTGGGCGACAGATAGGACACCCGGCTGGACGTGCCGAACAGGCTGCCCGACGAATCCTCATAGGGATTGGGATAGGATTTGGTTGTGGCAAAGCCCGGCGCCGCCAGCAGTTCGGCACGGTCCACCACGGTGTAGCCCTGCGCCTTGAGGCTGGCGACCAGGCTGGCATAGGCGTCGTCCACCACACGCTGCATCACCGCCTGATCGACCCCCGCCAGCGTGTTGCGCGCCGCGTTGCCGTAGCGGCCGGATTTGGAGGATGCGGTGTCGTAGGTCGAGAACCCCACGAGGAAACTGCCCACCATCACACGGCCCTGGCCTTTGAAGGCGGAGGAGGTGTCGACCGTAATATCGTCGGTGCGCATCAGGCCGAACGGGCCTGAACTCGCCGCTCGGCCGCGCACCACACCTTGGGTGGAAGACGGCGAACAGGCCGCGACGAGCATGCCGAACAACACAACAGCGACAACATTTTTCACCACGAACGCTGGCTCCCGAATTTTTTTTACTCCGCTGCTATCAGACGATCATCTTGTTGCATAGATGGAATTACCACCTGCGGAAGGTGAGGTTGAGCCTTGGACGGCCTTCTGTCAGTGGCTGCTGCCGAGACCGACCAAAGGCTTTACCGCGCGGGGGATCTTGTTGTTGCGGAGGCTGGCGGCCACGGGGGTGTCGTTGCGGACGAAGACCACGTCCGACAGGCCATCCACGGTCAGGATGTTGTCGGCGATGAGAATTTCGCCAGGCGGCTGGGTCACGCCCTCCTCGCCGAGAATGATCACGCTCTTGGGGTTGTCGGAGCGTGGACCCTTCTGGATGCGGTTGCCCTGGGCCCGCAGCGCGCCGCCGTTCGGAAGGTCGATCTGATAGCTGGACGTGCCGCGGTCGCCGTCGATCAGCTCGCAGTCGATCACCTCGGTGCGGGGCGCGCGGGACTTGATGTGGTGGCCGACATGGGTTTCGAAGAACCGGCTGCGTTCGACGCGCAGCAACGTCAGCGCGTTGACGTAGATGCCGTGGGCGCAGAGCGGATTGCAGACGCCGTTGCGCTCGAACAGGCTGTCGCGGACGATGATGGTGGATTCCGGGCTGGGGGCGGCGAGGATGCCGTTCTCGTTTTCGATGAAACGCACGCGTTCGACCAGAAGGTCGATGCCCTCGGGGCGGATGCCGGCGCCGTTGCCGCTCGGCACGCGAATGTGGGCCAGCGTCATGTTGCGGATGGTGATGCGGTTGGCGTGGACCACGAAGGCGGCCTTGCCCTCGCAGGCGACACCGTCGAGCACCACGGATTCGGCACCGCCTTGCGCGGCGCCTTCGATGACCAGGTCGTCTGTGCGGATGCTGGCGCAGTCGGCGTGGCGGCCGGGGGCGAGGCTGACATGGTCGAAGGGTTGGGCCACGGCCAGGGCGGCGGCGAGCGAAGGGTAGTCGCGCCCGGCGCCCACGGTGAGGGTGCGTGCCGCCGCGGGCATGCAGAGCAGCCCCAGAAGCGCCGGAACGGGCAGCAGCCAGGATGGGATCACAACGCGCTCTCCTGGCAGCTTCAGCCTTGGAATGATACATGACCATGGGCCAAAGCGCGTGCGTGCACAAACATCGACGTGGTGTAGGAGAGAGTGATGTGTGGAATCACAGGCCTGTTCCGGCCTGATGGCGCGCCCATCGATGCGGCGCTGCTCGCACGCATGAACACCGCGCTGGCCGCGCGCGGGCCGGATGGCGATGGGTATCACGTGGAGCCCGGGGTGGGGTTCGGCCATCGCCGGCTGTCGATCATCGACCTCGAAGGCGGGCATCAGCCGATGTTCAACGAGGATCGCTCCGTGGTGATCGTGTTCAACGGCATGATTTACAATTTCCGCGAGCTGTGGCCGAAGCTGCAGGCGCTGGGCCATGTTTTCCATAGCGATCATTCGGACACCGAGGCGATCGTGCATGCCTGGGAAAGCTGGGGGCCGGATTGCCTGCAGCATATCGACGGCATGTTCGCCTTCGCACTGTGGGACCGCAATCGCGGGCAGTTCTTCATGGCGCGCGACAGGCTCGGCAAGAAACCGATGCATTACGCGATGCTGCCCGATGGCGGGCTGGCCTTCGCCTCCGAGTTGAAGGCATTTTCGCCGGTCCCCAGTGTCGATCGTAGCCTGTCACCCCAGGCGATCGACGATTTCTTCACGTTTGGCTATGTGCCGGATCCCCACACCATCTATCGCGGCATCCAGAAGCTGGAGGCGGCGCATTTCCTGTTGATCGCGCGCGATGGGTCCACGCGGGGGCCGCAGCGCTACTGGGATGTGCCGATCGCCCCGCAGGTGATCTCGGAGGCGGATGCGAGGGTGGCGCTGCGCGCGCATCTCGATCGCGCCGTTCGTCTTCGCCTGGCGTCGGACGTGCCGCTGGGCGCCTTTCTGTCCGGCGGCGTCGACAGCTCGGCCGTGGTGGCGACGGCGGCGGGCATGCGCGGCGAAACCGCGGCAGTGCGCGGCGAGGCACTGACCACCTTCACCATCGGCTTCGAGGGCTCCGAGGACGAGACGCCATTCGCCAAGATGATGGCCGCGCGCTATCACACCGATCAGCATAACGAACGCGCCGCCGCGGTGGATATGATCGACGCGGCCCGGCTGCAGGCGGTGATCTTCGGCGAGCCGTTCGGCGACACCTCCTCGGTGCCCACCAACAGCGTGTGCGCGCTGGCGCGACGCCATGTCACGGTGGCACTGTCCGGCGATGGCGGCGACGAGGTGTTCGCAGGCTACCGCCGCACGCGCTGGCACAGCCTGACGGAGGGGGTGCGGCGGCATATTCCGGGGCCGTTGCGCCGCCAGGTTCTGGGAAGGCTGGCGTCGGTGTATCCCAAGCTCGACCGCGCCCCGCGTTTTCTGCGCGCCAAGCATACACTGACGGAGCTCAGCCTGGACTCGGCGATGGGCTATGCGCGGATGGTCACCAAAACCCACCAGGTGCAGCGCCGTGCGATCTTCTCGGCTTATCTCAATGCGGCGCTGGACGGGCACGACCCGCATGCCCGCATCGCAGCCCTGATGGAGCGCTGCCCCTCGGACGATGCGTTGGTACAGGCGCAGTATGTGGATCTGCACACCTACCTGGTGGGTGACATCCTCACCAAGGTGGACCGCACCAGCATGGCGAATTCGCTGGAGGTGCGGGCGCCGTTTCTGGATCCGGCGTTCGTGGCCTGGGGGCTGAACCTGCCGGCGGAACTCAAACTGCGCGGCAATTCCGGTAAATACATCCTCAAGCGGGCCCTGGAGGACGCGGTGCCGCACGAAATTCTGTATCGCCCCAAACAAGGATTTGCGACGTCTCTGGCCGGGCTGTTCCGCGCCCATGCCGGCCGGATGCGGGCGCGGCTGCTCGGCCCCGCCATGATTGAAAGCGGCCTGTTCAACCCGACCGGCATCGCACGGCTGATCGACGCGCATGCCGGCGGCCATTTCGACCATAGCGCCGTGCTGTGGCTGCTGCTGGTGTTCGAGGGGTTCCTGATGGAGCAGGCCTTGGCCCAGACCAACGAGGCGGTGCCCGAAGCCCTCGCGGCGTAGCGGGGAAAGCGACCGTTTTGGGTTGTCCTCCCCAGGCTCAACTCTGTATTGAGAGCGAGATCCGGCCGGACCGGCCGGTTTGTGCCGCGCCGTTCGGCTATAAGTCGCTCTGACACATACGTTTTCCAGGCGTCATTTTAGACAAGGCTTTCAGCATGAGTCGTATTGCTCTGGTGGGTGCGGGCTACATCTCGCGCGTTCATGCGGAAGCGTTGAAGTCGGTCCCGGGTCAGACCCTGGCCTGCGTGATCGACCCTGATACAGCCGCCCACGCCCTTTGCAGGCCGCTGCGGTATCACCCGCAGTCCGCACGCTTTCTGTGGAACGAAGGCACCGGCAAACGGCGCATCAAGCGCGCCACCGGCGATCCCATCATCGTGCATGCCAATCGGGTCCATGCAGGGCATGTCTATACGGGCCAAGTCTACGCGGGCCAGGTCTACGCGGGCAGATGAAACCGCTTCTACTGCACGTGTATGCCACCTTCGCCGTGGGTGGCGCACAAGCGCGCTTCTGCGCCATCGCCAACCATTTCGGCAACCGCTGGCGGCACGCGATCGTGGCGATGGACGGCAACACCACCTGCCGGGAGCGGCTCGATCCAAGCCTGTCCATCACCTTCCCGCAGATCGATATCCGCAAGGGCGACACGCTCGGCAACCCGCAACGGTTCCGTGCCGCCCTCAAGGCCCTCGCGCCGCAGACACTGATCACCAGCAACTGGGGCTCGATCGAGTGGGCGCTCGCCAACGCCGTGCGGCCCCTGGCCCGCCACGTTCATGTCGAGGACGGGTTCGGCCCGGAGGAGCGCAGCACCCAGCTGCCACGCCGCGTCTGGACGCGCCGGCTGGCGCTGCGGCGCTGCATCACCGTTCTGCCGTCCCGCACGCTGCTCGCCATCGCCACCGATATCTGGCGGCTGCCCGCCTCCCAGCTGCGCTACATCCCCAACGGCGTCGATGCCGGCCGCTTCTCCGCCCCGCCGCTGCCGCACGACATCCCCGTGATCGGAACCGTCGCCGCCTTGCGCCGCGAGAAGAATCTGGCCCGCCTCCTCCGCGCCTTCGCCCAGGTGAGCGCCACGGACAATGCCCGCCTGATGATCGTGGGCGACGGCCCCGAGCGCGCCGCCCTCGAAGCCCTCGCCGCCCAGCTCGGCATCGCCGCCCAAACCACCTTCACCGGCCACCGCCCCGACCCCGCCGCCGCCTACCGCGATTTCGACGTCTTCGCCCTGTCGTCCGACACCGAGCAGATGCCGATTTCCGTCCTCGAAGCCATGGCCGCCGGGCTGCCCATCGCCGCCACCCGCGTGGGCGACGTGGCCGGCATGCTGTCGGCCGACAACGCCCCCTATCTGGCGGCGTGCGACGACACGGCGCTGGCAGACAGCCTGCGCAATCTGCTACGCGATCCCGGTGCGCGGCAACGCGTGGGCCAGGCCAACCGCGCCCAGGTGCGCGAAACCTACACCGAAGCCGCCATGTTCAGGCAATACGCCGCCCTGTTCGAGGGTGAAGGAAAAGACTGACATGGAAGCGCTGTTTTTTCTCTGCAACGCCATCGCAATCGTGATCCTCGTGGTCACCAGCCTGAAGAACGACACGCGCAAACCAGACGAGCCGATGGTGGGGCCTTACCGCTTCGTCGAAACCGTCACCCCGCCCAAACCGAAGCGACGGCCGGCCGCCTATCTGAGCAAAGACGGAACCTGATCGATGCGCGACCTCGCTTTCGCCATGGTCTGGGTGGTGCTGTTCCCGGTCGCCCTGTGGTCCGCCCATATCGGCGTGCTGCTTTGGATCTGGGTGGCCCTGGTCTCGCCCAACGAGCGGCTTTACGGGTTCATGGCCGGCGTGCCCTTCAACAAGATCGCCGCCGGCCTCACGGTGTTGGTGCTGTTCCTCAACCGGGAAAAGAAGAAGTTCTACGTCGACGCCACCGTCGTGCTGATCATCCTGCTCGCCCTCGTCGGCACCGCCTCCGAATATTTCGCCATCATCCCCAGTGACGACGGCAGCGACCTTTATCAGAAGCTGATCAAGGAATTCGTCCTCGCCGCCCTCATCATGGGCCTCATGTGGAGCCGCCATCGCATCCACATGACCGTGATCGCATTATGCGTCGCCATCGGCTTCACCAGCGTGATCGAGGGACTCGAATATGCCGTAAGCGGTGGCGGCCACAAGATCATCGGCACCGGCGGCATCGGCGACAACAACTCGATCGCCCTCGCCGCCCTGCTGATCGTGCCGCCGCTCTACTACCTCTCCCGGTACTCCGCCCTGCGCCAGATGCGCGTGGCCTTCATGACCGCCCTTGTTATCAGCCTCGTCTGCGTGGTGGGCACCTTCTCCCGCGGCGGCTTCATCGGCCTGCTCGTGCTGTTCGCCTTTTTCGTCATCAACAGCCGCAACAAGCTGCCGGCCATCTCGCTGGCCGTGGTGGCGGCCGTCGCCATGTATTTCCTCGCCTCCGACGACTGGTTCAGCCGCATCGACACCATCAAGGACGCCAGCGACAACGGCTCGTTCATGGGCCGCGTCATCGCCTGGAAGGTCAGCACCCTCATCGCCATAGACAGCCCCATCTTCGGCGGCGGCTTTCACGCCGTGCAGCGCTACCCGGTCTGGAGCCGCTATATCACCTCGATCGACAGCGTGATGTCCTTCATCAAAACGCCCGCAGCGGATGACTACGCCCACGCCGCCCACAGCATCTATTTCGAGGTGCTGGGCGACCTCGGCATCCTCGGCCTTGCCCTGTTCATGCTCGTGCTCGCCGTCACCGTGTTCAACTGCGGCGCCATCGCGCGCATCGCCAAAAAACACCCCGACCTCGCCTGGGCCGGCGACCTCGCCCGCATGCTGCAAATCTCGATCATCGTCTACATGGTCTCCGGCGCCGCGCTCAGCATGGCCTATTTCGAAGGGTTCTGGATTTTGGTGGCCCTGGTGTCGCGCCTGAAGAAAACCGTGCACGAGACGGTGGCGGTGCCGATCTCCCTCCCCGCCACCAAGGCGCCGGTCCCAAGCCCCGTCCACGCCTATGCGCGCCTGATGCCGGATAGAGTTTAGGTCAGGATTCTTCTTTTTCTGAAGAAAAAGAAGCAAAAAGACTTTCATTCATGAAGAATGCCCGTTGTGAAAATATCCGCATAACGCATCCAAATGAATAAAGTTTTTTGGTTCTTTTGTTCACAAAAGAACACCTCAACTTTTCGTCACAACCCCCAGCGCCAAAAAGAGACAACACGCATGAGCGTTCTGAAAAAGCGGGTTATGGTCACCGGCGGCGCCGGCTTCCTCGGCTCCCACCTCTGCGAGCGCCTCCTGTCAGACGGCCACGACGTCCTGTGCGTCGACAACTACTTCACCGGCCGGCGTGACAACATCGCCCACCTCCAAAGCCACCCCAGCTTCGAGGCGCTGCGCCACGACATCACCTTTCCCCTCTACGTCGAGGTCGACGAAATCTACAACCTCGCCTGCCCCGCCTCCCCCATCCACTACCAGTTCGACCCCGTGCAAACGACCAAAACCAGCGTCGTCGGCGCCATCAACATGCTCGGCCTCGCCAAACGCGTGAAAGCCAAAATCTTCCAGGCCTCCACCTCCGAAGTCTACGGCGACCCCACCATCCATCCCCAAACCGAGGACTACCGCGGCAACGTCAACCCCATCGGGCCCCGCGCCTGCTACGACGAAGGCAAGCGCTGCGCCGAAACCCTGTTCTTCGACTATTTCCGCCAGCACAAAACCCGCATCAAGGTCGTGCGGATATTCAACACCTACGGCCCCCGAATGCACCCCAACGACGGCCGCGTCGTCTCCAACTTCATCGTCCAGGCCCTCAAAGGCGAAGACATCACCCTCTACGGCGAAGGCACCCAAACCCGCGCCTTCTGCTACGTCGATGACCTCATCGAAGGCTTCATCCGCCTGATGGACAGCCCAGACGCCATCACCGGCCCCATCAACATCGGCAACCCACACGAAATCACCGTCCGGCAACTCGCCGAAACCGTCATCAAACTCACCAACGCCCGCTCCAAGCTCGTCCACCTCCCTTTGCCCGCCGACGACCCAACCCAACGCTGCCCCAATATCACCCAGGCCCGCGAAATTCTGGGATGGGAGCCAAAGGTGGAACTCGAAACAGGCCTGGGCAAAACCATCGCCTACTTCGACAAGCTTCTCAGCCAGAACAGCTAGATCATGATGCGTTTGGGTTGATTAACCCGAACGCATAAACATGATCGATCAAACAAGAGTAGAGCGTGATGCGTTTGGGTTGCTCAACCCAAGCGCAAAAACATGATCGATAA
>JANYFG010000098.1 GCA_025362815.1 Rhodospirillales bacterium
TGGCGTCCCTTAGGGGATTCGAACCCCTGTTAGCGCCGTGAGAGGGCGCCGTCCTAGGCCTCTAGACGAAAGGGACATCCGGAGAGCGCGCTGTTTAGGACAACGCGCGGCGAACATCAAGCGGTGTTCGACTGTTTGGCACGTGCCGCGTCTCGGCTGCCGGTGCGGCAGGCGTCGGAACAGTAGCGGACCTCCGCCCATGTCTTCTCCCATTTCTTGCGCCACGAAAAGGGCCGGCCGCAGGATGCGCAGGTTTTGCTGGGCAGATCCGCCTTGGAACGCATCTTCGGCATCAGCGTGCGAGGCCGGTGCGGGCGATGATCTGGCCCTGGCGGAGGTCGAGCACCACCACGCGGTCGGGGCCGCCGCCTTGCAGAAGCAGGACCACGCGGTCGCCGTTGGTGGAGATCTTGGCGATATGCGTGCCCTCGGGCTCGTCGAGCAGCGGGGGGGCCGCGAGCTTGGGCACCGATATGCGTTGACTGATCGTCACCCCGAGCACGGCGACCCCCGCCACGATCAGCAGGCCCATCACCACCATCATGATCTTCAACGCGCGCATGTTCAGGCTCCCTCACGGTGCCGGTGGGCTTTGCGCTGCGGCCGCCCGCCGGTATCTGTGGGCGATGTCATCCCAAAACCCGCCGGACACAACCCATCATCGCGTGACGGCCGCCCCGGAGCATGAGGGCATGCGGCTGGACCGCTTCCTGGCCGAGGCGATCGAGGATATGTCGCGCTCGCGGGTGAAGCAGTTCATCGAGGAGGGGCGCGTGCGGCGTGGAGACGTGGTGGCGCTTCAGCCGGCCGAAGCCGTGCGGTCGGGTGTGGCCTATGTTTTGCAGCCGCCGATGCCGGTTTCGGCCACGCCGGCCGCCCAGCACATCGCCTTCGACATTCTGTTCGAGGACGATGACCTGATCGTGTTGGACAAGCCGGCCGGGCTTGTGGTGCATCCGGCGCCGGGCAACGAGGATGGCACGTTGGTGAATGCCCTTCTGGCCCATTGCGGTGACACGCTGCCGGGCATCGGCGGGGAACGGCGGCCCGGCATCGTGCATCGCCTGGACAAGGACACCTCCGGCGTGATGGTGGTGGCCAAGACCGAGATGGCGCTGGCCGCCTTGTCCCTGGCGTTCGCCACCCGCGATCTGGACCGGGCCTATCTGGCGCTGTGCTGGGGGCTTCCGAATCCGGCGTCCGGCAGCATCGAAGGTGCCATCGGGCGTGATCCGCGCGACCGCAAACGCATGGCGGTGGTGGAACGCGGCGGCAAGCTGGCTTTGACACATTACAGACTGCTCGGTGCCGCGCAGGGTGCGGTGAGCCTTGTGGAGTGCCGCCTCGCCACCGGGCGCACCCATCAGATCCGGGTCCATCTGGCCACCGCGGGGCACCCCATCGTGGGCGACCCCGTCTATCTTCGCCGCGTGCCGGGAGCCGCCAAATTGCTGGGCCTGGCTGATCGCGAGGCGATGCTGGACTTTCCCAGGCAGGCGCTGCACGCCGCCAGGCTTGGGTTTCGCCATCCCCGCAGCGGGGCTCAGATGGCGTTCGAAACGCCGCCGCCGGATGACATGAAAAGCCTGCTGGAGCGGCTTAATCTCTCTGGAAGTTAATCAAGACTTAATGAGTCCGGATTATTGACCTGAAGCGCAATTCGTCATACAAGATGGTTCGTGAAACGGTCTCCGATGCACCGCTTCGCCACCGCCGTATCGAACGCTGCCACGACTGGGGCTTTGGTTCGGGATACCGGTGACGTTCGCATCGATCACCCGGCCTTATGCCGGATCTCGCCTCTCGAAGGCCGCGCCTGATGGGCGGTTTGAGGGAAGCAGACGAAAGGAACCTCCCGTGGTCTCTGCCGTCATCAATGTCGCTCCCGAAGGCAACCTCACCCGGTACCTCCAGGAAATTCGCAAGTTCCCAATGCTGACATCGGAAGAGGAATTGTCGCTGTCCAAACGTTGGCGCGACCATGAGGATATGCCGGCGGCGCACAAGCTCGTCACGTCGCATCTGCGCCTCGTGGCCAAGATTGCCATGGGCTATCGCGGGTATGGCCTGCCGGTGGGCGAGCTGATCAGCGAGGGCAATGTCGGCATGATGCAGGCCGTCAAACGCTTCGATCCGGAGCGCGGCTTCCGCCTGGCAACCTATGCCATGTGGTGGATCCGCGCCGCGATCCAGGAATACATCCTGCATAGCTGGTCGCTGGTGAAGATGGGCACAACCGCCGCGCAGAAGAAGCTGTTCTTCAATCTGCGGCGCTTGAAGGGTCAGATGCAGGCGATCGACGACGGCGACCTGAAGCCGGAACAGGTGGCCAAGATCGCCCATGCCCTGGCTGTGCCGGAGCAGGATGTGGTGAGCATGAACCGCCGTCTGTCTGCGCCTGATCATAGCCTCAACGCCCCGGTGCGGGCGGACAGCGAGGGTGAATGGCAGGATTGGCTTGTCGATGAGAGCGACAGCCAGGAGACGACCATTGCCGAGCATGAGGAGCTGAGCGGGCGCAAAGCGCTTTTGAACGGGGCACTGGCCTCGTTGAACGAGCGTGAGCGGCATATCCTGATCGAACGCCGCTTGAAGGACAATCCGACGACGTTGGAGGACCTGTCCCAGCAATACAACATATCCCGCGAGCGGGTACGTCAGATCGAGGTGCGGGCTTTCGAGAAGCTGCAAAAAGGGATGCACACCCAGGTGGCCGAGCAACGCCGGGCCGCACGCGTCGCTGCCTGATACGCCATGGAGTGCGGAAAGACTGCCGAAGGGCCGGGTTGATCCCCGGCCCTTTTTCTGTCGCGCACCAAATCGTCTTGGATTACGTGTTTTGATCCCATTCCTGTTGAAGTTGAGCCTTTCGGGCGTCCAGCAGCTTGATCGTTTTCCGGGTCTGGGCATCCGCGAACCGTTCGATCAGCAGCGGCAGAAGCTGAGTTAAGAGCCAGCCGCCGGCCTGTGCGGCCCAGGCCAGGGCGAGCGTTCGCAGGTCGACGGCCAGCGTGATCGTATGGCTGGAGATGAGACCGGTGCCTGCGTGCCACAGCGCGTCGAAAGGGGCACAGGCGGCGGCGAGGCCAAAGAGAAGCACCACGCGCGCGGTGGGCCGCCCGGGCTGGGTATCGGCGATCCACGTCAGTGCGGTGGGCAGCAGCAGCACGGCGGCGATGGCGGAACTTGTGGGGGCCAGCACGGCGGCCATCAGCCCGGCCAGGCTGCCAAGCCACAGACCTATGGCCGATGACCGCGGCTTCGCGCCTTTGGCGTTCGACGCGGCGGCCGGTTTCATAGCACCGTGACCATCGCGGCCGCGGCCAGTGCGATCATGCCGATACCGGCTGCGATCTCCGTGCCGAACGTTCTGGCACGTGCGGCGTCGTGCAGCCCTGCGGCGCGCAACCGTTCCACCTCGCCAACGATGTAGCGGATTTCGTGGTTGGAGGAGGCCCAAGCCCGCGCATCGCCGGATTTCGCCTCGCTGTCTGACAGCAACGCCAGCATCACGCCGAGGGCGCCATCGGCGACGGCTTGTTGAAAGGCGGCCTCGCGCTGCGAGCGGGCTGCTTTGCTATGCCATTGCGACAGCGCGGCGCGGGCCGGGTGCTGCGCCGCGGCGGCCACCACGGGCCAGGATCTTTCAGGCTCGTGCTGGCAGAGCCGCTCCAGCACCCGCAGCTGTGCCAATCCGCGATGGCCGGGCGGATCGATGTCCGGATCTTCGTCCTGGGCCAGGATGGCGAAATCGCTTTCCATCCGGACATTGGCGCGGGCGGCGATGAAGGCCCCGATTTCAGCATCGATCAGGATATGGGTGGCACCGGACGCGGCGCGTTCGAACGCCGGCATCAGGTCGGGCAGACGCATCACCGCCTCCCCGCGCAGCGACGGTGCACGACACGTGAGCAGCGGGTTGAGCGTGTAGGCCAGCCGCCGCATTCCGCCGGCCCAACCGCTGACGCGCAGGCTGGCGCGCTGCTGGCGGCAATCCAGACGCAGCATGGCGATATCCCCGCTTGCGATATGCGTCTCGCCCCAGGTGGCACCGGCCTCCTCGTGGATCACATCCTCGAGCAAGGCCCGTTTCGGCACATATCCGGGATCGGACGTCAGCAGGGCGCAGAGCGGACCGATCCCGTCGGGGAAGAGTGAGAGGCCGCTCCAGCACATGGGCGCCAGCGGGTCCAGCAGCGAGATCGTGCGCAGGACGAGCATGGCATCTTCCTTGGTGGGGTCGGCGATCGGGCTTTCCTCTTCGCCTCGCACGATCTCGTCGATCCTGGCGGCGAGCACGGGCTCGCCCAAGGTGCGCCGCAACCACTGATCGACCGCGTTGGAGCGTAACAGCGAGGCGGCTGCCTTGGGTGCGCGCGACATGGCATGCGCGAGGTTTCGGGCATCCCATACCGCCACGCCCCCCAGATCGATCGGGCGTTGGGCCCTCGCGGCCGGGCGGGTGGCGATGCGACGCGCCACGGCCGTTGCCGGGTTGGCAAGCGCCGCCGGCTGGGGACGATGATCCGGATCCTCCGCCAGCATGAGGCGGAGAAGATCGGCGAGGCTGGACGACAAGCGCAGTTCGGCGGTCAGGGCGTTGTAGCTGCCGCGCTCCAGCTTGCGGCGGATAATCGTTTCATCGTCGCAGCCCGCCATCGGCAGGGCGCCGCCGGCCAGTGCCACGAGCACCACGCCGAGCGCATAGACATCGTCGGCGATCGCCCCTTCACCCCGGCCGGCGGGATGGCATTGCGCGCTGTAAGGCGGTTCGAACACGCATGGCTGCAACATGGCCGGCGGCGCCGCCCAGGCACCGCCCAGGGTGGCCGCGACGTGATCGCGGCCGCGAAAGATGTTGCCGGGATGGATGGCACGATGGGTCATGCCGATGGCGTGCAGGTGATCCAGCGCCCCTGCCAGCGGACGCAGGACGCCCTCGATCAGATCTCGCTCCCCCCATGGGGATGCGTTGCCTCCGAGCGGGGGCACACATCCGGGCCATATCGGCGGCCCCGGCGGCCTTTGCATCACCACGAAGCAGGCGTGCCCCCCCAGCCCTGTCGGCGCCCGTCCGCAGGCGATGGGCAGCACGAGATTTTCGATGTTGAGGCTGGACAAGGCATTGATCGGCAAGGCCCGCGCCGGCGCGTTGTCAGCGGCCTGCACCGCCATCAGGTCGTGGCGGGCATGACGGTGGTCCGTGACGGCAAAGCAAGGCTGCCCCGCGCCGAAATCCGGCAGAGGTTGCGCCAGATCGACCTCATACAGGCCGCCGATCAGCCCGGATTGTGCGTGGGATTGGGAACTGGCCATGTTTCGCCGGATGATGTGCCCGACGATCATGACGTGAAAGAATGAACGACCTGCTAACGCGAACGCCGATCCGGTGCCCGCAGAGCGGCTTCAGAACTCTTGACTGTCACCTGTCGCCGCGCCCACCGGCGCAATGCGGCCCAGCGCGTCGCGCAGGGTGATGAAGCGGCCGATCGTGGTGCCCCGCGGGGTATGCCACAGGGTAAAACCGTCGCCGTCGCAGCCGATGCCCCAGGCGGACCAGGCGCTGTCTCGCGGGTAGATCAGAAGATATTCGCCATGTCTGCCGTCGATCTCCGCCGCATCCTCGAAGACGAGGCGCGTATAGCCAAGGTTTCGGCCCGATTCGGCCCAGCGATGGGCGGTCATGCGGTCGATGATGGAGAAGCGATGCGTCGTGGCGTCCGTCAAGGCGCGTTTGGCGGACATGAAATCCACCACGGTGGATGGCGGCGACCGGGACGCTAACTGGGCTTGCCGTTGCAGTCGCTCCGCGGCCGTTGGCATCGATGTCTCCTGTCGTTCAATCACCGCCTGGACAGCCGGGCCGGCGAGACCGCGCCAGGAGGATGCACCATCTTTCACCTGGAGGAAAGTTCATCTTCCGCGCGACCGCCGCTTGCCCTCTCAGCCTTCGTCCCGCTCAGCCCTCAAACGGATCGCGCATCATGATGGTGTCGTCCCGCTCCGGGCCGGTGGTGAGGATGGTGACCGGCGCCTCGATCAGCTCCTCGATGCGGCGGACGTATTTCACCGCATCGGCCGGAAGCTCGGCGTAGCTTCGGGCGCCGCGCGTGGTGCCGGTCCAGCCGGGCATGGTTTCATACACCGGCACGGCCGCCGCCTGGGCGCGCATGGCCGCCGGCAGACGCGGCGTATAGACGCCGTCGATGGTGTAGCCGGTGCAGATCTTCAGCTCCGGCAGGCCGTCCAGCACGTCGATCTTGGTCATCACGATACCCTGGATGCCGCCGACCTTGATGGCCTGGCGCACCAGGGCGGCATCGAACCAGCCGCAGCGGCGGGGGCGGCCGGTGACGGTGCCGAACTCGAAGCCGCGCTCGCCGAGCAGCCGGCCCGTGGCGTCGTGCAGTTCGCTGGGGAACGGGCCGGAGCCGACGCGGGTGCAGTAGGCCTTGGCGATGCCGAGCACGAAGCCCAGGGCCGAGGGTGCGAAGCCGGAGCCCGAGGCGGCGGTGGCGGCCACGGTGTTCGAGCTGGTGACATAGGGATAGGTGCCGTGATCGACGTCCAGCATCACGGCCTGCGCGCCTTCGAACAGGATGCGCTTGCCGGTGCGGCGCGCTTCGTCCAGCCGTTCCCAGACCGGCTCGGCGTAAGGCAGGATCTGCGGCGCCCAGGCCAGGAGCTGGTCGAGCAGAACCTGCTTGTCGAAGGTGGCGGCGCCCAGGCCCGCAAGCAGGGTGTTGTGGTGGAGCAAAAGCTCGTCCAGCTTTTCCGACAGCGTCTCGGGCTCGGCCAGATCGCACACGCGAATGGCACGCCGCGCCACCTTGTCCTCGTAGGCGGGGCCGATGCCGCGACCGGTGGTGCCGATCTTCTTCTCGCCCCGCGCCGCTTCACGCGCGCGGTCGATAGCGGCGTGCAGCGGCAGGATCAAAATGGCGTTTTCGGCCAGGCGCAGCGTTTCGGGCGTGACGGTCAGGCCCTGGGCGCGCACGCGGGCGATCTCGGCGAGCAGCGCGTCCGGGTCCACCACCACGCCGTTGCCGATGATGCCGAGCTTGCCGCGCACGAGGCCGCTGGGCAGCAGCGACAGCTTGTAGGTTTGATTGCCCACCACCAGCGTGTGGCCGGCGTTGTGGCCGCCTTGGAAGCGCACCACGACATCGGCGCGGCTGGCCAGCCAGTCCACCACCTTGCCCTTGCCTTCATCGCCCCACTGGGCGCCGATGACGGTCACATTGGCCATACGCTTCTACTCCGCTGCGAGGGCGACGAGGCGCCCTTCGGTCAAGACATGGTTGCAGCCGAGACGTTTGGCCTCGGCAAGGATATCCCCGATTTCCGCGAGGCCGGCGACGGTGGCGTAGCCCTGGGCGCGCAGTGCCGTGCCATCCGCACCCCGCGGCACGAACACGCGCGGGCGCGGCTTGCGGCCCGGCGCGGCGCGCAGCACGGCGTCGGGGTAGATGGTCAGGCCTGTCGCCGCCTCGCCATCGCCGCAGAGATAGCGGCCGCCGCGGCCCAGCTCCTCATGGCAGTCGGGCGCATAGACGGTCATGCAGACGCCGGTGTGGTATTTCAGGCCGCGGAACTCGATAGGGTCGACGGTGAGTTTCAGATGCGGCGCGCGGGCCTGGATGGCGGCCACCGTGGCGGCGAGGCGTTGCGCCAGCGCGCGGGCGGCCGGCGGCAAATCAACGTCCGCCAGCGCCTGAAGAGCGCGCCCGGATGGCCCGGCGGCGAGCAGCAGGTCGGTCAGGGTGCGGGCCAGCTTGCCGCCGTGTTCGGCCACGCCGGCTGCGTCCTTGCGGTCCAGCGCGCGGCCGAGCGCGGTGCGCTGCGGACCCTCCACCCCGCTTTCCTCCAGCAGCGCCGGCACCAGCGGCGGCATGGTGAGGTCGAAGCTGAGCAGGGTGAGCCCGAGCGCGGCGAGGGCTTCGGCGCCCACCACCACCACCTCGGCATCGGCCTCGGGGCTGTCGGGGCCGATCAGTTCGAGGCCGGCCTGGGGCACCTGGCGGTCGGGGTCGAGCTGGGTGCCGCGAACGCGCAGGCATTGGCCGGAATACGACAGGCGCAGCGGCCGGGGCGCGCGGGCCAGGCGGGTGGCGGCGATGCGGGCGATCTGGGGCGTCATGTCGGCGCGGATCGCCATCATCCGGTGGGTGTCGGGGTCCATCAGTCGAAAGACCTGATCGGCCATGGCCGCACCGGTGGCGGCCAGCAGGCTGTCCTCGAATTCGAGCAAAGGCGGCTTGACGCGCTGATAGCCGTGGCCCGCGAAGTGGTCCATCACCGCCTCCACCGCCGATGCCTCGGTTTCGGCGTCGGGCGGCAGAAGGTCACGAAGTCCTGCGGGCAGAAGAGCCGGATTGGGTGGAATGTCTTCGGTCATGCGCTTTCGGGGGTTCTGCGCGCAGGCCTATAGCACCCCGGGCCTTCGCCACAAACTGGCGGGCGATCATGTCAGCCGGCCAGCCACGCCACGAGAAGCAGGGCGCCCGCCGCCCCGAACAGCGCGTGCAGACCGATCAGCATGCCGCGCTGCGGGCCCGGCGCGATCAGCCGCAGCCAGAAGGCACAGCCCAACGCGGCGGCAACACCGGCCAGTGCGGCGCCGTCCCAGGTGATCATGGACACCGGTCGGTCCGCGCGCGCCAGTGAGGCCACCGCCAATGCCGTGGCGCCGAGTGCGAGCACGGCGTGCAGACGACGCAGTCGCGATGCGAAACCGGCGAGTAGCGCACCGCCCAGCAATAGTGCTCCGATCAGCAACGCCGCTACTGCGATAGGGAACAAGATTTCAGTCATGAAGGATTCAAATAATTTTTAAGATCTTCTTTTTCTGAAGAAAAAGAAGCAAAAAGACTTTTATTCATGACGGGCCGTGGTGCGGATATATCCGCACCACGCATCCCAATGAATGAAGTTTTTTGGTTCTTTTGTTCACAAAAGAACAACTGAAACATACGACACCTGCTGAGCTTCGGCGATCTCGCCATAGGCCCAGTCGAGCCAGGGCAGCAGGGCTTCGATGTCTGACGCTTCCACGGTGGCGCCGCCCCAGATGCGCAGGCCGGGGGGGGCGTCGCGGTAGTAGGTGATGTCGAAGGCCACCGCCTCATGTTCGAGCAGCGCCGTCATGCGGCGGGCGGCTTTGCCTTGGGCTTCGAGGTCCAGCGCCAGGAACCACGGCGCCACGATGCGCAGGCAGATGGAGGTGGTGGAGCGGGTGGCGCTGTCTTGTACCAGGAAATCGGCCCACGGGGAGGTGGCTTCCCACGCCGCGACGGCGGCGAGATTGGCGCGGCTGCGGGCGATCAAGGAGGCCAGTCCGCCCAGGCGTTCGGCCCAGTCGAGCCCATCCAGCGCGTCTTCCACACAGAGCATGCTGGGAGTGTTCAGCGTGTCGCCCCGAAACAGCGCCGCGTTCAGCTTGCCGCCACTGGTGAGGCGGAAGATCTTTGGCATCGGCCAGGCGGGCGTGTGGGTTTCGAGCCGCGCCACCGCGCGCGGGCTGAGGGCGATCATGCCGTGACCGGCCTCGCCGCCCAGCACCTTCTGCCAGGACCAGGTGACGACATCGAGCTTGCGCCACGGCAGGTCCATGGCGAACGCGGCGGAGGTGGCGTCGCAGATGACGAGGCCCGCGCGATCGTCTGCGATCCAATCGCCATCCGGCAGGCAGGCGCCCGAGGTCGTGCCGTTCCAGGCGAGTACGAGGTCGTGCGCGGGGTTGACGGCCGCGAGATCGGGGAGATCGCCGAAATCGGCCGATAGAACGCGCGCGTGGGGCAGGCGCAGCTGCTTGACGATGTCGGCGGCCCAGATGGCCGAGAAGGTCTCGAACGACAGGATGTCCACCGGCAACGGGCCGAGCAGCGACCACAGCGCCATTTCCACGGCACCGGTGTCTGAGCCCGGCACGACCGCCAGAACCCAGTCCTGCGGCATGCCGAGAAGCGCCTTCGAGCGGTCGATCACCGCGGTGATGCGCGCCTTGGGGGCGGCGGCACGATGGCTGCGGCCGAGCATCGCGCCTTCGAGCGCGGCCAGCGACCAGCCCGGGCGCTTGGCGCAGGGGCCGGAGCCGAAGTGCGGGTTCAGTGGGCGACGCGTGGGTTTGGCGAACGTATTCATGGCGCTGTGGTAGCGAACCGGCGGGGCGGCCTCAACCTTGTTCATGCCCGGCTCGGTTATGTCAGGCTTGCTTTGGCGGCACGCGGGGGGTGGTCAAGGCAACAGCGGCGAGATCACGTATCGGTGGCAACGACGATGAAAATACGGCATCGTCTGGACGTCTGGAGGGCGGCGTCGCAGGCCGGATACATACAGCATGGAGATCCCGAGGTTGGACCGGCACACCATCTCACACGACGGAATCCACGCAACCGTGCGGGCCATGGGCGCCGAGCTTTGCGCGTTCGGACAGGGCGCGGGCGAGATGATGTGGCAGGCCGGGCCCGCCTGGCCGCGACATGCCCCGGTGCTGTTTCCCATTGTGGGCCGGCTGAAGAACGACACGCTGACCCATGACGGGCGCGATTACCGCATGACGCAGCACGGCTTCGCGCGGGACCGGCGGTTTGCGTGGGGCGCGCGGGAGGCGGATCGGTGCAGCCTGGTGCTGGAGGACGATGCCGAAACGCGCGCGATCTATCCGTTCGCGTTCCACCTGGAACTGGCGTTCCAGGTCGAGGCCGGCGCTCTGATCGTGACCTACACCACCACCAACACCGGGCGCGTGACGTTGCCGGCGAGCCAGGGGGCGCACCCGGCCTTCGCCTGGCCGCTGCCCGGTGGCGGGGCCAAGGACGCCCATCGTCTCACGTTCGAAGCCTGCGAGCCGGCGCCGATGCCGCGTGTGGCCGCGGGATTGCTGGGCGACGCCACACACCCCTCCCCCATTCACGACCGGGTGCTTCGCCTCGACGAAGCGCTCTTCGCGCACGACGCGCTGATCCTGCCCGCACCCGCCAGTCGCTGGGTGCGCTACACCGCGCCGGGCGCGGCCGGGCTGGACATGCGGTGGCACGGGTTTCCGTCATTCGGCATCTGGATGCGGCCGGGAAGTGATTTTCTGTGCCTGGAACCGTGGTCGGGGATGGCCAGCCCGGCCGACTGGGACGGCGATTTCATCGACAAGCCGGGGCTGACCCTGCTGGCGCCGGGCGCGGCGATGGTGTCGTCCTACGAACTCCGAATACTGGACGCCGCATGAGCCGCGTGCGGGTGGCGGCCGTGCTGTTGCTGGCACTGGCCGCACCTGTCCGGGCCGCGCCGGTCTGGCCGGAAAGCAACCTGTACGCCGCGCGCGCCTACGTGACAGGCACCCGTGCGGAAACCCGCGCGGAGGGTATTCTCACCAGCTTTCACCGAGTGCTGATCAAGCTGTCCGGCAATCCCGCCCTCGCCGGCGACGACAGGCTGGCGCTGCTCGACCCGCTCGCGGCCTCGATGGTGGAGGACCTCGCCTACCAGGACCGTATGTCCGACCAGCCGCATCACGACGAGCAAGGCACGCGCGACCGGCCGTTCGACCTTTCGGTGCAGTTCGACCCCGTCCGGATCGACGCGGCGCTGGCGCTGCTGGGTGAGCGGCCGTGGGTCGCCCGGCCCCGCCTTCTCGTGCGCGCCGACATCCACGATCGCGCGGCGGTGTTTCCGCTGAGCGCGGATGGCGAGAGCGATGAACGCCACCGCGAGGCGGTGCTCGCGGCGGCGGAGCGCTTCGGGCTGCGCGTGGTGCTGGTGCCGCTGGAAGGAGCCGGCCTCGTGATGCCGCCCGTGACGCTGTCCGGCCAGCTTGCATGGGACGAAAGCCAGTTTGGTTGGGTGGCGGACTGGCGGCTGGACGGGCTGGGGGCCACGCGGCACTGGCATATCGCCGGCGTTTCGTTCGACGATGCCTATCGCGTGGGTATTAGCGGGGCACTGGCAGTTCTTTCAGGTCATGAGGTGACATTGCTGCCTTAACTCAAAGTAAGAAGAAGTTCTTTTGTGAACAAAAGAACCAAAAAACTTCATTCTATAGGAATTTAGAAGTCTAGGTTGACGTAGTGTTCGGGGGGCGACATGCCGGGTACTCGGTCTGTCAACAGCGAGCGGAAGCTGGGGCGGGATTTGATGCGGGCATACCAGTCATGGGTGTGGGCGTGCTGGGTCCAGTCGATGTCGCCGAGAAAATCCAGCACCGAAATATGCGCCGCGGCCGCGAGATCGGCGAGCGACAACGTGTCGCCGGCGAGATACGTGCGGGTCTCCGCGAGCCAGCCGATATAGGCCATGTGGTCGCGCAGATTGCCGTAGCTGACGCGCAAAGCCGACGCGTCGGGCTGGCCGGCGCCTGAGACACGCTTGAGGTATTTTTCGCGCACGAGATTGATGGTGACAGCCTCGGCAAACGGGCCGTCGAACCAGGCCACCAGGCGCCTTGCCTCCACACGCTGGCCCAAGGTGGCGCCGAGCAGGGTGGAATCGGTATACGCCTCCTCGATGTATTCGCAGATGACACTGGATTCCGGCACGGCGAGGCCGTTCTCCTCCAGCAACGTCGGCACCGTGCCCGCGGGGTTCAGCGCCAGGTATTCCGGCCGCCGCTCCCAGGTTTTCTCGGTGCGCAATTCAACCGGCAGGCGCTTTTCGCCCAGCACGAGCCGAACCTTGCGGCAATAAGGCGAGAGCGGGAGATGATAGAGGAATCGCATGCTGACTTTATTGCATCGCGGCCGGGAAATACCAACCCGGCCGCGCGCCGCGCCGCCGGGTTGGACTGATCAGGCGCGCAACGCCGCCGGGGCCTCGGCCAGCGGGACCGGCAGATACTTCACGTATTCCTTCGGCACAATTTGCCAGAACTTCGGCAGCGCCAGATCCCAGTCATGCACGAGCATGCGGGCGTAGCGGCTGTTGGTCTCGTCGGCGTGCTGCGTCACCAGGCTGCGCAACATCTCGGCCCAATGCGGATGCGCCACGCGTTGCCAGGTGATGGTGTCGGCATTGGCGCGCAGATGGAATTCGCCGTCAGGGTCATAGACGAACGCCTGCCCCCCGGTGAACCCCGCGCCGAAATTATCGCCGACCCCGCCCAGGATCACCACGGTACCGCCGGTCATGTATTCGCAGCCGTTGGAGCCGCAGCCTTCGACAACGGCCGTGGCGCCGGAGTTGCGCACGGCGAATCGCTCGCCCGCCTGGCCGGCCGCGAACAACGTGCCGGCGGTGGCGCCATAAAGGCAGGTGTTGCCGATGATGGTGTTGTTCTGGCTGGCCAGCGTGGAAGACGGCGCCGGGCGCACCACGATGGCGGCACCCGACAGGCCCTTGCCCACATAGTCGTTGGCGTCGCCCAACACTTCCAGCTTCACGCCCTGGACGGCGAACGCGCCGAGAGACTGGCCGGCGGACCCGCGCAGGCGCACCGTGAGATGGCCAGGCTGCAGGCCGAACATGCCATATTTCCGCACGATCTTGCTGGACAGCTTGGTTCCGATGGCACGGTGCGTGTTGCGGATGTTGTATTGCAGCTGCATCTTTTCGCCGTGCGCGAACAGCGCTGACGCGTCCTCGATCATCTGCGCGTCCAGCGTCTCGGGCACCTCGTTGCGCCCTTCCCTGGTGCAGTAGCGGGCATGCGGACCGGGGTCGGCCTGCACCAGCAACGGATTGAGGTCGAGGTCGTCGAGGAACTCCGACCCGCGGCTGACCTGCTGGAGCAGATCGGTGCGGCCGATGACCTCGGTGAGGCTGCGCGCGCCCAGTTCGGCCAGGATGTAGCGAACATCCTCGGCGATGAAGCTGAACAGGTTGATGACCTTCTCCGGCGTGCCAGTGAACTTCTCCCGCATCTTGTCGTCTTGCGAGCAGACGCCGACGGGGCAGGTGTTGGAATGGCATTGCCGCACCATGATGCAGCCCATCGCCACCAGCGACGCGGTGCCGATGCCGAATTCCTCGGCGCCGAGCATGGCGGCGATCACCACGTCACGCCCGGTTTTGATGCCGCCATCGGTGCGCAGCCGCACGGTGTGGCGCAGGCGGTTGAGCATCAGCACCTGATGCGCCTCCGACAGGCCCATCTCCCACGGCAGGCCCGCGTATTTCACGGAGGTCTGCGGGCTGGCGCCGGTGCCGCCGGAATGGCCGGAGATCAGGATGGTGTCGGCCTTGGCCTTGGCCACGCCGGCGGCGATGGTGCCGATGCCGGAGCGTGCCACCAGCTTCACGCAGACCGACGCGTCGGGATTGATCTGCTTGAGGTCGTAGATGAGCTGGGCGAGATCCTCGATCGAGTAGATGTCGTGATGCGGCGGCGGGCTGATGAGCGTGACGCCGGGAGTGGAGTGGCGCAGCTTGGCGATCAGGCTGGTGACCTTGAAGCCGGGCAGCTGGCCCCCCTCGCCGGGCTTCGCACCCTGGGCCATCTTGATCTCGATCTCGCGGCACGCGTTCAGATATTCGGCCGTGACGCCGAAACGTCCTGACGAGATCTGCTTGATCGCCGAATTCGCGTTGTCGCCGTTGGGGCGCGGCAGCGCGCGCGACGGGTCCTCGCCGCCCTCGCCGCTGTCGGACCGGGCGCCGATTCGGTTCATCGCGATCGACAGCGTCTCATGCGCCTCGGGGCTGAGCGCGCCCAGCGAGATGCCAGGCGAGATCAGGCGTTTTCTGATTTCGGTGATGCTCTCCACTTCCTCCACCGCGATCGGCTTGCGTCCCTCGGTGCGGAAATCCAACAGGTCGCGCAGCGCGATCGGCGGCGCCTTGCGCACCATGTCGGTGTAGCGGCGATACATCTGGAAGCTGTCGGACGCCACGGCCTCCTGCAGCATGTGAATGGCGCTGCCGTCGAACGCGTGGGTTTCGCCCTTGCGGCGAAGTTTGTAGACGCCGCCGATGGACAACGTGGCGATGTCGCTGTCGAAGGCGGCGCTGTGCAGGGCCAGCACCTTGCGGGCGATGCCGAGCAGGCCGATGCCGGAGATGCGGCTTTGCATGCCCGGGAAGAACTCGGCCACCAGCGCGCGCGACAGGCCGATCGCCTCGAAATTGCAGCCGCCGCGATACGAGCTGATGACCGAAATGCCCATCTTGGACATCACCTTCAGCAAGCCCTTGTCGACGGCTTTCTTGTAGTGCTGCACGGCCTCTTTCAGCGAGATGGCACCAAACAGGCCGCGGCGGTGGCGGTCGGCGATGCTCTCCTGGGCGAGATAGGCGTTCACCGTGGTGGCGCCGACGCCGATGAGCACCGCGAAGTAATGCACGTCCAGGCACTGTGCGGACCGCACGTTGAGGCTGGTGAAGGTGCGCAGCGAGGAGCGCACGAGATGGGTGTGCACGCCGGCGGTGGCCAGGATCATGGGAATGGCGGCACGCCCGGTGCAGACGCGCTCGTCGCTGAGGATGACATGGGTGGCGCCGGCGCGCACGCCCTCCTCGGCCTCGATGCGGATGCGTTCGAGGGCGGCGCGCAATCCGGTTTCGCCCTCGGCGACCGGGAAGCTGCAATCCACCTCGCAGGCGGCGGCGCCCATCATGGCGCGCATGGCCATGAATTCGGCGTTCGACAGCACCGGGCTCTCGAGCTGCAGCAGATCGCATTGGCTGCTGGTCTCGTCGAGCACGTTGCCGAGATTGCCGAGGCGGGTGCGCAAGGTCATGACGCGGGATTCGCGCAGACTGTCGATCGGCGGGTTCGTGACCTGGCTGAACGCCTGGCGGAAATAGTGGTGCAGGCCCCGAAACTTCTCGCTGAGCACGGCGAGCGGCGTGTCGTCGCCCATCGAGCCCACGGCTTCCGCGCTGTCTTCCACCATCGGATGCAGGATCATTTCCAGATCCTCCATCGTGGTGCCCACGGCGAGCTGGCGGCGGCGGAGTTCGTCGCCTTCGATCAGCACCGGCTCGGGCGCGTCGGTGCGCACGATCTTGTCGATCTCGATGATGCCACGGGCCCATTCGCCGAAGGGCTGGCGGGCGGCGAGCATGTCCTTGATCTCGTCGTCGCCGAAGAATTTCGCGGTCTCGATATCCACGCCGATGGTCTGGCCGGGGCCCACGCGGCCCTTGGCGATGACGTCGCTTTCGTCGAGCTTCACCATGCCGGTCTCGGAACCCACGACCAGCATGCCGTTCCGGGAGATCGAGTAGCGCAACGGCCGCAGCCCGTTGCGGTCCAGCCCCGCGATCACCCAGCGCCCATCGGTGGCGGCCACGGCGGCGGGGCCGTCCCACGGCTCCATCACGGCGTTGCAGTATTGAAACAGGTCGCGGTGCGCCTGCTTCATGGTGGCATCCTGGCCGGTGCTGGCCGGGATCATCAGCGCCTTGGCCATGGGCGCATCGCGGCCGGAGCGGATCAGCACCTCGAACACGTTGTCGAGCGTGGCGGTGTCGGAGCCGCCGGCCTGGATGACGGGCTTGATGTCTTCCATGTAGGGGTCGAGCGCAGGGTCGGACAGGCGCGTCTCGTGGCTGCGCATCCAGTTGATGTTGCCCGAGACGGTGTTGATCTCGCCGTTATGCGCCAGCGTGCGGAACGGCTGGGCCAGCTCCCAGGTGGGGAAGGTGTTGGTGCTGTAGCGCTGGTGGTAGATGGCAAAGCGCGAGATGAAGCGCGGGTCGAGCAGGTCGGGGTAGAAATCCGTGAGGCTCGCGGCCAGGAACATGCCCTTGTAGATGATCGAGCGGCACGACAGCGAGCAGAAATAGAGCTCGGCGATCTGGGCGGCGATGGCCTGCTTTTCGATGCGGCGGCGGATGACGTAGAGGTCGCGCTCGAAATCGGCTTCCGGCACGTCGCGCGGGTTGGCGATCATGATCTGCTCGATCTCGGGGCGCGTGGCGTTGGCCTTCTCGCCGATGCAAGCCACGTTGATCGGCACCTGACGCCAGCCGTAGATGGCATAGCCCATCGCCAGGATCTCGGATTCGACGATCTGGCGGCACCGTTCCTGCGCGCCGAGATCGGTTTTCGGCAGGAACACCTGGCCCACGCCGATCGCATTGCCGCCATCGGCCACGCTGCGCATCTTGTGGCCGCCACGCTCGACGGCGGCCATGAAGAAGTCTTGCGGGATTTCCACGTGGATGCCGGCGCCGTCGCCGGTTTTGCCGTCGGCGTCGACGGCGCCGCGGTGCCACACGGCCTTCAGCGCGCTGATGCCGGCTTCCACCACGTCGCGGCGGCGCACACCGTCGAGGGCGGCCACCAGGCCCACGCCGCAATTGTCGTGTTCCATCGACGGGTTGTAGGTGTCCGAGAGCCGTTTGGCGTTGTCGTTCCAGGCGGCGATGAATTCCGCGCCGGCGCCAGACGTCATCTCGTTCACGTGCGTCATGTCAGTTGGTCCTCGGTGAGAAGATCCCCCGGGCGATGCCGGGGGAGAGAGGGTCGGATCAGAATTTGAGGCCGCGCGTGTGCAGCTCTTCGGCGTGTTTCTTCACGGCGTCCTGGAAGGTTTTCTGGCCCCAGAGTTGGCCGGCCTGCAGGCTTTGCTGGTTGACGGCGGGAATGGTCTTCAACAGGCGCTGGCCCAGCGGCGTGGCATAGAAGTCGTGCAGGCCCTTGAGGTCGGCAGCGCTGAAATTGGCGGCCCAGGGCTGGACCAGCGCGGCCGAGAGGTCGGGCAAGGCCGCGTTGAAATCGGGCATCAGGATCTCGTCCACGATTTTCCCGGCTTCGTCGACGGATTTGCCGCTGGCCTGGATGGTGGCCTGGATGAGCTGGGTACGCATCGCCTGCAGCAGGCCGCGGGTCTGCACGGGGATGTTCAGCATCTCGGCCATGGCGCGGGCCTCTTTCAGGGAGGCCTCGGACGGCTGCGGCAGGGGTGGCGCCGCGGGAGCTGTCGGCGTGACGGCCGGGGCGGGCGCGGGAGCCTGCGCCATCGCGGGCGACAGCGTCGTGACGGACAGGGCGGCCAGAGACAGGGCGGCTAGGGACAGGGCGGCGAGAAGGCTTGTGGAACGCATGACAGTCACTCCGCCGCCACCGCGATGGTGGCGTTGTGCTGGATATACGCGTGAATCTGCTCGGCTGCATCACGGCCGTCCTTGATCGCCCACACCACCAGCGAGGCACCGCGCACGATGTCGCCGGCGGCGAACACGCCTTGCAGGCTGGTCATGAAGGTTTTGCCGTCCACCTTCAGCGTGCCCCAGCGCGAGACCGCGAGAGCGGGCTCTGCGAATGCCGTTGGCATGTCGTCGGGGTCGAAACCCAGCGCCTTGATGACGAGGTCGGCCTGGAGGTTGAAGTGGCACCCTTCCATCACCTCCACCGATTGCCGGCCGGAGGCGTCGGGCAGGCCGAGATGCATCTGGGCGGCGCGCACGGCTGTGACGGCGGTGTCACCCAGGAAAGCCTCGGGGCCTGCGAGCCAGACGAATTCGATCCCCTCCTCCTCGGCGTTCTTCACCTCGCGCATGGAGCCCGGCATGTTCGCCTTATCACGGCGATACAGGCATTTGACCGAGGCCGCGCCCTGGCGGATGGCGGTGCGCACGCAGTCCATCGCGGTGTCGCCGCCGCCGATGACGACCACGTGGCGACCGGAGGCGTCGAGCGTGCCGTCGGCGAAGGCGGGCACGTCGTCGCCAAGGCCCTGGCGGTTGGACGCGGTGAGGTAGTCGAGCGCGGGCACGATGCCGGGCAGGCCGGCGCCGGGGCCCCCGATGTCGCGTGATTTGTACACACCGGTGGCGATCAGCACCGCGTCGTGGCGCGCGCGCAGGTCGGCGAAGCTGGTCTGGCCACCGATGTCGGCACCCAGATGGAACACGATGCCGCCTTGCTCCAGCAGCTTCCAGCGACGGATGACGATGTCCTTTTCCAGCTTGAAGCCCGGGATGCCATAGATCATCAGGCCGCCCACACGGTCGTAGCGGTCATACACGTGCACCTGATAGCCCTGGCGGCGCAGCATTTCCGCCGCCGCGAGGCCCGCGGGTCCGGCGCCCACGATGCCCACCGACTGGGCACGTTCCTGGCGCGGGCTGATCGGCTTCACCCAGCCGTTGTCGAATGCCGTGTCGGTGATGAAGCGTTCGACGGCCCCGATGGTGACGCTCTCGAAGCCCTTCTCGATGACGCAGTTGCCCTCGCACAGGCGGTCCTGCGGGCAGATCCGGCCGCAGATCTCGGGGAAGTTGTTGGTGGCGGACGAGACCTCGTAGGCTTCCTGCAAGCGGCCCTCGGTGGTGAGCTTCAGCCAGTCCGGGATGTTGTTCTGCAGCGGGCAGTGCACCTGGCAGAACGGCACGCCGCACTGGCTGCAGCGGCTGGCCTGGGCCTCCGCGCGCGGCGTGTCGAAATCCTGGTAGATCTCTCCGAAATCCTCGCGGCGCGTTTGCACGTCGCGCTTGGCCGGCGTCTGCTGGGGCAGGCGGACGAATTGCAGCATGCGCTCAGCCATAGAGAGATCTCCGCTCGGGTGTTGCGAGGTTCCTAAAGCGCAATTCCCCCCAGCGCGAGGACATTTTTTACCGTTATGGCAGTATTGCTGCCATTATTCGTGCAAGGCTGTTCAGCGTACAGTGAAAACACTCGTGCATGCGTCGGCATCAGTCGCAAATCGGCCCTATATTCAGCTCGGGCGGCCAGTCCCGCCGGGACGATAGCGGGAAAGGTAACGCGGCACGATCTGGTCCATGGGCGTGGGCACGATGCCGAGCGCGGCCAACCCCGGCAGCGTGGTGGTGACGTTGTCGCGCGCGAGCAGAATGAGCTGGTCGCGCGTAAGCGGCTTGCCGGGAATGTGTTCCATGATGCGCGCCTGGATCTGCGCCAGACGGTCCGGCACCTCGACCAGCAGACGTTTGCGCCCCGTGAGTTGCAGCACCCAGGCCATCAGCGTGCGGAAGGTTTTCACGTCAGGCCCGCCCAGCTCGTAGGTGGTGCCCTTTGCCGCCGGGTTGGCAATGGCGGCCAGCACCGCGTCCGCGACGTCTCCGACATAGACGGGCTGGAACCGCGTGTCGCCGGATATCACCGGCATGATGGGCGAGATCGAGGCGATCTTGGCGAACCGGTTGAAGAACCCGTCCTCGGCGCCGAACACGAGAGAGGGGCGCAGGATGGTGGCGGCGGGAAAGGCCGCCAGCACCGCCGCCTCGCCCTTCGCCTTGGACGACGCGTAGTGGCTGGCGCTCGCGGCATCGGCGCCGATGGCGGAGATCTGCACCAGGTGCGCCACGCCGGCCGCGGCTGACGCCCGGGCCACACGGCCGGCCCCCTCCTCCTGCAGGCGGGTGAAGTCGCCCGGGTGGCGTTCGGCCAGAATGCCCACGAGGTTGACCACCACCGAGGCGCCCTCGACCGCGCGCGCCACGCCCTCGTCGGACGTGACGGTGGCCTGCAGCGGCACGATCTGGCCCACGCCGCCCATCGGGCGCAGGAACATCGCGGCCTCCGTGTCACGCACCGCCACGCGCACCACGTAGCCGGCGGCGGCGAGACGCTTGACGACGTATCGGCCGAGGAAGCCCGACCCGCCGAACACGGTGGCGACATGGCGCGTGGCGCGCGGGCCGGACTCTGGCGCGGCGTGCGGGGGATTTTCCATTGTTGGCTCCACGAGAAGGCCGTGTCGCGCCGATTTTCGGGGCAAAACACAGCACGCATCTGTGCATGTGTGATAGGCGCTGGCGTTGGCAACCTCAAGGATCGCGGGCTTTGCAGGCGCGATCCGGCGATTGCCTGTTGACGCGCTGGGGCATGGGGGGTATCTCGCCGCTCCACCGTATGGTCCGACGTATTGGATCATGCTGGATGCCCAGATGGCGGAATTGGTAGACGCGCAGGTTTCAGGTACCTGTGGTAGTAATATCGTGGAGGTTCGAGTCCTCTTCTGGGCACCAATTGCTGGATAACGATGGCGCGGCCAGACTTCATCGTCTGATGCCGCGTTTTTTATTGCGGATGCTTTGTCTCCCGCGCGTTGTCTCCGGCGCTTTTGGCCGGCGGCTTTCCTGCGAAATCGGACCACCTATGGCGGACATCATTCAGTTCATGGCAAACGCAACCATCCACCTGCACCGCAACGACCTGCCCGCGGGCCTTGATCTCGGGCGTGTCGTGGCCGTCGATACCGAGGCCATGGGGCTCAATCCGCATCGCGACCGGCTGTGCCTGGTGCAGATCTCAGCCGGCGACGGCCAGGTGCATCTCGTGCAGCTGATCCCCACGGCGCTGGGCGGCCACGGCTACGATGCGCCCCATCTGGCGCGGCTGATGGCCGATACCTCGGTGGTGAAGCTGATGCATTTCGCGCGCTTCGATGTGGCGCTGTTGCAGCACGCGCTGGGGATCACGGTGGCGCCGGTAAAATGCACCAAGATCGCCGCCAAGCTGATCCGCACCTTCACGGACCGGCATGGCCTGAAGGATCTGTGCCGGGAATTGCTGGGCGTGGAGATCTCCAAGCAGCAGCAGACCTCGGACTGGGGCGCGGTGGAGCTTTCGTCCGAGCAGATGGCGTATGCGGCCTCGGACGTGTTGCATCTTCACGCCTTGTGGGCGCGGATGGAGGCGCTGCTGGTGCGTGAGGATCGGTTGGAGCTGGCGGAATCCTGTTTCGCGTTCCTGCCGACGCGGTGCCGGCTGGACCTGCTGGGCTACGACGCGCCCGATATTTTCGCCCATTAGGCCCGGCCCGGCAGAGGCTTCGACGCGCACGTTTAATTGCGATGACGGATCGGGTGGCGCCCGGTAGCGCTTCGTTACGAGAGATTAGGGTGCGTCGTGCCTGTGTTCGGCGCTAAAAATCCCGTGTTGAGTTTGCAAACGGCAGCCTGGAGCAGATTTCCCGCGATGAACGCCCATATGACCGCCGAGCGCGCCACCGCCCCGGATCAGATCTCCCCTGATGCGGACCTGGATGTGGCACGCGCCGTTCTCGCCACGGAGGCGGCCGGGCTTGGGGCGCTGGCCGCGGCCTTGGACGCGACATTTGCACAGGCGGTGAGCCTTCTGCAGGGCCGGGGTGACGGCGCGGGGCGCGTGGTCGTGACCGGCATGGGCAAGTCCGGCCATGTGGCCCGCAAGATCGCGGCCACGCTCGCATCCACCGGCACCCCTGCGATGTTCGTGCATCCGGCCGAGGCGTCGCACGGCGATCTCGGCATGATCGTGGCCGGCGACGCGGTGCTGGCGCTGTCCAATTCCGGCGAGACCGCGGAGCTCGCCGATTTGGTGGCGCATACGCGGCGCTTCGGCATTCCCTTGGTGGTGATCACCGGCCGGCCGCACAGCACGCTGGCCCGCGCCGCCGACGTGGCGCTGGTGTTGCCGGCCTCGCCCGAGGCGTGCCCGATGGGTCTGGCGCCGACCACCAGCACCACGATGCAGGTGGCGCTGGGCGATGCGCTGGCGGTGGCGCTGCTGACGCGGCGCGGCTTCGATGCCACCGATTTCCGGGTTTTCCACCCCGGCGGCAAGCTGGGCGCCAGGCTGCGCCGGGTGCGCGATCTCATGCACGGGCCGGACAGCCTGCCGCTGGCCCGCCATGACCTCGCCATGCATCAGGCGCTGCTCGTGATGACGGAAAAGCGGTTCGGCTGCCTTGGCGTGATCGATGCGAACGGGTGCCTGGCGGGGATCGTGACCGACGGCGACCTGCGGCGCGCGATGGGTCCCACGCTGCTGGACCAGAAGGCCGGCGCGATCATGACACCACGCCCGGTGACCATCGGCGCCGATTCGCTGGCCGCCGAGGCGTTGCTGGCGATGAACGATCCGCAGCGGCCGGTGACGGCACTTTTCGTGGTGGATGCGGCGGGGGTGCCGATCGGCATTCTGCACATTCACGACCTGCTGCGCGCCGGTGTGGTGTGACCGGCGCCGTGAGCATCTCGCCCCTCAAGATCGCGCGTCCGAGCGAGCGGAGCCTGGAGCCGACGCGGGTGCGCCCTGCCCCCAGCGCCCGCAACCTGGCCCGGCGCCGGTGGACGGTGCTGGTCACCAAGCGTGTGCTGCCCATCGCGGCGCTGGCGTTGCTGACCAGCGTGGCGCTGTGGCCGGAGCTGAGCAAGGACGCCGCCACCGCGCGCGTGGCGTTTCGCCGGGGCATGGTGGAGCCGGAGAACGGCAAGCTGACCAAGCCACGCTACAACGGCGTGGATGACGGCGGACGGCCTTACACCATCACCGCCGACACCGCCCATCAGGTGACGGCCGACCGCATCAATCTGCAGGTGCCGATCGGCGACGTGACGTCGAGCACCAACACGTGGCTGCATGGCACCGCCTTGACGGGGGTGTATATGCAGCAGCAGGGCCAGCTGGACCTGTCCGGCGACGTGACGCTGTATCGCGATGACGGCATCACCTTGCAGACCGACGCCGCCACACTGGATGTGAAATCCAGCGCCGCCGTGTCGGCTTCCAAGGTTCACGCGGAGGGCCCGTTCGGCACGTTGGACGCACAGGGATTCAGCCTGTTCGATGGCGGCAGCGTGATCCAGTTCCACGGCGCGAGCCGGCTGGTGCTGAACGGGAGCACGAAGAAATGAGTCGCCTTGCAATCGCGGCCACCCTGGCGCTGGCTCCGGCGCTGGCGCTGATGTTCCAGGGCGCACCCGCGCGCGCCCAGGCGATCGATCTGTCCGGTGGTGGGCCGGTGGAAATCACGGCCCTGGGCGGGCTGGAGGTGCGCGATCAGGAGCAGGTGGCCATCGCATCCGGTGACGCGCGGGCGACACGCGGCGATGTGACCGTGCTGGCGGACCGGCTGGTGGCGCGCTATCGCAAGAAAGTAGATCCGGCCGGGGCAGTGCCCGTCGCACCGGTCGCACCGGCCGCACCGGCGGCACCTACAAAAACCTCGCAGGATCCGACCAGCGCGGAGAACGGCGGCACCGAGGTGTATCGGCTGGAGGCGCACGGCCATGTGCGGATTCTCACCGCGACCGATGAGGCCGTCGGCGACGACGCGATCTACGACATCGACCAGGCCGTGCTGATCATGACGGGCAAGGCCCTGAAGCTCACCACCCCGCAGCAGATCATGACGGCGCGGGACACGATGGAATACTGGTCCGCCTTGCACATGGCGGTGGGTCGCGGCAACGCCGTGGTGGTGACCACCGACCAGCGGCGTCTGGCGGCGGATATTCTGGTGGCCTATACCAATGGGGACGCCGCCCCGGCCCCCGCGCCCGGGGCGGCCAAGCCCGTCTCCGCCGCCAAGCCCGGCGAGCCTGGGCTGGATGCGGGCAAGCTGAAACGGATCGACGCCTTCGGGAATGTGGAGGTGCGCTCGCCCGTGGACATCGTGCGCGGCGATCGCGGGAGTTACATTCCGGCCACCGAGATCGCCCGCGTGGTCGATCATGTGCGCGTGACGCATCTGGGCAGCCAGGTGAATGGGGCGGCGGCGGACATGAACATGAAGACCGGCATCGCGCGGATCGCATCCGGCAGCGGCGGGCGCGTGCAGGGGTTGATCGTTCCCAACGACACCAAGGACGTGCAGAACAAGCCGCCCGCGCAGCCCCCTGCAACACAGCCGCGCCGGCCATGAACGACGTGCAGACGAACAGCGTGTCCGTGTTGCGCGGCGGCGAGCAGCCGGGCGTGATGGCACCCATCCTGGCCGGGCCGGGCATGGGGCTGGTGGCGAGCGGCGTGGGCAAAACCTATAAGAAGCGTCCTGTGGTGCGCAACGTGTCCATCCAGGTGCGCCGCGGCGAGGCGGTGGGCGTGCTGGGGCCGAACGGCGCCGGCAAGACCACCACGTTCTATATGATCGTGGGCCTCGTGCGGCCGGACACCGGGTCCATCAGCCTCGATGGCCAGGACATCACCACGCTTCCGATGTATCGCCGGGCGCGGCTCGGCATCGGGTATCTGCCGCAGGAGGCCAGCGTGTTTCGCGGGCTGAACGTGGAACAGAACATCATGGCGGCGTTGGAGGTGGTGGAGCCCGACCGCATCGAGCGGGAGCGGATGCTCGATGCGTTGCTGGGGGAGTTCGGCATCGGCCATCTGCGCCGTACGCCGGCCTTGGCGCTGTCGGGCGGCGAGCGACGCCGCGTGGAGATTGCCCGGGCGCTGGCCACGCATCCGAACTACGTGCTGCTGGACGAGCCGCTGGCGGGCATCGATCCGATCGCGGTGGGCGAGATCCGCGATCTGGTGTCGCATCTGAAGCATCGCGGCATCGGGGTGCTCATCACCGATCACAACGTGCGCGAGACGCTGGAGATCATCGATCGCGCCTACATCATGCATGATGGCCAGCTGCTGATGGAGGGCCGTCCGCACGAGGTTGTGGCGCATGAGGGCGTGCGCCGCGTTTACCTTGGAGAAAGGTTTTCGCTTTAGGGTCCTGATCGATGGCTCAGCAAGAGCCGGACCAGATTTGTGCACGCTTCTTGCTCGAAGCGTGCCACGGCTCTGGACAATCCGGCATTGCTGCGCTGCACTCGGCGCGGCGACCTTTTTCGCCGGATCTGGAGACCCCTGTATGGCGATAGGCCCACGCCTGGATCTTCGCCAGTCGCAATCGCTGGTGATGACCCCCCAGCTGCGTCAGGCCATCAAGCTGCTCCAGTTCACCAACATGGAGGTGTCGTCGTTCATCGACGAGGAGTTGGAGCGCAATCCGTTGCTGGAGCGCGACGAAGGCGTGAGCACGGTGCCGCTGGAGCGGCCGGCCATCGACCAGGTTCCTGTGGCGGCGCCGGAGGGTGGCGATGTCGCGGATGCCATGGTGTCTGCCACGATGGGCACCGAGGCGTCGTCGCCGCTCGATCACGCGGAATACGCCGAGACGTACGATCCCGGCAGCGCCGGCGACGGGGCGAGCGGACGCGGCGGCAGTGCCAGCTTCGAGACCGACGATCGCTCGATCGACGATTTCGCCGAGATGGGCAAGACGCTGCGTGAGCATCTGGGCGAGCAGTTGCGGTTGTCGTTCGAGGCGCGCGCCGACAGGCTGATCGGGGCGCATCTGATCGCCTTGCTGGAACCGTCTGGCCGCCTGTCCGCGCCGCCCGAGGCGCTCGCCGCCGCGATGGGGTGCGATATCGCGGTGATCGAGGCCGTGCGGTTTCGGATGATGCGGTTCGACCCGGTGGGCATGTTCGCGCGGGACCTGCGCGAGTGCCTGGCGGTGCAGCTGATGGAGAAGAACCGGTTCGATCCGGCGATGGCAAGGATGCTCGACAATCTGGATCTGCTGGCCAAACGGGATCTTCGCCGGCTGATGGCGGTATGCGAGGTCGATTCAGCCGATCTCGTGGAAATGATCGCGGAGATCCGACGGCTGGACCCGAAGCCGGGTTCGGCGTGGGACAACACGCCGCTGGTGCCGGTGATCCCCGACGTGCTGATGCGCGCGGCGCCGGATGGCGTGTGGCTGTTGGAGCTGAACCCCGAGACGATGCCGCGCGTGCTGGTGAACCAGACGTTCACCGCCCGCGTGCTGCCGCGCTGCACCCGGGAGGAACGCAGTTTCCTGGCGGAAAAACTGCAGACGGCGAACTGGCTGGTGAAATCGCTGCAGCAGCGCGCGCAGACGATTTTGAAGGTGTCCGCCGAGATCATACGTCAGCAGGACGGCTTTTTCCGGCTGGGCGTGGGCCATCTGCGCCCCTTGATCCTGCGCGATATCGCCGACGCCGTGGAGATGCATGAAAGCACCGTCAGCCGGGTGACGGCGGGCAAATACATGGCGACGCCGCGCGGCATCTACGAGCTCAAATACTTTTTCACCACCGCGATCGCGGGCACACGGGGCGGCGAGACACACTCGGCCGAGGCGGTTCGTCACCGGATTCGGGCGATGGTGGCGGGCGAGACCGCGGACGGCATACTGTCCGATGACGCCATCGTTGCCTCGTTGCGCAGAGAAGGCGTGGACATCGCGCGCCGGACCGTGGCCAAATACCGGGATGCGCTGCGCATACCAAGTTCGGTGCAGCGCAAACGGGAGAAGGCCGAGCCGGTCTGACACCAATGCCCCATCGTATCAGGGGCAATGCCAGGCGGCAGGCGGTCCCGAACCACGGCATGGGGTCGACGCGCATGCAAATTACGGTCTCTGGCAAACAGGTTGAGATGTCCGACGCGTTGCGCACACGGGTGGCGACGCAGCTGGACGCGATTGCGGGGAAATATTTCGACACCGCGCTCGAGGCGCATGTCACGTTCAGCCGGGCACGCAGCTTTTTCACCTGCGACATCAATGTGCACGCCGCCCGCGGGCTGATGCTGCGAGGCGAGGGCGAGGCGGCGGATGCCAATTCGGCGTTCGACGATGCCGCCGAGCATATCGCCAAGCGCCTGCGACGCTATCGACGCCGGGTGAACGAGCACGCCCGCGACATCGCCGGCAAGGAACGCCCGCAGGCCGCGCGTCAGTATATCCTTCGTCAGGAGGAGGAGGAGGCGGCGCCGGCGAATGGCGTGGTGGTGGCGGCCGCGACCTATGCCACGGTGATCGCCGAGACGCCGGCCGAAATCTCCCACCTCACGGTCAGCGATGCCGTGATGCGGATGGATCTTGCGGATCAGCCGGTGATGATGTTCCGCAATTCCGCCACAGGCGAATTGAACGTGGTCTATCGGCGCAGCGACGGCCATATCGGCTGGATCGACCCGACCGCCGCGGCTTAGATCATGATGCGTTTGGGTTGCTCAACCCAAGCGCATAAACATGATCGATCAAACAAGAGTAGAGCGTGATGATTTTGCTTCTACTCAAAATCATCACGC
>JANYFG010000108.1 GCA_025362815.1 Rhodospirillales bacterium
GCCTTGAAATGGGCACGGTTCGCCAAGTCGAATCCGAAACGCCACAAGACGAAGATCGAGCATCCATTTGTCCTTGGTGCGAACCTTATGATTCAAACCAAAGTCATCCCGCTCTAAGCCCCCACTTTTTCGCTGGCGGTCAACTGGCAGCCGTTGATCTTCCAGCTGCCGTCGGGCTGTTGCTCCATCGTGTAGAGCGCCAGGTAGTCCCGCCCGTCCGGCCCCACCAGTTCGACGCGCTGGACAATCCGGCCGTCCTCCTGGTCCAGCCCGGCGAACACCGACTGTTTCGACCGATACACCGGCGGGTAGCCACTTTGAACCATCGTGAGGAAATTGCCGGGCGTGCCGAACATCTCCTGGATCATGGGGGATGCCTGGGCGAAGGCGCCGGCGGCATCGTCGTGCTGGAAGGCGTCGAGCTGCCCGGTGATCACCGACTGTATGGCCGCGCGATCGCCCGGCGTTTGCGCCTGCGCGGCGCCCGCAATCAACCCGATCACCAATGCCAGCACGATGCGCATCGTCCAACCCTTTCGCGGTTCAGGTTCTATACGTGGAAGCTTTCGCCGCAGCCGCAACGGCCCTTCTCGTTCGGATTGACGAAGGTGAACCCGGCGGACAGGGATTTCACCTCGTAATCCATCGTGGTGCCGATCAGGAACAACGTGGCTTTGCGGTCCACCAGCACGGTCAGCCCCTTGTCGACCACCACCTCGTCGGTCGAAGCCGGCGCGTCGACCCAGCTCATGTCGTAGGACATGCCCGAGCAGCCCTTGGTGCTGACGGCGATGCGCAGCAGCTTGCCTTCGTCGCCCTTGGCATACAGCGCGGCCAGCCGTTCGGCGGCGGCCTCTGAAAGCTGCATCAGCGGCGGCAAGGCGCGGCGGGGTTTGGCTGGGGTGATCGTGGTTGACATGAATACTACCTCGGGACGGGTCAGAACATGTTCAAGGACAGGCGGGCATCCTCGGTCATCCGGCTTGGGTCCCAGGCCGGCTCCCACACCACGTCCACGTCGCAGGCGGACACGCCGGGCAGCGCCATGATGGCGTCGCGCACCATCACCGGCAATTCCTGCGCCGACGGACAGCCCGGCGCCGTCAACGACATCTCCACCTTGATGTAGCCTTCATCGGTGCTTTCGATCGCGTAGATCAGGCCGAGCTCGTAGATGTTCACCGGAATTTCCGGGTCGTACACCGTGGCGCAAGCCGCGATCAGCATGTCCTCGCTGGGCACCGCCACGTTCTCTCCGGCCGGTGTCCAGGTGCTGACATTGGTTGGGTCACTCACTGCTCGCCACTCCCTTGTGCGCATCGGTGCCCGCGAGCGCCGCCGCGAGCGCCACCCAGGGCAGCGTGGCGCATTTGATGCGTGATGGATATTCATGAACGCCCGCGAGGGGGCGCAAGGCCTGAAGGGCCGGCACGTGGCTTTCACCGCTGCGGGCCATTCCGGCGAACCCCGCGGCCATGGCGGTGATCTCGGCGTCGGTGTGGCCGATCACGGCGTCGGCCATCATGTCGGCAGAGGCGATCGAGATGGCGCAGCCGCGCGCCTCGAACCCCACCGCCGCGACCGACGCGCCGTCATGGCGCACGAAAACCTGCACGCGATCGCCGCACATCGGGTTGTCACCCTTTGCGTCGGCGTCGAACACGTCCAGGCGCCGCCCGTGCCGGGGCGTGCGGCCCCGGTCGAGAATGACGTCCTGGTAGAGGTCGCGCAGGTCTTCGAACATCATTTGAAGAAGGTTCGAACATGGTCGAGCGTGTCGGCCAGCACGTCGATCTCGGCCAGCGTGGTGTAGATGCCGAAGCTGGCGCGCGCCGTGCTGTCCACGCCCAGGCGCTGCATCAGCGGTTGCGCGCAGTGATGCCCGGCGCGCACGGCGATGCCCTGGCGGTCGAGCAACGTTGCCACGTCGTGCGCATGGGCGCCTTCGAGCGTGAACGAGACCACGCCGCCGCGATCCTGCGGGCGGCCCATGATCGTCAATCCGTCGATCACCGAAAGCCGGGCCAGCGCGTGGTCCGTGAGTGCCGCCTCATGCGCCGCGATGGCGTCGTAGCCGATGCTTTCCACGTATTTGATCGCCGCGTTGAGCCCGATGCCCTCGATGATGGCGGGTGTTCCGGCCTCGAACTTGTGCGGCACCTCGGCCCAGGTGCTGTTCTGGTAGGTGACGGTGGAGATCATGTCGCCGCCGCCCATGACCGGCGGCATCCGCTCCAGCAGTTCCGCCTTGGCGTAGAGCACGCCGATGCCGGTGGGGCCGTAGAGCTTGTGGCCGGTCCAGGCGAAGAAATCGACGTCGAGCGCCTGCACGTCGATACGGCGATGCACGATGGATTGCGACCCATCCAGCATCACCTTCGCGCCGTTGCGATGCGCGATCTCGATGATGCGCTGGGCGGGGGTGTAGGTGCCCAGCACGTTGGACATATGGGTGATGGAGACCAGGCCCACGCGGCCATCGGCCAGCATCGCCTCATAGGCGAGCATGTCGATCTCGCCGGCATCGGTGATCGGCGCGATGCGCAGTTCGATGCCGGTGGCGTCTCGCAGCATCTGCCACGGCACGATGTTGGCGTGATGCTCCATTTCGGAGATCACCACGGCCTGGCCGGGCTGCAGCACCGAACGCCCGTAGCTCAGCGCCACGAGGTTGAACGCCTCGGTGCTGTTGCGGGTGAAGACGATGTTGCGGCGGTCGGGCGCGTTCATCAGGCGCGCCACGGAATCACGGGTTTCCTCGTAGGCCTCCGTGGTGCGCTCGCTCATCCAGTGCAGGCCGCGATGGATGTTGGCGTATTGATGTTCCATGGCGTGGACCATGGCATCGATCACCACGCGCGGTTTCTGGGCGGACGCGGCGCTGTCGAGGAACACCAGGTCCTTGCCGCGGATCTTCTCCGCCAGGATGGGAAAATCCGCGCGGATGCGGGTGAGGTCCAGGCTGGTCTTGCTGATTGCGTTCATGCTGCCTGACGCTCCCACCAGATGTCGATCGCCGCTTCCATGGCGGCCCGGGTTGCTTCGTGCGTGATGGGATCAAGCGCTTCGGCCAGGAAGGCGCGCACCAGCATCATGCGGGCCTCCTCGGCGGGCACGCCTCGGCTGCGCAGGTAGAACAGCTGTTCGGCGTCCAGCTCGCCCACCGTGGCGCCGTGGCTGCATTTCACGTCGTCGGCATAGATTTCCAGCTGCGGCTTGCTGTCCATCTCGGCGTCCGGGCTCAGCAGAAGCGCCTGGTTCATCTGATAGCCGTCGGTTTTCTGAGCGTCCCGGGCCACTTCGATCTTGCCCTGGAACACGCCGCGCGACTTGCCGGTCAGCACGGTCTTCACCGTCTGGCGGGAGGCGCAATGGGGGGCGTTGTGGCCGATGATGGTGGTGAAGTCGGCGTGCTGGTTGCCGCCCAGCAACTGCGCGGCGTTTAGATGGACGATGGCGTCCGGGCCGGTCAGCCGCGCG
>JANYFG010000006.1 GCA_025362815.1 Rhodospirillales bacterium
CCGCGCCCGGCTCCACCGCCCAACGCTCCATCGTTCGTAAATCGATGAACGGCACATACGCGGTGCCCGGCCCGCCCATCGTGTCACGCGCGCCGATGGTGGCAAGGAAGCCCATCGCGGCCGCGTTGCCGGACAGCAGCAGGTGATTGCCGTTGTCGATCCGGATGCCCAGCGCCTTGTCGAAATAGGAGCGGCAACGCCCCCCGGCGGCGGGGCCGGATTCATACAGCGTCACGCGTCGCCCGGCCTCTGTCAGCGCCACCGCCGCCGACAGGCCCGCCAGACCGGCGCCTATGATGTGAACGTGGTTCGACATGGCGGTTACAGCATGCCGTATCGCACGGCGATCCAGATCTTGCGGATTTTCGCCACACGCACCGGCTCCGCCAGGCGGGTCCAGCCGCGCTGTTCCAATTTGCCCAGGAGGGCGGCGTAGCTTGCGGCCATGACGCGGGCGGGCTTCATGGCTTTTGCATCGCATGTGGCCATCGCGGCATGGGCGTCGTTGAAATGACGGTGCGCGGCGGTGGCGAGGCGCGCGCACACGGCGGGCAGGCCGGGATGGGCCAGCGCCAGATGCGGCTCGAGCGGCACGCCCGCCTGCTCCAGATATTCGCGCGGCAGATAAAGCCGGCCCCGGCCGGCATCCTCATGCACGTCGCGCAGGATGTTGGTAAGCTGCAGGGCACGGCCGAGATACCAGGCCACACGGTCCGCCTCTGCGGATCCGTCGCCAAACGCGCGCACGGACAACCGACCGACGGCGGCGGCAACACGGTCGCAATACAGGTCGAGCGTGGCGAGATCCGGCGCCACGATGACGGTCTCGGCGTCCATCTGCATGCCGTCGATCACCGCCTCGAAATCCTGTTGGCGCAGGTCGTAGGCCGCGATGGCGCGCAGCAGAACACGTTCCACCGCCGCCTCGGCATGACCCGCGTAGAGCCGCGCGACCCGCTCGCGCCACGCGTTTAGCCGGGGGAGAACGGTGTCGAACGGCGCGGGGTCGTCGGCGATGTCGTCCACGATGCGGCAGAAGGCGTAGATGGCATACATCGCCATGCGGCGGTCCGGCGGCAGAATGCGCATGCCGCGATAGAAACTGGTTCCCGCGTGGCGGACGATGGTCTCGACGGCGTCGAGATCGGATTGGGTCGCACCCAAGGCGGTCATGCTGCATACCTCAAGGCGCGAACGACGCTGAACACCGCATCGATCTTTGAAAGCTTCACACGCCGCGCCACCGGATCGCCACGACGCAGGCGCGCGGTGAGCCGGCTGGCGAGGCGCACGATCACGGCGGTCTCAACACGCAACCGGCGGTCACGCACATGGCGCGGCAGACCCGCGCCGGCGGCGTTCAGAACATCGCATTCATCGAGCAGGCGGCTGAAAACACGGCGCAGACCCGGTGTCTCGGCCGCGCCGAGCACATCGTCGATCCCCGTGCCGGCTTCACGCATCCAGTCGTCCGGCAGATAACAACGATCGATCCCCACAAGGTCTTTCTTGCAGTCCTGCACATGGTTCAGAACCTGCAACACGGCGCACAGCGCGTCTGACGGGGACCAGGAGGCGCGGTCTTCCCCGTGCAGATCGAGCACGTGGCGGCCCACCGGCATAGCGGAGTATCGGCAATAGTCGTAGAGTTCCGGCCAGCTGGCATAACGGTTCTTGCCGGCATCCTGGCGAAACGCGATCAGCAATTCGCGGGCGTGGTCGGCGGTGACGCCGGTGGCGGCAAGGCTGCGGCGCAGGCCGAGTGCCGAGGGTGAGCCGAGCTCGCTGTGCCCCATCAGAACCGCCTCCATCACGTCGAGCCGGTCGATCTTGTCTTGCGCGCCCAGCGTTTCGCTATCGGCGATATCGTCGGCATTGCGGGCGAACTGGTAGAACGCATGGACATGCGGTCGCAGGTCGGGGCGGACGATGGCGCCCACCGGAAAATTCTCGTCTCCGCTGCCTTTGCCCGACCACAGCTCGACATTTTCGATCGTGGCGCTCATCCGGCACTCCCTTTGTAGGCACGGCTTTTCCATATCACGCCACGGCCCCGATGGTGATCCAGCGCCGATCCGATTGTCGCCGCCATATAGAAGCAGGCGATGGCGGGCAAAGCCGGCGCCCAAATCGGGCTGCGGCCAAACCGCCGCAGCGTGGGCCAGAAGGTCATCGCCATGATCACCCAGGCAACGGCGCCAGCAGCCGAGCCGTGCCACGTCGCCAGCGGCGGCACCACAAACAGCAACGCCATGCCCGCCATCGACACCGCCAGCATCAACGGCGCGCACCGAAGCTGCACATAGGCGGAGCGCGCGATCATGCGCCAGACATCGGCCCAATCCGAATACGGCCGCACCGATCGGGCCAGCGTGGAATGGCCAAGCCAGATCCGCCCCGCGCGTTTGATGCGTGCGGCCAGCGCCACATCATCGATGAGCGCGCCTGAAATGGCGGCAATCCCCCCGGCACGCTCCAATGCGGCACGCCGCATCAGCACGGTGCCGCCGGCCGCCGCCGCCGTGGCCCGCAGGCCGTCATTCACCCAGGCAAAGGGGTAGAGCATGGCGAAGAAATAGACGAAGGCCGGGATCAGCGCGCGTTCGGTCAGGCTTTCGCAGCGGAGCTCCACCATCTCGCTGACCATGTCCACACCGGTGGCGTGCAGCTGCGTCACCAGGCTCGAAAGATGCCCGGGGTCATGGACGATGTCGGCATCCGTCAGAAACACGAGATCGGTCTCGGCCTGGGCCACGCCCTGATGTACGGCCCACAGCTTGCCGGCCCAGCCGTTCGGGCGGGCGCCGCCGGTCAAAATCGTCAGCCGCCCGGCGCCGGGCAGGGAGCAGGCGATGGCGGCGGTGGCGTCGGTGCTGTTGTCATCGACCAGAATCACCCTGAACGACCCGGCGTAGTCCTGGGCCAGGAGGGAGCCGATACTGGCGGCGATGCCATCTGCCTCGTCACGGGCGGGAACCACGATGGCGACACTGGGACGCAATGGGGGCGTGGCGTGACCAAGGCGCTGGCCGGTCTGCCAGAAGCGCCCATGCGCCACGGCAAGATAGAGCCAGGCCGCGAGTGCCAGCAGCGCCAGCGTGGTCATTTGCCGTGGGCTCGAAACCACGCCACCGCGTCCGCCACCGCGTCGCGCGCCGGGCGGGCGCGAAAGCCGAGCGCGCGTTCGGCCTTCGCGCTGGAAAAGAACATGGTTTTGGCCGCCATGCGCAGATGGTCGCGCGTCACCATCGGCTCGATGCCGAACCGCGCAAGCGCCTCGCACACCAGCGCCACCGGCCACACCGCCTCGCGCGGCAGGCGCACGCGCTTCTGGCGCCGGCCCGAAACATCGTCCACCACCGCCAGCAACTGCTGCAACGTGAGATTCTCGCCGCCCAGAATGTAGCGCTCGCCGGGCGTTCCGTGTTCCAGCGCCAACAGGTGGCCCTCCGCCACGTCGTCCACATGCACCACGCACAGACCGGTTTCAACGAAGGCGGGCATCCGGCCGGATGCGGCATCGCAGATCATGCGCCCGGTCGGTGTCGGCTTGATGTCCCGCGGGCCGATGGGGGCGGCGGGATTGACGATCATTGCCTGCAACCCTTCGTCTGCCACCATCCGCAGCACCGCCTGCTCGGCGCGGTATTTCGATTTCTTGTAAATGCCGACCACGGCATCTTCGCTCACCGGCGTGGTCTCGTTCGCCGGTGTGCCATCCTTCGTCAAACCAAGCGCGGCGACCGAGCTGCAATACACCATCCGGCCCACCCCGGCCGCCTGCGCCGCGCGGAACAAGGCGGTGGTGCCGTCCACATTGGCCCGCAACATGGCGGCGGGGTCCGGCACCCAGATGCGGTAATCCGCCGCCACGTGCATCACGTGATCGCAGCCGGCGACGGCGCGCGCGAGCGAGGCGGGATCGGTGAGGTCGCCTTCCGCCGGTGCGATGTCGAGCCCTTGCAGATTGGCCCGATCGCTGCCGGCGCGGACCAAAGCGCGCACGCGGTGGCCGCGTGACAGCAACGCCCGCGCCACGGCGGAGCCCACAAATCCGGTTGCGCCGGTGACAAGTGTCAGCTTCTCGGTCAACGCCTCACCCTCGCCAGCGAGCGCGGCGTATAGCGGGTTTTGCCGTTTTGCTAAAGATGGGCGCGGATGAAGGCCACCGTATCGGCCAGCGCGGGGGCCTTGCCGTCGAACAACGGCGCGAAGCTGGTGATGATGCCGATATGGCCCACACCGGGATAGACCTTCAGCGTCACATCCCCGCCCGCGGCCTTCACGCGCGATGTCATGGCGGTGGAATTGCGCAGATAGACGATGTCGTCGGCGTCTCCATGCAGCATCAGGAGCGGGGGATTTTTGCCATCTGCAAAATTGATCGGCTGCGTGGCGGCGGGGTCAGGCGCCGTGCCGAAGGCCGCGATGGTGGCTTCATCGGTGAACGGGAAGAAATCCGCGGGGGTCGCGATGCTCACCACGCCGGAAAGTTTGCTGCGATCCACGCCCACATCGGCCAGGTAATGCGGGTCCACCGCCAGCATCATCACGTCATACGCGCCAGCGGAGTGCCCAACGAGGAATAGGCGATCCGGATCGGCGCCCCACTCGGCGGCATGGGCCCGGGCGAAGGCCACGGCCTTGGCGTTGTCCTCAAGAAATGTGGGAAACCTCACTTCCGGTATCAGTCGATAGTCGGGCACCGCCACCACCATGCCGGCGCGGGCCAGGGGCGCTGCCACGAATTTATAGTCGTTCTTGCTGCCTTCCTTCCACGAGCCGCCATAGATGAACACGACCAACGGCAGCTTGGCCGCGCTGCGTGTGGGGCGATACACGTCCATCCCGCCGCGCGGGCCGGGCGCAAACGCGATGTCGCGCTGGATGGTTATATCGTCTGAGGACACGGTGGCGTTGAGCGCATCCACAGGTGTGCAGGATGGCAAGACGGCGGAGGCCAGCAGCAATGCCGCGGCACGGATAAATTTGCTCATACCTGCCTTACGAGACGAGACGCGTTTTGGTTTCAAACCCGGCTGCCACTTTCGATCCACACATGCGGCCCGATCCGGACGCGCGCCACGCGTTGGGCATAGAGGTCGCCGCTCGCCTCCCAGGTTTCGGGGCTGAGGCTGGCGATCGGCTGCACCGCCTGATGATACGCTTCGCCAAGCACCCGTCCGTCCATGCCGGACGCACCGGGCAGATCGAGGATGTCCAGCACGGTGGGCGCGATGTCCACGAGGCCGGCCGCCCAGTCCGACGCCGCGGCACGGCGGATGAGGCTGCCGCCCAGCATGAGCACCGTGGACATCTCGCCCTTGTTGAGGCCGCCATGGGTGCCGGCGCCCAGCTGCAATTCGTGTCCGGTTTCCAACAGCGAGGTGCCGGCGAGACCGGTCGGCCCAGGCGCGTTGGTGTTGCGCAGGGTATAGAGCACGTGGCCGGTGCGCGGATTGTCCACCAGCACGGCGCTTCGGGGCAGGGAGCCGTGCGGAAGATCGGCGATATCGGCGGTGAACACGTTTGCAATCCAGTCCTGTCGCATCAGGAATTCCGCCACCTGCACGATCCGCTCCCGCTCGCCACCGGGCACCATGATGCCGCCACCGCCGATATGGCAGCCCGCCAAGGCGGGTGCGGCGGCAAAAATGGCGCCGGCGTCGGCATAGCCGTCGACCATGATGTGGCCGTGATCGGACGCCACGATGATCTGCAGCGCATCCCGCATCGGCCCGGCCTGCCAATCGTCCAGCAATCGCCCGAATGCGGCGTCAACCCGGCGCAGGGTGGCGCGCTGGGCCTCGGTATCCAGGCCCAGGTAATGCGACGAGGTATCAGGCTCGCACAACCAGATCACGCTGGCGGCCGGTGGGTCGGGCAACATCTGCGTGCGCCAGGCGTCGGCGATCCACACCGCCCGGTCGGTGCCCCCCGGCGGCGGCGGGTCCAGCCTGGCCAGCACCGCCTGCCCGGCCGTGGAGCAGAATTTCGGCCCGTGGCCGCTGACCACGATTTGGGAATGCCGGTGGGCGTTGGGCGCCAGAAGATAGGTCTGTCCGGTGGTGCCGCTGCTGAACACCGCGAAATCCCGACCGGCTTCGGCGAGAATGTCCGACAGGCCAGGGCGCAACAGGATCGGCTGCCCCAACTCCTGCTCCAGCGCGCGCAGGGCATCGCCGTTGCCGGTGGAGACCATGCGTTGAGGGTCGGCGGGATGAAACATCGCGTTGGCCATCAGGCCGTGCCGGCGTGGATGACAGCCGGTGGACACCGACGAGGTGCAAACCCGCGTTTCCGACGGGAACACCGAATGCGCGTGACGCATCGTGGTGCCTTCCGCGGCGAAGCGCAGCAGATTGGGCGTGGTCTCCGGCCGCATCATGTCTGGCCGCAGCCCGTCAAACACCACCACCGCCACGCAGTTGCCTGTATTCGCCATCTATCAATCCGCCCCCGTTTCGCCCGAACTCAGGCAACATCCGACCGGGCTGAGACGCTCTGCGGCTCGCCGTTCGGATATAAGTTGCTCTGGCGTATACGTTTTCTATAGCGCTGTGCACACTGCGATACTGCCCCGAATAGATGAACAAAGAATGACGATCCGGGCCGCCCCACGAAAAGCGAGTCTCTTCCGGCACGCCCGGCGCGGCTGCTAGGGTCGGGCGTGACCTGTAACCACCCGCACCCGCGATGACCGAATACTGTCTTCCGGCCCTGGCGCTGGTCATGGCCTGTCTGCTGGCCCTCGGCGTGCTCGCGGCGCTGACGGGGCCGCGATTGGCCTATTGGGGGTCGCTGGCGCTGTGCGGCACGGGTGCCGTGGCGGTGTTGATCTATCTGATAGGTGGCGCGCGCGCGGGGTCGATCCTGGTGCCATTCGGCTTGGCCGGACAACCGAGCGTGCTGGCGCTGGACGGGGTATCCGGCTTCTTCATGCTGCTGCTGATGCTGGCCGGAGCCGCCGCCACCGCCGCAGCCCTGGACGATCACAACAGGGGCCCCGGCACCGAAGACGGCACGGATAACGCCACCGCCCCCGCCTTTCCCATCTTTCTAGGCGGCATGGCGCTGACCTTGCTCGCGGGCGACGCCTTCGCGCTGCTGGCGGGGTTCGAGGCGATGTCGCTGGCCTCCTTCGCCCTCGTGCTCACGCATCATCGCCAGCCGCCTGTGCGCGCGGCGGGTCTGCTTTATCTGGGCATGGCGTCGCTCTCGGCCCTTTGCCTCATCGCCGCGCTGGCGCTGCTGAGCGCGCACGGCGCCAGCTTTTCGGCCATGCGCGCCCGACCGCCGGAAGGCGTGCGCGCGGCGTTCGTGCTGGCGCTGGTGCTGATCGGTGCGGGCGCCAAGGCGGGTCTGGCCCCGCTGCATGTGTGGCTGCCACCCGCGCATGCCGCCGCCCCAGGCCCGGTTTCCGCGTTGATGAGCGGCGCCATGACCAAAATGGCCATCTACGTGATGATCCGCCTGCTGTTCGACCTCAGCGGACCCGCGCAGCCGATCTGGTGGGCGCTGCCGCTGCTGGCGATGGGCGTGGGCAGCGCCGTGCTCGGCGCCTTCCGGGCCAATATCGAAACCGACGTGAAAACGATTCTGGCGTGTTCCACCATCGAGAATGTGGGTCTGGTAGTGGTGGGGCTGGGTCTTGCGATGGCCGCGCGCGCCGCCGATCTCTCGGCGTTGGCCGGGCTGGCGTTGGGGGCGTCGCTGCTGCACGCATTCGGCCACGGGCTGTTCAAGACGGTTCTGTTCCTGGGCGCCGGTGCCATCCAGCACGCCACACTCACCCGCAAGCTGCAACGCCTCGGCGGGCTCGCGTCTCGCATGCCGATCACCACCGGCTGCATGATCCTGGCCGCCGCGAGCCTGGCCGGCCTGCCGCCGAGCGCGGGGTTCGCAAGCGAGTGGATGCTGTTGCAGACGGTGCTGGGCGCGGTGCGGCTGGGCGGGTTGGGCCTGCAGATCATGATCTGCGTGCTGGCCGCCGGCGTCGTGCTGGCCATGGCGCTGGCCGCCAGTGCCGCAGTGCGCCTGATCGGCGTGGCGCTGCTCGGCCGCCCCCGCTCGGCCGAGGCTGCCACCGCCGCGGAGGCAGGGCCGCCTTTGCGCTGGGCCGTGTTGAGCCTGTCATGCCTGGTGCTGATGATCGGTTTGTTTCCGGGTGCGGTGCTGGACCTGGCCGAGCCGGCGTTGCGGCTTTTGGCCACCGGCACGATGGCGGAGCGCGCCGGCTTCATGTCCATCACGCCCACGGCGGAGGCGCCGGGTTATACGGCGATCGCCGTGCTGGCGTTGCTGGGCCTTGCGGGGTTTGCCGTGATGGCCGTGCTGCGCGCCCGCGCGGTGGCAGGCCATCGCACCGGCCCGGCCTGGGATTGCGGCCTTGGCGCCCCGCCGCCCTGGCTGCCGTTCGGCGATCCTCGGTTGCAATACGCCGGCGGCAGCTTCGCCCAACCGCTGCGCCGCGTGCTCGGCGGGACGCTGCTGGCCACCACCGCCACGCTCGACATGCCACCACCCGGCGATCCCCGGCCCGCCACGTATCACGAGACCGAGACCGATCCAGCCGAGACCGCGCTGTTTCAGCCCACCGCCCGGCTGCGCACCGAGCTCACACGATTTGCCGACCGGATGCAGTTCCTTACCGTGCGACAGATCCTGACGGTGATGTTCGGCCTGCTGATCGGTCTGCTCGCCTTCGTCGCGCTGGTGGAACAACTATGAGCACGCTCGCCGGTATCAGCGCGGTCGCTGGCGTGTTGGTGCTGTTGCTGCATGTGGCGTTGATGCTCGCCGCGGCGCCGATTGTGCTCGGCTTGGCGCACCGCCTGAAGGCGCGCCTGTCCGGCCGCATCGGCCCACCGATCACGCAACGCCTGCTCGATCTGTCGCGGCTGCTGCGCAAACAGCCTGTGGTGGCGGACGGCACCAGCTGGGTGTTTCGCGCGGCCCCGCTCGCAAGCCTGGCGGCCACGCTTGCCGCCGCAAGCCTGGTGCCCAGCTTCGCGCTCGGCATGGCCACCGCGCCCTTTGCCGATCTGCTCACCATCGCGGGCCTCCTTGCCCTGTCGCGCGCCGCCATGGCCCTGGCTGCCATGGACACCGGCACCGCATTCGGCGGCATCGGCGCCAGCCGGGCGATGATGTTCTCGGTGTTTGCCGAGCCCGCCTTCTTCATGGTGGTGTTCACGCTGGCCCTGCTCGCCGGCACCACCAACCTCGATACCATCGCCACCCTCATTCATTCCGGCACGTTCGGCCTGCGCATCTCCATGGCGCTCGCCCTGGTGGCGACAGGGGTGGTGATGCTGGTGGAATGCGGCCGCATCCCGGTGGACAATCCCGCCGGCCATCTGGAGCTGGCGATGATGCACGAGGCGATGGTGCTGGAGTATTCCGGCCGCCATCTGGCGATGATCGAGCTTTCGGGCGCGTTGCGCCTGCTGGTCTGGTTCTCGCTCATCGGCGTGATGTTCGCGCCGTTCGGCATCGCCCCGCGTGACGCCGATGGCGCCAGCCTGGCCCCGTGGCTGTGGGCGGTGGGAATGATGGCCTGGATCGTCAAGGTTGCGGCCATGACATTGGCACTGGCGGTGTTCGAGACCACGCGCGCCAAGATGCGGGTGTTCCGAGTGCCGGAAATGCTCGGCATGGCGCTCCTGCTCGGCCTGCTGGCGGTGATCTTCCTGTTCGTGTCGCAAGGGTTCGCCTGATGGAGCGCATTGTTTTTGGCACGCTTCCCTACGATGTCGCGCATCTGCTGGGCGGCGCCGTGCTGCTGCTGTCGTTCACCTTGCTGTCGCAACGACGCATCGCGGCCACCATCAACACCTACGCCTTGCAGGCCGTGGTGATCGCCGCGTCGTCCTGCTGGCAGGCTTACGTGCAGCACGCGCCGCACCTGTATCTCACCGGTGCGCTCGCGCTGATCGCCAAGGGCGTCGTCATCCCGCTGGCGCTGCATCGCCTGGTCCGGCGGCTGCGGCTGTCGCATGGTGTGGAGACGGCGCTTGGCATCTTTCCAACCATGCTGCTCGGCGTGGGGCTGGTGACACTGTCGATCATGGTGGTGCTGCCGACCACCGTGCAGTCCCAGGCCTTGACGCGTGAGGACCTGGCGCTGGCGTTGTCGGTGGTGCTGCTTGGCATGCTGATGATGATCACCCGCACCTCCGCGCTCACCCAGGTGATCGGCTTCATGTCGCTGGAGAACGGCCTCATCCTTGCCGCCGTCAGCGTGGAGGGCATGCCGCTGGTGGTGGAGCTTTCGGTCGCGGTGCTGGTGCTGGTGGCCTTCGTGGTGTTCTCCACCTTCTTTCTGCGCCTGCGCGCGCAGTTCGACAGTCTCGACACACGCCATCTCGACCGCATCGGGAGCGCGCATCGGTGATGGCGGACTGGTTCGAACCGGCCTCGGCCACCGCGCTCGCGCCGTTGCTGGGCGCAGTGCTGCTCGCCCTCATCAGGTCACCCCGGCTTGGCAGCCTGATCGCTATCGCCGCCAGCGGGCTCAGCCTTGCGTTCGCGGCGCGGCTGCCGTGGCAGAGCGGCCATGGCGTGTTCATCCTGGTGGACCCGCTGGCCGCCCATGTGGCCATTCTCACCGCGTTCGTAGGCTTCACCTCTGCCCTTTACAGCCGCCGCTACATCGCGGTGGAGATCGCGGCCGGGCGTTTGGATGGCCCGCGCGCGCGACAGTACCATGCCCTGTTCATGAGCTTTCTCGGCTTCATGTTGCTGGCGCTGCTATCGAACAATCTCGGCGTCACCTGGGTGGCGTTGGAGGCGGCGACCATTTCCGCCGTGCTGGTGGTGGGGCTCACGCGCACCGAGAGCGCCATCGCGGCAAGCTGGAAATTCTTCATCCTGTGCGGCGTGGGCATCGCCCTGGCCCTTTTCGGCACCGTGGTTCTGTATCTGGCGGCACTGCCCGCCCTCGGTACCGGCTATGCCGCCATGACCTGGACCGAGCTGGCCCGCGCCGCGCCGAACTGCCGGGGCACGCTGCTGAATTTGGCCTTCGTGTTCCTGCTGGTGGGCTATGGCACGAAGGCCGGGCTGGCCCCGCTGCACGGCTGGATGCCAGACGCCCATGCGGAGGGGCCGACCCCGGTTTCCGCCGTGCTGTCCGGCTCGGTGCTGAACGTGGCGCTGGTGGTAATCCTGCGGCTTCGGGGGATCATGGCCTCCAACGCGCAGGCGATCGATCCGGGGCCACCGATCATGGCGCTGGGCCTGTTATCAGTGCTGTTCGCGGCGTTCAGCCTGTGGGGACGACGCGATGTGAAACGGTTCTTTGCCTTCTCCAGCATCGAACAATCCGGATTGGCCGCGTTCGCCATCGGGCTGGGCGGGGCCAGCGCCACCTTCGCCGCCCTGCTGCACATGACCGTGCACACGCTGGCGAAATCGGCGGTGTTCCAATGCGTGGGCAGCGCCGCCCAGCGCAGGGGCGCGCAAAGTTTCCAGGCTTTATCCGGCCTGATCGCGTCTGACCGTGCGCTGGGGCTGACCTTGGCGGCCGGGATCGTGGCCCTGGCGGGCCTGCCGCCATTCGGCCTGTTCGCCAGCGAGATCCTGATACTGTCGAACACCATGAACACGCATCCGTGGCTGGTGCTGCCCGTCTCCATCGGGCTGCTGGTGGGCGGCTGGAAGCTGATCGCGCGGCTGATCGACCTGTGCCTCGGCCCCGCCACCGAGACATCCGCCACGTCAAGCCATGCGCCCGTCATGGGAGCGCTGTCGCTGGCGCCGGCCTGGGTGCATCTGGCGCTGGCGGCCGTGCTCGGCGTGGCCATGCCCATGACGTTCGCCGCCTGGCTCGCAGCCGCCGCCGCGGTGGTGCCATGACGGCGCGCGCGCTCATCCTCGATGCACCGGCCATGCAGGCCCAGCCCTGGCCCCGGCATGTGCTGTCGCCAGAGACCTGGACGCAGATGAGCCGCGCGCTCATCACCGACACCACGCTCGACCTGCGCGCCATGTGGGCCGACACAACCCATGTTCACGCGCTGCTGCACGATACCGAGGCGGCCGATTTCCTGTTCGCCTCGGTGCCCGTGGAAACCGGGCTCTACGCCGCGCTGTCTCCCGCCCGACCGGGGGCCGCGTGGTTCGAGCGTATGATCCGCGATCTGTGGGGCCACCATCCCGCCGACGCCACCGACACACGCCCCTGGCTGGATCACGGGCACTGGACAGCCACGCCACCGATGGCTGCCCGCCCGCTGCCCAATCTCGCCGCCCCGGAGCCCGCCGAATTCCTGACCTCGGTGGGTGACGATCTGCACCACATCGCCGTCGGGCCCGTGCACGCCGGCATCATCGAGCCCGGCCATTTCCGCTTCGCCTGCAGCGGCGAGACCATCGTGCGGCTGGAGGTGCGGCTCGGCTATCTACACAAAGGCACGTTGGGCCTGCTGCGCGGCAAATCCCCCCGCGTGGGCGCACGCTTCGCCGCCCGCCTGTCCGGCGACAGCACGGTGGCGCATTCCACCGCCTTCGCCCACGCCGCCGAGGCCGCATGTGCCACCGCAGCCCCCCCCCGCGCCGCCTCCCTACGCGCCGTGATGGGCGAGTTGGAACGGATCGCCAACCATCTCGGCGACATCGGCGCCATCGCCGGCGATGCGGTGTTTCCCCTCCTGCAATCCCGCTTCGTCTGGCTGCGCGAGGCGATGCTGCGTGGCTGCGCGGCGGCGTTCGGCCACCGCCAGATGATGGACGCGGTGATCCCGGGCGGCGTGGCGCAGGATCTGACACAGGACGGCAGCACGTCCATCCACGACGTGCTGAACACCATCCAAGCCGAGTGGCCCCGCCTGCTGGCCCTGTATGACGACACCGCAAGCCTGGTGGACCGCATGCAGACCACCGGCATCCTCGACCCCACCACGGCTGCACGCTTCGCCCCCGGCGGTTTCGTGGGCCGCGCCAGCGGACAGGCCTTCGACACCCGCCGAAACCCCGGCCACGCCCCCTACGACCGCCTGGACGTCGCCGCCGCGTTCTCAGACGCGGGGGACGTGGACGCCCGGGTGCGCGTGCGCCTGTTCGAGATCACCGAAAGCATCCGCCTGCTGCGCATCCTGCTGGACGAACTTCCCACAGGCCCCATCGCCCTCACGCTGCCTATCGTCTCAGCCGAAGGCATCGGCTGGGCCGAGGGCTTTCGCGGCGACATCTGGCACTGGCTGCGCCTTGAAGGCGGCCTGGTCTCGCACGCCTTCCTGTGCGACCCGAGCTGGCGACAATGGCCGTTGCTGCAAGCCGCCATCGAAGGCAACATCGTGGCCGACTTCCCCCTGTGCAACAAAAGCTTCAACTGCTCGTATTCAGGGGTGGACCTTTAAATGGCCTGGAACGCGTTGCTGCGTGCGCTTCGAGCCGGCCCCGCCACGGTGGCGCTGGCCCCGCCGGATCAGGCCGATATCGACGAACTTTCGGCGCGCCTCAAAGCCAGCTCGCTACGCAAACTCGGCCGCTCGCTCGCAATACGCCAGGTGGACAGCGGAAGCTGCAACGGCTGCGAGCTGGAAATTCAAATGACCGCCAGCGTGGTCTACGACCTCGAACGCTTCGGCCTGCGCTTCGTCGCAAGCCCACGACACGCCGACGTGCTGCTCGTCACCGGCCCCGTCACCCGCAACATGCAAGACGCGCTGCTGCGCACCTGGCAGGCCACGCCCGACCCCAAATGGGTGGTGGCGATCGGCGACTGCGCCATCGATGGCGGCGTGTTCAAAGGCAGCCCCGCCATCCTCGGCGGCATCGATGCCGCCTTGCCCGTGGATCTCGTGATCCGCGGCTGCCCGCCTACGCCCGCCGCCATCATCGCCGGCCTGTGCGCGCTGGTGGAGGCGCATGCCCGGCCGGACACCATGCCCAGAACGCGCGAACCCAGAACGCGCGAGCCTAGAACGCGCGAACCCAAAGCCCGCTAGCCATGCGCGTGGTATCGGAATTCCCCCGTCCGATCCGCGAGATCATGACGCAGTGGATCCCCATGCCGGACGGATGCCACCTCGCCGCCCGCATCTGGCTTCCCCTCGATGCAGAGACCGATCCTGTGCCGGCCGTTCTCGAATATCTCCCGTATCGCCGGCGCGACGGCACCGCGATGCGCGACGCCGTGAACCAGCCCTATCTCGCCGGCCACGGCTACGCCGCCGTGCGGGTGGACGTGCGCGGCACCAGCGATTCGCAGGGGATCCTCACCGACGAATACGATGCCCCCGAAATGGCCGACGGCGTGGCCATCATCGCCTGGCTCGCAGACCAAACGTGGTGCAGCGGCCGCGTCGGCATGTGGGGGATCTCATGGGGCGGCATCAACGCTCTCCAGGTCGCAGCCCAGGCACCGCCGGCCCTTTGCGCGATCATGCCGATGGGATTTACCCATGACCGCTACAACGGCGACTGCCACCACATGGGCGGATGCCTGTTGGAAGGCACCATGAGCTGGGGCAACACGCTGCTCGCCGGCACCTCCCGCCCGCCAGACCCCGACGTCCTGGGCCCCGACGTCGTGGGCCCCGGCTGGCGCGCCCAATGGCTGGCGCGGCTCGAAGCAACGCAGCACCCGATAGCCATCTGGCTGTCGCACCAGCGCCGCGACGATTACTGGAAACCCGGCTCGGTTTGCGAGGATCCCAGCCGCATCAAGGCGGCCGTCTATGCCGTCAGCGGCTGGCAGGACAGCTATTCCCGCAACGTCTTTCCCCTCGTCGCGGCCCTTTCATCGCCGTGGAAAGCGCTGATCGGCCCCTGGGCGCATGGCTGGCCGCACATGGCCGTGCCCGGCCCCCAAATCGGCTTCCTCCAGGAGGCGCTGCGCTGGTGGGATCACTGGTTGAAGGACATTGACACCGGGATCATGGACGAGCCGCGCGTGCGGGTGTGGTTGGGACGTTGGGCTCAGCCGCGCAAACACGTGCCAGACTGGCCGGGGCGCTGGGTGGCATATTCAGCGTGGCCACCGCCCGACGCGGCGCGCGCCCTTCATCTCACGACGCAAGGCGGGCTCAGCGAGACACCGCCCCCCTCCGGCGCCATCGCCATCAGCACCCCCCAAACCCACGGCCTCACCGCCGGCTACCAATGCTCCTACGGCCTTGGCCCGGACTTGCCAGACGACCAACGCACCGACGACGCCCTCGCCTGCTGCTTCGACACCGCCCCGCTCGACCATGACATCGACCTGTGCGGCACCCCATCGCTCACGCTTGAACTGTCCAGCGACGAACCCCAAGCCATGATTGCCGCCCGCCTGTGCGAGGTGGCGCCAGACGGCGCATCGCTGCGGCTCAGTTACGGTCTGCTCAATCTGTCGCACCGAAACGGCCCGGAAAATCCGGCAGCTATGGAACCTGGCCAGAGAGTGCTGGTTCGCCTCGAACTGTGCCCCCTCGCCCACCACGTGCAAGCCGGCCACCGGCTCCGCCTGGCGCTGTCCACCACCTATTGGCCGATCGCCTGGCCCTCCCCCAGCCCTGCCACCCTCACTTTGTCGACCGGCCATAGCGCCCTGCACCTGCCGGTGTCCGTCGCGGATGCCGATGCTGCGCCGTGCCCTATTTTCGCGGCCCCCGAAGGCGCTGCGCCCACCGCCGTCCGACAAACACGCCCGCGGCGGTCCCAGGATCCGCAGGACAGGATCACGCACGACACCGAAACCGGCAACGTCCTCATCACGCGCGATCGAGACCGCGGCGCCTGGCATGCCACCGACGCCAACATCGCATACGACGCCACCGGCGTTCTCACCTTCCACATCAACGCGCACGACCCCCAGACAGCCCGCCAGGAATTCACCCTCACCACCACCATCGGCAGGCCGGGCTGGCACACCAGCACCACAGCCTGGTCCCGCCTGACGGCAACACGCGAGGCGTTCGTCCTGGAAGCAAGTCTGGCGGCATTTGAAAACGAAACGCCCATCTATCGACGCGACTGGACTGAGGTTTTCCCCCGCGATCACATCTGAGCGCGGTGCAACGCAGAAAATGCCGCTGACGGTCGGACGGTAATTCGCTATACGAACCGCAGATGTCTCCGTAGCTCAGCAGGATAGAGCACCAGATTCCTAATCTGGGGGCCGTGGGTTCGAATCCCGCCGGGGACATACCTCCCATAAGACGTTGATTTTATTGAATAAAAGTATGAGTTCCCCGTGTGTGTCTCACATTTGTGATACACTGGGGAACCCATGGCTACGCCTTATATGGTCCGACGACGGCATGGCTATTACCTTCGAATCAGGGTTCCGCCCGACCTGAGAATCGTGCTCGGCACCCATCTCGTGCGCTCACTGAAGTCGTCAGAGCGAAGCATTGCCCAGAGCAGGGCTGTCCGACAGGTCGCGTCTCTGCCAGCATTCTGGGAAGAGATGAGGGGCAAGATGGCGCAGGTTCTCGGTAAGGAAATCCATGAGCTTCAGGCGAGTGACCTTGTGGGCTGTGACCGAGCACGGTTCAAAGCCGACTTGGATAAGCTGAACCAATTGGACTTGAAAGATTTGATGCTCCACCTTTCGGAGCTGACTGTGCAGAAGCAAGAGGAGGTTGCCGAGGAAGCCGAAGGCGTCAGCCTCCTACGGGAGTTGGTGAGCCATTTCAAACAGGCCAAACTTCAAGGCTTCCTTGAAGGGGCAAGGTCAACAGGTGGGAACAGTGCCCCGCCAGTTGCACCGCCAGAATCACCCAAGCCCATGGGTGACGCCCGTGGCCTGAAGCCGTGGCCTGAGTTCATCGAGCCGTTCTTTCTGGATAATCCAGGACTCGCAGAAACCACATTGGTCAGTCATCGGCAGGCATTCCGTGAGTTGGAAAAGGTCATCGGTGCGAAGGCCATCGGCGAGGTGAACGGTGACGACATTGTCCAGTTTGCCGACTATCTCCGTGACCGACCGAGTGGGCGCGGTGGCAAGCTGGCACGAACGGCCATCGAAAAACTCCTCCAGCACGTGAAGTCGCTGTTCGGGTGGGCGTATAACCGCAAAATCATCAGAGAAGACCCTGCCAAGGGCGTTCAACCACGGAAAATGAATATCGAAGAGCGAAACTCGGCAGAAGAGAACGCTAAGCGTTCTTTCACAAACGCTGAAATCCGCAAGATTTTTGATTGCCCTCTCTACGCGGGATGTAAAGCACCCACCCAACGATTAGATACGGGCAATCAGATTATCCGAGATGCACGATATTATTTTCTGCTGACGGCATTCTTGACTGGAGCCCGTGTCAGTGAGTTGCCAGAGGCCCGAATTGTCGAGGAAGAAGGCGTGACTTGGATTGACTTGACCGATACCGCAACCAAGACGTGGCGTTCGAAGCGCCGTGTGCCACTTCTGACCCCATTGAAGCGCACAGGGTTTGTCACGTGGGCGCGTGCACGCGAGACGGCGGGTTTCCCGATGTTCCAAGGCACGAAGGATTGTCGGGCCGATTGGTCACAGGCCGGGAATCGTCTTCTGAACGACATCGGAATTGACCACCCATCGGTGACCCTGCACAGCTTTCGGCACACATTCCGCCAAATGCTGACGGGAAGCGGCATTGATTTGATTTTGGTTCAGCGAGCACTTGGCCATAAAGCCAGCAGTGGCAACCGCGCAATCGGAATCACGGATGTCTATGGTCCAGGATTGTCACCAGCGGAAGGCAAACTGATTATTGACAACTTTAAATTACCTGTCCCCTTGGACCACTTGTTTATTGAATGAGCGCGTCTCCCCAGTCTGCGAATGCCACCTTCTGGATAGCCTTAGCTTTCGGGCCGATTTCGGTAGTCATCAAAAACC
>JANYFG010000014.1 GCA_025362815.1 Rhodospirillales bacterium
GTTTCAAACGCGCTGTGAAACGCGCCCACGCGCGTGGCGAGGCGGGCGGCATTGCTGTTGAGGGTGATGAGGCGCGCGATCATCGTAGCCCACCCCGGCCGCCGCCCCCGCCTGCTCGACCTCGGCGGCCGCCGGCGCAGCGGCGGCAGCTACAGCGACGACCTCGCCCAATGCGACGTGGTCGTGTTCGACATCGTGCCCGACGAAGGCGTGGACGTCGTGGGCGACGCGCACGAGCTCAGCCGCCATTTCCCGCCCGAGCATTTCGACTTCGTGCTGAGCGTGTCGGTGTTCGAACATCTTCTGATGCCCTGGAAAGTGGCGCTGGAGCTGAACCGCGTCATGCGCACCGGCGGCCACTGCTACGTCCACACCCACCAAACACTGGGCATGCACGAACTGCCGTGGGATTTCTGGCGCTATTCCAACACCGTCTGGGCCGCGCTGTTCAACGTCCGCACCGGCTTTGCCATCGAACAGACCGGCCTCGGCCACTTCATGCAGCTCGTCACCGTCGGCTGGAACCCCCGCTACCGTGGTGCGGAGGGCGGCGGCGGCTTCGAAAGCTCCGGCGTCCTCGCCCGCAAAACCGGCCCCGCCGACGTCACCTGGGATGTAAGCCTCGGCGAGTTGATCGGCACAACCTATCCCACGGCCTAGATCATGATGCGTTTGGGTTTCTCGACCCAAGCGCATAAACATGATCGATAAAACAACAAGTTAGAGCCTGATGATTTTGTCTACTTCAAATCATCAGGCTCTAAAAAGCAAAACCTGGCACCTCGCCCGTGGCCGTGCGATCGCGTGCCTGTTACGGTTTCGCATCACCAGCGATCAGGGACGCCCACGATGATCCTCCCACTCCTCCGCGCGGCCCTCATCGCACTCGTCTTCGTCGGCACCGCGCACGCCGAAACCACCTTGCAGACGGTGCTGAAACGCAAGGAACTGCTGGCGGGCATCACCGCCGACAGCCCCCCGTCCGCGTATCTCGACGCCCAGGGCCGCCAGGTCGGCTACTGCGCCGACGTGGCGCGCTATCTCGCCAAACGGCTCGGCGTGAAACTCACCTTCGTGCCCGTCACCGCGGCCTCGCGCATTCCGCTTCTGCAAACCGGGCGCATCGATGCGGAAATCGCGGTCACCACGCCGCAGAAGGTCCGCAACGAGGTGGTCGATTTCACCTACAGCTATATCTGGGACAACGGCGTGCTGCTCGTCCGTCAAGGCGACAGCACCGACATCGCCGCCTATCAGAACGGCACCAAAACCATCGGCGCCACCCAAGGCGACGGCTTCATCGACCGCTGGAAGCAAAGCTCGCCGCAGGCCAAGTTCCGCCTCTTCCGCGAGGGGTCGGACGTGGTGGGCGCGCTCCGCAAAGGCGATGTCGACGCCGCCATCGTCAACCAGAACGGCGGCGTCATCTACACCCGCGCCGGCGGCGTGGCCATGACCGCACCCTGGACCAACTCGCCCGACGCCATCATGGTGCGCGAGGACGATTCGAAATGGCTGAAATGGCTGAACTGGTCGCTTCAACGCATGTGGACGGAGGGCACGCTGCAAAAGCTCCACGTCAAATGGTTCGGCATCGAGCCCAGCTTCAACCTCGGCGATTACGGCCAGATCCAGCCGCGCGTGATGGAGATCGGCAAAACCAACGACCCCTGGGCCCCGCTGCCGGACGGGTTCCTGGAAAAACTGCTCGGCCCGGCCTCCTTCGAACTGGACTGATCCGCGCGTCGTGGATTGGTCCGTCCTGTGGCAATATCGCCAAGACCTCGCAAGCGGCCTCGCCGTCACGCTCGCGATCTCCATCGCCGGCATCGTCGGCGCCACGGCGCTGGGCGTCGTCGTGGGCTGCCTCGCCACGTCCACCTCCTACCTGCTGCAAAAACTGACAGGCAGCTACACCGCCTTGCTGCGCAATCTGCCGCTGCTGGTGAAACTGGTTTTCCTTTATTACGTCGCGAGCCTGGGCCCGCTCACCGCCGCCATCGCAGCCCTGGTGCTGCACCAAAGCGCACCCATCGCCGATGTCGTGGCCTCCGGCATCCGCTCGGTGGCGGCGGGGCAGTTCGATGCGGCCCTGGCCCTGGGTCTGCGCCGCCCTGACATCTTCCGCCGCATCATCCTGCCGCAGACCCTGCGCGTGATCCGTCCGCCGATGACGACGCAATATGCCTCTATCGTGAAGAATTCCGCCGTCGTGTCGCTCATCGGGGTCGCGGACCTCACGTTTCAAACCCAGGAAATCAACGTCCAGACCTTTCGGGGCTTCGAGGCGGCCACCGCGGCCACCCTGCTCTATGCGGCCCTCACATTCCTCATCATCGGTGCGATGTCACGACGCGCAAAAGCCGGATGAACTGGCAAATCGGCGCCTGGCGCATCATCGTGGGCCTGACATTCGCCGCCGTCGCATACGCCGTCGCCGGCATGGACTGGTCGCGCGTCACCCCCTCGCTGGGCTTCATCGCGATGTCGCTGGGCCGAAGCTGGCTGCTGGCACTCATCTCGATGGCGATCGGCGCGGCGGTGGCCATCCCCCTGGCCCTCATGCGCACTTATGGATCGCGCCTGCCGCGCGCCACGGCCACGGGGGCGATCGAACTGGTACGCGCCACGCCGGAATTGATGGTGATCTTCTGGGTCTATTTCACCCTGCCGCTGCTCACCGGTCGCGGCGTCACCGCCTGGAGCGCCGCCCTCGCGGCCTTGGCCGCGATCGCCGCGTCCGCGCTGGCCGAAATCATTCGCGGCGGTCTGCTGTCCGTCCCCTCCGGACAGATCGAGGCCGCGCGCGCACTGGGCCTCAGGCGGGGGGCCATCTTCGCGCGCATCGTGCTGCCACAGGCGCTGCGAACCATGCTGCCGGCGCTGATCGCCCAGCTTACCGCGCTGTTCAAAACCACGTCGCTCGTCTCGGCGATCGGCGTGGCCGATTTCTTCCGGGCGGTCTCGGTCACCAATAACGCCGTCTTCGCCCCGGCCCCGCTGTACACGCTGCTGGCGGCCGGCTACTTCGCCAGCTGCTGGACGCTCACCCAGCTCGTCCGGCGTTTCGATAAAAATCTCGCCGTGTAGCCCGCGTTCGGGCCGTCACATCCCGCGCGACACCAGCCAGAAGAACAGCCGGCTCGGCAGAATCTGCAACAGCTTCAAGGGCCAGGCGAGCTGCCACGGGAACGTCACCTCGAACCGCCCGCTTGCCAGGCCGCGCACGATCCGCTCGGCGGCGTCGTCCACTTCCAACAAAAACGGCATCGGGAACTTGTTCGTGGCCGTCATCGGTGTTTTCACGAACCCCGGGTTCACCACCGTCATGGTCACCCCCACCCGGTCGAGGTCGAATTTCAGGCTCTCGGCCATGGCGATCAACGCGGCCTTGGTGGCGCCATACGCCACCGCCTGCGGCAGGCCGCGATAGCCGGCAACCGAGGCCACGATGGCGATCTGGCCGGATTTGCGCGCCATCATCGCGGGCATCACGGCGTCCAGCCCGGCGGCGGTGCCGATCAGATTGGTGTTCACCATCACGCGAAACGCATCCATGTCGAAGTCGGCGGCCCCCATCTCCCGCCAGGCGCCCGCGTTGAACATCGCCAGCGCCACCGGCCGCCCCGCCTGGGCCTCGATCCGGGCCAGCGTGGCCTTCATGGCGGCCGCATCCGTCACGTCGCACGGTGCCGCGATGATGCGGCCGGGATGCGCTGCGGCCAAAGCCTCCAGCTTGTCGGCGGCGCGCGCGGTCACGGCCACCGTCCAGCCCTTTGCCACCATATGGCGCGCCACCGCCTCGCCGATGCCGGTCGAGGCGCCGGTGATCCACGCAATGCCATCCTGCGGTCGCGCGGCACTCATACCAGTTCCCCTCGGTCCATCGCGTCCAGGAACGACGCCGCGCGCGCCTTGATGGCCGCGCGCTTCTCCGGCGCCATCTTCTTCAATCCCATCAACGGCATCGCCATCCGATTGTTGCCGGCGAACCGGTCGGCATGGCGATCGATGAAATCCCAGTAAAGCGCGTTGAACGGGCAGGCCTTCTCGCCCGTCGCGTCCTTCACGTCATACCGGCATTTGCCGCAGTAATCGCTCATCTTGTTGATATACGCGCCGGATGCCGCATAGGGCTTGGACCCAACGATCCCCCCATCGGCGAACAGCGCCATGCCGCGCGTGTTCGGCAGCTCCACCCACTCATACGCATCCGCGTACACCGCCATATACCACTCATCCACGGCGTCGGGCTCCAGACCCGCCAGCAGCGCGAAATTGCCGGTGATCATAAGCCGCTGAATATGATGCGCATACGCATGCGTGATGGTGGCGTCCACCGCCTCCGCCATGCAGCGCATCCGGGTCTCGCCCGACCAATAGAACCACGGCAGTTTGCGATACGCGCCCAGGGCGTTCAGCTGACGATAGGCCGGCATCTTCAGCCAATAGATGCCCCTGATGTATTCCCGCCAGCCCAGGATCTGACGAATGAAGCCTTCCACGGCGTTCAGCGGCGCGGCGCCGTCCCGATACGCCGCCTCGGCCCTGCGGCAGACCTCGAGCGGCGTCAGAAGCCCGCAATTCAGGGAGGTCGACACCAGGCTGTGAAACAGATGCGGATCGCCCGCCTTCATCGAATCCTGCCAGTCACCAAAGCATGCCAGCCGATGCGCCACGAAATCGTCCAGCATCGCCAGCGCCTGCTCGCGCGTCACCGGCAGCGCGAAATTCTCCACGCGGCCGATATTGTCCGCAAACCGCCCGCCCACCAGCGACATCACATCACGGGTGATCGCATCGGGCGCAAAACGCGGCGTAGGCGGCGGCACAACGCCCGCCGGCAGCTTCTTGCGGTTGTCGTGATCGTAGTTCCACTGCCCGCCCTCCGGCCCGTCGTCGGCGTCGAGCAGCACGCCGTGGCTCCGTCGCATGTCGCGATAGAAAAACTCCATCCGCAGCGATTTCCGCCCCGCCGCCCAGTCCCGGAACGCGCCGATGCCGCACAGGAACCGATCGTCGCCTCGTATGTCCACCGGGCAGCCGCACGCCTCGGGCCAGCTGCGCATATCCGCCAGCACCCGCCATTCGCCGGGCTCGGTCACCACGATCTCGGTGGCATGATGCGCGGCGGCGGCACGGATCGCCTCGCCGCGCAGGCTGTGCGTGTTCTCGGCATCGTCCAGGAACCGATAATCCACCCGCACGCCACGGTCCCGCAGAACGGCGGCGAAATGACGCATCGCCGACAGGATCAGCACGATCTTGTGCACGTGATGCGGCACATACCGGCACTCGTCCATCACCTCGGCCATCAGCACCACGTCATCCGGGCCAAGGTCGGCGAGAGAGGAAAGCCCCAGGGAAAGCTGGTCGCCGAGCACGACCCGCAGAACGACGCGCTTGTGTGTCACAGCCGGGGTGTCACAGCCGGTGGTAGATCACGGTCGAGCCATCCTTGGTGAAAACCAGATGTGCCCATTGCTCGGCGGCGTCGTACCACAGATCCAACGGCAGATCGCCGTCCAGCTTGTAATGCCGCGCGCGCAGCGTCCCGGCGGCGGCGGGCACCGTCTCCTCCGACAACGCCACGGGCGTCACGTCGAACAGCCGACCGTCCTCGGAATTGATCACCTGGCGCTGCAGCATCGCCTTGTTCCAATAGGTGGTGGCGAACACCCCGGGCGGCGCGGTGTAGCGCGGCGCCTTGCTGCCCTCCACCACCATGCCGGCCGCCGTCGTCTCCGCCCGCATCCGATGCGGCGTGCCGTCCCGGTCCGTGACGCTCTCGATGCCCGTGAACACCCCGCCACGCCAGGTCTCGGTGGCGCGATGCTTGTAGCGATACACCGGCACCGGGCCGAATTTCACCAGGATGTCGATGGCGACCGAAACCGTCAGCACGTCGCCGGCGCTGGCGAAATTCAACGCGTGGCTGCCGATCACATCGCCGTTGCGCAGCATCTGAAACCCGATACGGCCGGACGCCGGCACCGGCAGCCGTGCCGCCGCCTGCGAAGGGGATGGAACCGACGACACGGCGGCGAGCCCGGTCGTCATGCAAACGCGGCGCGAAATCATAGGCTTGCTCATCCGATGACATGTCATAGGTTAAATTGGCCTCGCGCCCCGGTGGCACAAGGGCGGCATCACGTGGCAATATCCGTCCACGTGCTGTCCCGAAAGGCTCGAACCATATTTTGCGCCAGTTGCTGCTGCTTCGCCACGCGAAATCGGCGTGGGACGACCCCAAACTGTCCGACCACGCCCGCCCGCTGAACGCCCGCGGCCGGGCCTCCGCGCGCGCGATGGGGCTGCGGATGCGCGAGCTGGACCTGGCGCCCGACCTCGTGCTGGTCTCGTCCGCGCGCCGAACCCTGCAAACGCTGGAGGCGCTGACACCGTGGGACGAAACGCCGTTGGTCGAGCCGATGGACGCGCTCTACCTCGCCAGCGCCCGTGCCATGCTCGATGTCATCCACAACGTCACCGAAACGGTCCGCAGCATCCTGCTCATCGGCCACAACCCCGGCATGCACGAACTCGCCATGATGCTGGCGGACCCCGCATCGCCCGGCCGGCACGGTGGCATGGCGCAAGACATGTGGGCCCGCCTGTCCGAGGGCTATCCCACCGGCGCGCTGGCGGAATTCACCGTCGCCGGCCCCTGGGGCACATTGGGCGAGGGCGGCGGCCGCCTCCAGCAGTTCATCGCCCCGCGCGACCTTCCGGACATCGCCGCATGAGTGCGACCACCGCGATCGACCACACGCTCGAGCTTGAGATGGCGCCGGACGATCTGCCGGCATTCCTGCGCCGCAAAACCACGGCGCAGCCCGCCACACGTGACCCCACCCCCCGCCGGCCCACCGCACGCGGCGCAAAGCTCAGCCTGATCTGGCACGACACGCCCAACGGCGCGCTCGCGGCCGACGGCCTGTGCCTCGCCCGGCGCCAGACCGCCGACGGCACCGCTTGGGTCCGCGCACGCATGGTGCCGGATGCCGCCGGCATGGCCCCGCCAGGCACGCCGCCTTGCCTGATCGACACCGGCCCCACGCCGCCCGAGGCGCACGCCACGCTGCTGCCCGTCGCGGCGTTCGACGGCACCAGCCGCGAACTCACCCTGCCCGACGCCAATCTGCGGATCACGCTCGTGCAAGGCGAACTGCGCGCCGTCGCGGCCACGCGCCAGGTGTGCCGGCTTTCGGTCAGCGGTCCCGGCGCCTTCGCGCTCGCCATGTCCTGGGCCGCCACGCTGCGTATCGGCGTGGCCCCGCAATCCCTCGCCGCCGAGGCCTTCACCCTCGCCCGGCTGGTGCCACCCGCCAGGTTGCTCGGCGCCCCCTCGCTGCGCCCGGGCCAAACCGCCGGCTGCGGCTTCGCCTACGTGGTGGCCCATCTCGCCGGCGTCATCCAGCATCATGCAGCCCTGATAGGGTCCGGGTCCGGCCCCGGCTTCGGCGCTGCCCCCGAACCCGTCCACCAGATGCGCGTGGCGCTGCGCCGCCTCCGCTCCGCCATCCTCCTCTTCCGCCGCGCCGTCGCCTGCCCCGCCGTCACCGATCTCACCGAGCGGCTGAAAAACCTCGGCCACGTCCTCGGCCCCGCGCGCGACTGGGACGTCTTCACCCGCGAGACCGGCCGCGACATCAAAGCCGCCTTGCCCGACGACGACGCCGTGGCCGCCCTGCTCGCCGCCGCCGAACGCCAGCGCCTCGCCGGCTACGCGGCGCTCGCCCGCTATCTCGAAAGCCCCGCCTGGCGCGAGCTCGGCGTGGCCCTGGCGCACGTCGCCACCACCCGCCCGTGGCAGGATCACACGCCGGACGACCCCATCGAGGCCGAACGCCACGCCGCCCTGCAAGCCATTGACATCGAAGCCTTCGCCGCCCGCGCCCTGTCCAGGCGGCACGACGCCGTCATCGCCCCGGGCCCAGACCTGTCCGCGCTCGACATCACGGCCCTGCACGACATCCGCCTGCACGGCAAACGGCTGCGCTATGCGGCGGAATTCTTCGCCCCCCTGTTCCCCGGCGGCGCCACACGGCGCTTCCTGCGCCGCATGACAGACGTGCAGGAGCGCCTGGGCCACATCAACGACGGCGCGGTGGCGGCCACCCTCATGGCCGATCTCACCGGTCGCGGCACCGCCCATTCCTACGCCATCGGCGTGGTCACCGGCTTCGTCGCCGCCAGGACCAGCGGGGGCCGGCGCCGATTCGATCGCACCTGGCACCGCTTCCTCAAACAGACCCCCTTCTGGGACTGAGAATTTATTTCCGCCACAATCGGGCGCCGAAGCGTTGCGAGCGGGCGGCGATCGCGCTAGGCGTGGGCTGCGTTACCGGCAGAGGATCCTGCGCGTGAGCATCCGTCCACCCCGCCGCATCTTCACGTCCCAGCCCGGCAACGCGCGTGGCCCCATGGCCGGTGTCGGCATGGGCCGCACCGTGATGGCCGGCCTCGTTGGCGCCGGCATCGGCGCTCTCGTCATGCTGCTGGCCTTGCCGTCAGACCTGTTCGGCCGCGTCCCCACCCCCTCCGGCAGCATCCGCGCCCAGGCGACAGACGTCGCGGTGATCGACGGCAACACGTTGCGCCTGCAGGAAACCGTCATCCGCCTGCAAGGTGTGGCGGCCCCGCCGCGCGGCTTCAGCTGCCGCAAGGCCGATGGCGCCAGCTTCGATTGCGGCGCGGCCGCGGTCGCAGCCCTGGCCGATCTCGTGCGCGGCCGCGCCATCCTATGCCACATCGCGGGTCGCGACGTCTCCGGCCTCACCCAGGGCATGTGCGAGGCAGGCGACACCGACATCAACCGCCGCCTGGTCGCCGACGGCTGGGCCCGCGCACGCGCCGACACGCCGGCCTTCACCCCCGAGGAAAACCGCGCCCGCAGCGACCAGCGCGGCCTCTGGCGGGGCGGCGCCTCGTTTTAATGCACCCAGGTCGGGTGCATCTCGTTCTCCAGCACCGCCGCGATCGCCAGATCGCGATCCGCCGCCATCGCCATCGGCGTGCCATCGGCGGCGTGGATGGAATACCCCGTCATCCCGTTCAACTTCACGGGCTTCACATAGGCCACGCTGGGCATCCCAAGCTTCTGCAGCTGATCGATCGACATGTCGCGAATGGCCATAACAATCCCCTGGATCACGTAAAATAACCGTTAGATCATGATGCGTTTGGGTTGCTTCACCCAAACGCATTAACATGATCGATAAAACAACAAGTTAGAGCCTGATGATTTTGTCTACTTAAAATCATCAGGCTCTAGAACAATAGATTAGTGCGGACTTCAAACCTCGCCCGAACGCTGGTCCGCATCGCCGTCAACCACCGCACCCGACTGATTGGCACCCGGCTGGCCAATGCGGATCGTGCGGATCTTGGTCGCCGGCATCGGCCGGGCCAGATCGATATGCAGCAACCCGCTGTCCAGCCACGCGCCCTTCACCTCGATCCCCTCCGCCAGCACGAACGCGCGCTGGAACTGCCGGGCCGCGATGCCACGATGAATGAACACCCGCCCCTGGGTGTCGTCCGTCTGCCGCCCGCGGATCACCAACTGGTTGTCTTCCTGGGTGATCTGAAGGTCGTCCATCGTGAACCCCGCCACCGCCAGCGAGATGCGCAACCCGGCCGGTCCGGTCTGCTCGATGTTGTAAGGCGGATAGCCGTCCGACGAGGTTTTCGCGGCGCGTTCGAGCATCTGCTCCAGATGATCGAATCCGAGAAACATCGGCGAGGTGAAAAGCCGGGTGGACATCGAAGGCCTCCTCGAACGAGCGAAGCTGTGGCGGAAAGCGCCGGCCCCCATCTGAGCAGCCGACAATGCCTATTTTGGCAGCAGCACCGCGTGTTGCAAGGCCCTCACAGCCGCGTCCCGCGTTGATGTCGGCCACGCTTGCCGCTACATCGGGCGCATGACCGAGAATTACGAAGCCGCCCCCATCCCCATCCTGATCGCCCCGCACCCGCTGCTCAAAGCCCGCGCCCGCAAGGTCATCGCCGCCGACGCCGACGCCATGCGCGTCCTCATCCCCCGCATGTTCGCCGCCATGTATCACGCCCCCGGCATCGGCCTGGCCGCGCCGCAGGTGGGCGTGGGCCTGCGCATGGCCGTCATCGACCTCGCCACGAACGACATCCGCGCCCCCCTGGTGATCGTGAACCCCGAGATCATGGCCGCCAGCGCCGACCTGCGCGTGCACGAGGAGGGCTGCCTGTCCCTCCCGCACCAGTTCGCCGACGTCTCCCGCCCCGCGCGCATCAAGGTCCGTTTCGAGGACGCCCAAGGCGTGCGCCAGGAGATCGAGGCGGACGGCCTTCTCGCCACCTGCCTGCAACACGAGATCGACCATCTCGACGGCATCCTGTTCGTCGATCACATCTCGGCCCTGAAACGCAACATGATCATGCGCAAACTGGCCAAGGAGCAGCGCATCAAGGCTGGCGACAAGGCCTGACCGGCGTGCCCCAAACCGCCCTCCGCATCGCCTTCATGGGAACGCCCCCGTTCGCCGAGACAGCCTTGCGCGCCCTGGTGGAGGATGGCCACGAGATCGCCGCCGTCTACTCCCAGCCCCCCCGCCCCTCCGGCCGCGGCCAGCAGGTCCGCCCCTCCGCCGTGCACGCCGCCGCCGACGCCCTGGGCCTCGTCGTCCGCACGCCCGCCAGGCTGCGGCGCGGTGCGGCCGACTGGCAGCAGCACTGGCACGACTTCGCGGCGCTCGACCTCGATATCGCCATCGTCGCCGCCTACGGCCTGATCCTGCCGGCCGAGATGCTTGCCATGCCCCGTCGCGGCTGCCTCAACATCCACGCCAGCCTGCTGCCACGCTGGCGCGGCGCGGCGCCCATCCAGGCCGCCATCCTGCACGGCGACACCGAAAGCGGCGTCACCATCATGCAGATGGATGCCGGCCTCGACACCGGTGCCATGCTGCTGCGCGAATCCGTGCCGATCACCCCGCAGACCACCGCCACCACCTTGCACGACGCCCTGGCGGAGATCGGCGCCCGCCTCGTCCTCCGCGCCCTGCACGAAGCCCCCGAACCCGTGCCACAGCCGGCAGACGGCGTCACCCACGCCCCCAAACTCACCCGCGACGACGCCAGGTTGCGCTGGGCCGACGACACCGCAGCCCTCGATCGCCGCATCCGCGCGCTCAACCCCTGGCCCGGCACCACCACCGGCTGGACCGCCGATGGGCGCACCGAAACGATGAAAGTGCTGGAAGTCACCCAGGCCGAGGGCCACGGCCCGCCCGGCACCGTGCTGGACGACCGCCTGACGATCGCCACCGGCAACGGCGCGCTGCGCATCACCCGCCTGCAGGCCCAGGGCCGCCCCGCCATGCCCGCCCAGGCCTTCCTCCACGGCCGGAAAATCCCCGCCGGAACCCGCCTCGGCTGATGCGCCGCGTGGCGCTCCTGCTGGAATACGACGGCGCCGGCTTCGTCGGATGGCAACGGCAAAAAACCGGCACCTCCGTCCAGGCCGTGCTCGAACACGCCGCCAGCCGCATGGTCGGCGGCCACCCCGTGCCCTGCACCGCCGCCGGCCGCACCGATTCCGGCGTCCATGCCACCGGCCAGGTCGTCCATCTCGACCTCCCCCCGCATCTCGACCTTCCCACCATCCGCGACGCGCTGAACTACCACATGAAGCCGCACGCCGCCGCCGTGCTCGAAGCAGCCGACGTCGCCGACAACTGGAGCGCCCGCTTCTCCGCCACCGGCCGCGCCTACCGCTACGTCATCAACACCCGCAAGGCCCGCCTCGTCCTCGCCCGCGGCCGCGCCTGGCATGTCGACCACGAACTCGACCTCGACGCCATGCGAGAAGCCGCCCAGGCCCTGGTCGGACACCACGACTTCACCTCGTTCCGCGCCAGCTCCTGCCAGGCGAAATCACCCATCCGCACAATCGACCTGCTGGAGTTCGACCAGACCGGCGAAGCCATCACCATGCGCGTCGAAGCGCGCAGCTTCCTGCATCATCAGGTCCGCAACATGATCGGCAGCCTGAAACTGGTGGGCGCCGGAAAATGGCCGGTCTCGCGCATCGCCGAGGCGCTCGAGGCCCGCACCCGCGCAGCCGCCGGTCCCACCGCCCCGCCGGATGGGCTCTACCTCACCCGTGTGCGATATGAGCCGGATCCTTTTTTAGCGTGAGAGGAAGATGTTCTTTTGTGAACAAAAGAACCAAAAAACTTCATTCTCTGCGTTGCGTGGTGC
>JANYFG010000080.1 GCA_025362815.1 Rhodospirillales bacterium
AAGCCAGCATGCAAACGGCAGAAGCCAACACGTAGCTCCCAAGTCCACAAACCGTCCACCAGATCGGGGCAACCTCACAACAACTGACCCGTATGGGAGTCAACTGACGGTGGTTTCTTGTTTCTGATTTGAACCTGCGAGCACCACATCGACTTGAGCCCAAACGGCGTTTGCGATGCTGTGGTGGGAACTCGCTCTAACATTCATTGGCGTTCGTGGCGGTTTAGCGCGGGCAACGATCTTTTGGTAATCTGCTCCATTTGCGCAGGAACGACTGGACTTCTAGCCCGTGGCAAGCGTGTTGGGGCATGCGGTGGCGGCCGTTGAAGGCAGTCCAAATAGCCTCAGGCGCTCTCGTCGTCGGGGCCTTCGGTGGTGGCAGGGTCAATTGAGCCCGCCGGCACCATCGGAGCCAAGCATGACAAAGACAGCGACCAAGACGGTCACGCCCAAGAAGGTAATTGCGCGCGGCGTGAAGCCATCCCGACCTCTGAAGGTCACGCCAATTGGGCGACCGGAGGCGATCTCCAAATCCGCCCTGCAAAAGCGGGGGGTCGTTACCCGCCATGCAGTATTTTTTCAGTCAACCAACGCCATCGGCGTAAATCGCCGCGTAACGAAGAAGGCGCAGCTAACCGCTCTTTTGCAGCGTGAAGGAGGTGCCACTGTCGTGGAGATGACGGAGGTGCTCGGGTGGCTTCCTCATAGTGTTCGAGCTTCGATGACCGGCCTGCGTCGGGACGGGTGCGATATCCTCCGGGAGACCGGCAAGGATGACCTGGCTCGGTATCGCATCATCGGAGCGGTGTAAGATGACGGACGTGGCTGAGGAGCTTGCCCGGTTGGGCGAGCTCTCGGCGCATGATCTGCGCGTCGCATGGCGGCGGCATCAACGGGGTGATCCACCCAACGGCTTTAGTCGAGATCACCTCGTGCGCGCCATCGCCTATCGCATACAAGAGCAGGCCTTCGGCGGGCTTAGCCAAGCCTTAAAGCGAGCGTTGATGGGCATGATGCGCAACCAGACGTCGAAGGGGGACGTTACCCCAACGCACCCGGCAGTGCTCTCGCCCGGTGTGCGCCTGGTCCGGTCATGGCACGGCGAGACCCACGCCGTGCTCGTGCTGCCCGATGGCTTCGAATACCGTGACCAGCGGTATCGCTCACTCACCCAGGTTGCCAAGCTCATCACAGGAGCGCACTGGTCGGGCCCAAGGTTCTTTGGGACGGTCACAGTGTCAGCGGCCACAGTGGATCGGGTCAAAGCGCCGCGGACATCTGGCTCTGAGGCGGCCCCGCACCATGGCTAAGCCTGATTCTGGCAAGGGGCGGTTTTCTGGCCGGGCTGCGCGCTGCGCCATCTACACGCGCAAGTCGTCTGAGGAGGGCCTTGAACAGGATTTCAACTCGCTGCATGCGCAGCGAGAGGCCTGCGAGGCTTACATCAGTAGCCAAAGGCACGAAGGCTGGTTGGCTGTAGCTGAGGGCTACGATGATGGCGGCATTTCCGGTGCGACGATGGAGCGGCCCGCGCTGCGGCAGCTCTTAGCCGATATTGCAGCGGGTAAAATTGACACCGTAGCAGAAGCAAAATCATCACGCTCGACTCTTGTTTGAGCGATCATGTTTATGCGTTCGGGTTAATCAACCCAAACGCATCATGATCTAAGGCTGTAAATTACAATTCTACTCACGGCCTCCCCGGCAACGGTGAGGCCGTTCCCTATCGCAATGAAGTTTCAACCGGCCGGCTCGTGGGCAACCACACTCCGTACTGCAACACGGGCCGACAGAGATAACGCCACAGAAAAACTCACACTTGAGGTGATGCGGCGTCTCTCACGATCTGCTTCCACACTGCATCGCCCAAACCTGCCGACATGTCGCGCAGATTCCATGTGGTAATCCAAACTCATAAACCGAACGATCTCAATGGGTTAGGTTGGCGGAGAGTGTGGGATTCGAACCCACGGTACGCTTTCACGCACACACGCTTTCCAAGCGTGCGCCTTAAGCCGCTCGGCCAACTCTCCGGCGTGCGGAGGCGGACCATACCAGCGGCGGCGCTGAGATCAAGGGGGCAGGTGCAACGCGGCGCGGGTCTCTTCCGCCTCCACCAGCTCGGCGGCGAACACCGCATCGGCGGCGTCGCCGCGCTGTCCCGCCTTGGGCATCCACGTGTTCCACCCCAAACGCGTCGGCGGCGCGTCGAGTGCCACCCCGCCTTCCAGGCGCAAAGGCGGCACTGACCACGACGACAGCACCGGATTGACGGCAAATCCGGTCTCGAATCCCAAAAACGCCCGCGTCAGCGACACCAGGCGGCGCAGCAGCGGCTTGTCCGGCAGCAATGCGGCGAACCCCTCGCCGTCCAGCGGGCCGATGCGCAGCACAATGCGGGCCTGAATGTCCCAGGCCCGCACGCCGATCGTGGCGTCCAGCCCCAGCTGGTTGAACACGCCGGCCCGTCGCCCCTGCGGCATCCGCGTGCGTTGATCCGGCGGCAGGCCCAGCCAGTCGCCCACGAACTGCACCACCTCCACCCGGCGGCCCAGCCAGTCCGACAGCATCGCTTCCAGCCGATCCGCGGAATGCGGCCGCATCGACAGCAGCCCGGCGTAATGCAGCAACGGCTCGGGCCCCGCCGCCACGCGCTCCACCAGATGGGGCGTGCCAAAGCCGATGAACGCCATCAGGGCCTGCGTCAGCGGGTCCGGCGCCTCCGGATGGCCCCCGCGCCGATCCGCCTTTTGCGTCAGATGCGCGGCCTCGCGCGCCCGGTGCGGCCGGTACTTCATGCCCGCCCGTGCGAACTGCGAAACGAAACGCTGGGCCAGCAATTCGGTGAAATCCTGCAGCGCGCTGGATTTGTTGCGCACCGTGGCGTGCAGGATCTCGCTGTAATGCCGCGGCAGCACGCCGGTGGGGCCCGTCAGCGCCATCACCGGGCTGGTCAGGATCGGCCTGTTCCCGGCCACCTCGCGCACCGCGAAAACCTCCGGCCCCGGATAGGCGCTGCCCACGGGCGCGCGAAACCGCACGGCATCGGATGGGTCGCCGGTCTCGGCGGCATGCACAAGTATGCGCACCGCGGCGTCGAACCGGTAGCGCTGCGGTGTGCGCAACAGCATGGCCATCGCCGACCCGGCCCTGCGCTCCGACGCCACCCCCTCCGCCAAAGGCGCCACGGCCGGCGGCGCGCCCTCAAACGTGCCCTCGAACATCTCGCTCACAGCAGCTCCCGCGCCCCCGCCCGCGCCGGCCAGGCCGCCATTTTGCCGCTTCGCCCGCGCACCACGGCGCTGGTGCGCACGAACGAATTCACCGTGGCGTGCAGCGCCAGAAACCGGTCGAGCACGGAGGCCAGCAGATACAACCCACCCACCTCCCACGCCCGCTGCTCGAACTCCAGCGTCACGTCCAGCCCCCGGCAGAAGGCGCCCGCCCGCGCCCCCATCACCCGCGCGGCCCCGGGGCGCGACGACACCCCCATCAGCCCCTCGATCGCCGCCCGCGTCTCGGCGGTGTCGCGCCAGTCGTAAAGCCGCAACACCTCCTTCAGCGCCACGGCGCCCGCGGACCCGCCGACCAAGGTGAGATGACCCAGCGACAGATGCGAGATCAGCCGCCAGAACGTCTGATCGCGCGTCTTCAACCGCAGCGGCGCGGTGGGCGCCGTGATGCAGGCGATCTTCGTGATCGTGGCCATCCCCTCCGACAATTTCATGCGCGGATGCCCGCCGCCGAACGGCAGCTCGCCCGCCAGATCGCGATTGGTGCACAACGCGTCGATCGACAGCACCGTGCCGGCCTGCCCGCCATTGACATCGAAATCCGGATCGAACGGCGCCAGGAACACCTCGCTCCCCCGCAAAGGCGGCGGTGACGGCCGGCGCATCATATGGAAAAACCCGCCCGGCTCGTCTGACAGCCCCAGCTTGGACTGTTCCGACAACCGGTAGAACGGCCGCCACGGGCGAGAGGACCCGTCCGGCCGCGTCTCGCGCACCCGCTCGACCGACCACACCTCCATGCCGCCCGGGCGCCGGCTGTCCGGCACCACGCGATACTCGGTGTCCTCGTTCGAAACCGGCACCGGCTCGCAGCGCTGCTGGAACAGATTGACGATCGGCACGCAGCCCAGCGCGAAGGTGTCGGCGTTGAGCGACCGCTCCAGCTCCGGCACCGCGCGATCGAGATAGATGAACACATCCATCCGCCGCCCGGCGTCGGCCAGCGTTTTGGAATCGATCCTGGCCAGATCGATGAACAGGAACTTCTCCGGCAACGCGAAATACTCGGCCAGCAGCCGAAACCCTGAAAACCCCCGCGCCGGCCAGGGAAACAGGCTTTCCTCCGGCCCGAACCCGCCCGGCTTCAGCGCGTCCCCGCCATGCAGCACCGCCGCCGGGTCCACGGGACCATCGGCGTAGGCCACCGAAAGCGTATGCCCGCACAGCAGCTCGTAAAGCGGCAGAGACACGTTGCCGGGCGCGCGCAAAAACAGCCGCAGCCGGTCCAGCCCCAGCTTGGTGAACGTCGCGTCCGGGTTCACGCATCGCAATGTCAGCCGCAGCACGGATTGCGCGCCCTGCGCCAGCGTGTTCGGCGGCGCCGCCAGCGGCAGGCCGCTCAGCCGCGCCGCCTCGATCTCGATCGGCCACAGCGTGACGGGCGAGGACGTGCGAAACCGGCACGGCTCGCCGCGCACTGGCTCGCTGTCCACCGCAAGCCCGGCCGCCACCTGCAACGGCCCCATCAGGTCGGCGGCGCAGGTCATCTGCGCGATGGCGGCGGCCGGCGCGGGCGCCAGGAACTGCGGATACAACAGCCCCAGCAACGCATCCGTGAGCTCAGGAAACTCATCGTCCAGCCGGTGATGCACCCGCGCCGCCAGGAACGCCGTGCCGTCCAGCAGCCGCGCCACATGCGGATCATCCACCGCATCGGCCGCCAGCCGCAGCCGCCCGGCGATCTTGGGGTTGGCCTCGGCGAACTCGGCCGCCAGCTTGCGGATGGCCACGAGCTCGCGGTTGTAATACGGCAGCAGGCTGTCAGACATCGCGCGCCGCCTCGATCTTCACTTCCGAGATACCCGGCTCCACAAACGTGTCGAACGCCACCGGCTCCGGCGCGGGATCGGCGTGCAGGAGCCCGTCGATCCGCAGCCGCAACGTGGCATCGAGCGGCGTCAATTCACCCACCAGGCTCACCCGCACCCGCGCCAGCCGCGGTTCGAAGCGCCGGATGGTGGCCTCCACCTCGGCGCGAAACTCCTCCCGCCGCTTGGGGTCGGCCAACGCGCCCGAGCTGAGATCGGGCATGCCGTATCCCACCGGCGAGCCCTGCAACTCACGCAACGACGACGGCCAGCTCCGCCACCGCCGCCGCGCGTTGAGCAGCGCCTCCAGATCCCGCCGCACCGACCGGCGCAACGCCTCCAGCGCCTCGGAGGTCGACATCGGCGCGTCCTGCAGATCGCCGGGATTGTCGTCGATCAGCCGGTCGAGCAGCGGCAGCAGGGCCCGTGGCTGCGGCTTGCGCGACGTATCGCGCGCTCCCGCATCGCGCCCGCCCGCATCGCGCCCGCCCGCGTCGCGCCCGCCCGCGTCGCGCCCGCCCTCACCGGTGGAGCGGCCGAAGCCGCGCGCGCCGCTCATCAGTCGGGCTCGCCCACCGGGTCCTGCGCGTCGGCGCTGGCGATGTAGTCGAATTCGATGGTCTCCAGCGACATGACCTCCATCGCCTCCTCACCCACCAGGAATGTGCGCTGCCCGATACCGCGCACCGGCTCCAGGCCTTCGCCCACCCAATCCGTCGCCCGGCCCAGCCGCAGCGTGTCGTCGTCCAGCGCGACGGGCGGGCTGTAAAGCACGGGAATATAAACGTCGCCATCCGGTCCGCCCTGCACCGAAATCGTGGCACGCCGCCAAAAAAGATCGCGCGCCCGCTTGGCCGGGTGGAAATCGATGCTCTGCACTCGCTCGATCGGCACCCAGTAATACTTGCCGGTCGATGTCAGCACTTCCAGCGTGCCACCACACAGATCGTCGGCATCACGGAAATCCTCGTGCACCACGCCGGCGATGGTCACCTTCGCCGGGGGGCGCGCGGCCTCGGCGGCCTGGGCCAGCTTGCCCGACTCCCCCGCATCGCCGCCGCGCATCGAAACCGACGCCGCCAGCAGCAGACGCTGCGTTTCGGTGGGCTCGCCCAGGAATTCCGGCAGCCGGCCGTCGCGCCAATACTGTCGCCGCGCAATCTCCGCCCGCAGCAGCTGGCGGAACTCCGCCACCACGATCACCGCTTCCGGATCGATGCCGGTCGCCGCATCCAAAATCACGTCGGTGCGCTCGTAATTGCCGGTGAACAGCAGAAGCTCAGCCAGAAAAACGCGCGCCGCCAGGTCGCCAGGGGTCTTTTTCACCGCGGCCCCGGCGGCCGTCACCGCCTCGTCGAGCTTGCCGGCCTTGAGCAGGGCACCAGGCCCCTCGGCGGCGTTGTTATCGGACATGGCTGCGTCTCCCCGTTTCGAAATGTAGAGATCCCATCAGGCGGCACGGCCTGGGGCCGCGATATCGGTCATCAGGCGAAAACTCGCCGAGACGTTGTCGAGTTGATAATGCGGCTGCAACTGCACCACGCAGCCGAACACGCCCGGCCGCCCCGGGCGCTCGCGCACCGACACATGGGCCGCCACCAGCGGATAACGCGCGCGGGTCTCCGCCCCGGCCGACAGGTTGGAGTTCACGTAGCGCGTGATCCACGCCTGCAGCTCGTTCTCGATCTCCTCGTTGGTGCGAAACGCGCCCACCATGTCGCGGCCCATCAGCTTCACACAATGCGCAAAACGCGCCACGCACAGCATCGAGCTGATCTGCGCGGAAATGCGCGCATTCGCATCGGCCGCCACCGCATTGGCGCCCTGAAACCGTTTCGGCGCCTGCAGGCTGGGCACCGCGCAGAACACGCCGTCATTGCCGAACGGCAAAGGCGCCAGCGGCACGAGCCCGGCATCCACGAAGGCGCGCTCCTGCCGGTCGGTTAATTGAATCTCAAGTGGGTGGCGCACCCAGGTCAGTCCGGGATCGGTGGAGAACGGCTCCAACGGCATCTCGTTCACCAACCCGCCCGACTCCATATCGGTCTCCACCCCGCGCACATCGGCCGGCCAGCCGAACCGGCTGAACGCGCGCACGGCCACAGCGGCAAAACCGAACGCCGCGTTCATCCACACCCGACACGCCGCATCGGGCGCGTATTCCCGATAGCGAAACCCGTCGCGCCGTCCGGGATCGTCCTCCCACGGCGCGCGCGCCAGCAGGCGTGGCAGCGCCAGCGCCAGAAACCGGCTATCTTCCATGCCCGCCAGTCCGCGCCACCGCTGATGCGCCACATCGCGCAACGACGACACCGGGTCCGCCACCCCCGCCAGATCGGCGAACGTGTCGAGGTCGAGCAATGCCGGCGACGCCCCAAGCACCGTCGGCACGAACGCCGCCGCCGCCACGCCGGCCAAAGCGGTCAAGGCCCCCACATCGTCGGTGGTGGCTCCGCCGCCGGGCCGGTGGCGTATCTCGTGATTGACGATCATCAGCCCGAACGGCTCACCGCCGGGCGAGCCGAACTCGTCTTCGTAGATCTTGCGAAACATATGGCTGGAATCGAATTCCGCCGCCCGCTCGAAGTCCCGGCAGATTTCCGGCCAGGTCACCGCCAGCAGCTTGATCTTCACCTTGGCGCCATGCTCCAGCCCGGCCACCAGCCAGTCGATCCCGCGCCACGCCGCCTCCAGCTGCTGCAACCGGCGATGATGCAAGATCGCATCGACCTGCAGGCCGATCAGCGCATCGATCGCCGCGATGTCGCGGTCCAGCGCGCCCCGCAAGGCATCCTCGTCGGGCACCAGCCGCCCGGCATACCCCTCGCCAAACCACATCGCCAACGGCCTGGCCCGCCGCGGGTCGAGAAACGCGGCCAGCGCGTCGCCGTCCTTCGCCCGCTCGCGCGAAAAAAAACGCCCCGAAAGCACCGCATCCCGCAGGGGAGGCGATGATTCCAGGGCGTCCGTCTCACTCATGATCAGGCATTTTCGCGTCGCCCGTCAGGCTTTCTGCGGAATACGGGCAACCATGCGCATGCTGGTCGACAGCTCTTCCATCTGCAGCCAAGGCCGCAGATGCGCCACCGCATTGTAGGAGCCCGGCTTGCCCGGAATTTCCTTCACCTCGATGTTCGCCTCACGCAGCGGGAACTTGGCCTTCATCTCCTGCCCGGCATCCGGGTTGGTGTTGACGTAGTTCGAGATCCAGCGATTGAGCCACACCTCGCAATCCGAGGCCTCCATGAACGACCCGATCTTGTCGCGCGCCATCACCTTGAGGAAGTGCGCGAAACGGCTTGTCGCCATCAGATACGGCAGGCGGGCCGAAATCGCGGCGTTGGCCGTGGCCTCGGGGCGGTCATACTTCTTCGGCTTGTTGCAGGACTGCGCCCCGAAGAACACCGCGTAATCCGTGTTCTTGTAGTGGCACAGCGGCAGGAAGCCCTGGTTGGACAGCTCGGCCTCGCGCCGGTCGGTGATGCCGATTTCGGTCGGGCACTTCGTGTCCAGGTCGCCGTCGTCGGATGTGAAGACGTGTGCCGGAAGCCCCTCCACCTTGCCGCCGCCCTCGGCACCGCGAATGGCGGTGCAGAAGCTGTACTGCGCGAACGCGTTGGTCAGGCGCGAGCCCATCGTGTAGGCCGCGTTCATCCAGCAATAATCCTTGTGCGCCTGCGGCAGGGCTGCGCCGTTTTCGTCGAACGGCGCTTCCTCGTAGGCGAACTCCTCGATCGGCTTGGTCGCGGCGCCGTAGGGCAGGCGGGCGATCACGCGCGGCATCACCAACGACACGAAGCGGCTGTCCTCGCTCTCGCGGAAGCTGCGCCATTTCGAGTATTCCGCGGTCTCGAAAATCTTGGCGAGGTCACGCGGCTTGGACAATTCGGTCCACTCGTCGAAGCCGAACATCTGCGCCGAAGCCGCCGAGATAAACGGCGCGAACGCACCGGCCGCCACGTTGGAAATCAAACGCAGGCTGTCGATGTCGTCGGGGTGCTTGCCCCACTCGTAATCGCCGATCAAGGCGCCGTAAGGCTCGCCGCCCGGCGTGCCGAACTCGTTCTCGTAGATCTTCTTGAAAAGCTGGCTCTGATCGAATTCCACGGCCTTGGTCAGGTCGCGGTTCAGCTCGCGCTTGGTCATGTTCAGCACACGGATCTTCAAACCCGTGCCGGTTTCGCTGTTCATCACCAGATGGTTGAGCCCCCGCCAGCTGCCTTCCAGCTTGGTGAACTTCGGATCATGCATGATCGCGTTTAACTGCTTGGACAGCTTGCGGTCGATGGCCGCAATCGCGCGATCGAAGGTGCGCGTCAGGTTCTTGTCGAACGTCACGGTCCCGGAAAGCGCCTGCTCGACCAGCGTCTTGACGAGGTCTTGCGCATGATCGGGCTCGGTCTGCTTGGTGGCGGCCACCACCTGGTCGAGGAAGCTGACGCCCTCGGTAGTGGTACCGCCGGCGGCCGCGCCGGTTTGTGTCTGGGACATGGATCAGCCCTCCTGCTTGTCGAGGCCGAGCTGGCTCGACAGCGTTTTCAGCTCGCTCTCGTTCTGCAGAACCTTCTCCAAAAGGCCCTCCAGCTCGTCCGAACGGTCCACCTTGCTCATGAGGTCGCGCAGCTTGTTGCGCGTCTCCATCAGCGCACGCAGCGCCGGCACCTGCTCGGCCACGCGCGCCGGCTCGAAATCGTCAATCGAGTTGAACTTCAGGTTGACGGCCATCTCGCTGGCGTCGTCGGCCAGCGTGTTCTCAACCTTGAGGTTGAGGCCAGGCGCCATGCGCGCCATCACGTCGTTGAAGTTGTCGCGGTCGATCTGGGTGAATTTGCGATCGACCAGCGGCCGCAACGGCTGCTGCGGATCGCCGGAGAAATCACCCATCACGCCGACGACGAAAGGCAGCTCGCGCTCGATGGTGGCATCCTCCGTCTCGACCTCATAGGAGATGTGGACGCGTGGCTTGCGAACGCGATTGAGTTTGTCATGTACGCTGGCACTCACGGCAGTCCCCCATTCATTGTTTGACGTTGCTGTCTAGGCGGTGTCCCGCGCGGCGCCAGACGTTAGGCACCCGAAGGCGATATGGTCAATCACACACTTGCACGTGGCGCTTTTATACAGTCGATCATCCAACCTCACGCCAAAAGCATAACTCATTTCGGATGCGTTGTTGAAGCAAGGCTTTACTCGGCATCCTCCGGCTTGATGCCAAGGCTGGACAGGATGGCGTTGCGCGCCGAACGGTCGTCCATCAGCTCGACCAACAACTGCGGCAGGCTCATCCGCGCCCGCCGCACCGCATCATCCAACGTGTTGGAGATCGGCGATGTCGGCTCCGCCTTGCGAAACCAATCCGAGATCCGGCTGATCTCGCGCAGCATATCCTCGCGTGACGCGCCGCCGGGTGCCGCGAACACGCCCGGGGCGAAACCACCGCCGGCCACGCCGCCACCGCTCGCCCCCCCTGGCGCCGCTCCCCCTGACATCGCTCCCCCTGACATCGCTCCCCCGGGCGAGCCCGCAGCCGCACCCGCCGAGCCCGCGTCCGAAAGGGTCACATAACGGCCCGCGGCCTCGGCGATGGCGCCGAGAAGATCGCGAACCCGGGTGGTGGAGGGGCTGTCGGACGGCGCCTTCTCATCCAGTATTTCGGCCATCGCCACCCACGCCGCGCGGGCCTCTCCCACACGCGCTTGCTGGGCATTGAAATGCGCGGCCCCGGCGGCCCTGCACCATAGCTCCACATCCTCGAAAACCAGCGACCCCGTGGACAGCCGGGCCTGCTTGCGGGCGGGATCCGCAATTCCCGCCACGGTCGAGGCGTCTTCGAATTGATAGTAATAAAGCGCGTCGCCCGCTGGCCTGCGGCACAGCGACACCTTGCGCAATGGCTGGATCAGCGTGCCGTCGGCGCCCTGGCCGTTCAAGCCGGTGATCGGCGCCACGCGTGTGGAAATGCCGTCCTCGTCGGGCAGCGGAAAGACGCCGGCGTCCCAGAAATTCCGCACCAGCCCTTCGATCAGCATGGCGCCCGCGGTCAACCCCACCACCCCGTCGCTGCGTACCAGCGCCTCGGTGTACCAGGCGGCAATCTCCAGATCCTTTGTTTCCGTCTGCAACGCCTTGCTGGCGAGGTCGCGCACGGTGCGCCACTGCGGCGGGCTCTGCTCCTCGCCGCCATCCGAATCCGCCGAACGTTCCGCGGCCCGCGCCTCGGCGCGCGCATCACGCAGCCGGTAGTAAAACGAGCTCGGCGAGAAATCCTCGCGCAGATCGCGCCCCACCGGAACCGCGCCCTCGATCGGTGTCATAAATGTTTCAATATCGAAACCGTCCGGCATCGCCGCCATCGCGTGTCCTCAACCTAGATCAACAAAGCGTTCAGACGCCTGTCCCGAACGCATCGATATGATCGCTAAAACAACGGGGTACGACGCCGAGACCCCCAATGGACAAAATCGCGCGGGCCACAACCACTGAAACTGTGACCCAGCCCACTGGACGATCTCCGCCCTCGTCATCTACCATCAAGCTCATAAAGATGCGAGCCAGATCGAGTCAAAGTCCTGCGAACGTAATGGGAGATGCCAATGGCAACCGTCGATTTGAAGTCCCTCGTTGGAAGACTCGATGACCATTGCCGGCGAACCCTGGAAGCGTCAGCAGGACTGACACTCTCTCGCACTCATTACAACGTCGAACTGGAACATTGGCTCCTCAAGCTCGCCGATGGGACCGATACGGACATTCCGGCCATCCTGCGGCATTACGAGGCCGACCACGGCCGCCTGATGACCGACCTCAATCGCGCGCTCGACAAAATGAAGACAGGCAATTCCCGCGCCCCGGCGCTGGCACCTGAAATCGTGGAAGCCGTGAAGCAGGCCTGGCTGCTGGCCTCCGTCGAGCACGGCCTGTCCCGTGTCCGCTCCGGCCATCTACTCTGGGCCATGCTGGCGGACGACAACCTGGCGCGCCACGCCCGCGAGATGTCGTCGCAGTTCGCCCGCATCCAGCCGGATGCGCTCAAGCGTGATCTGCTCACCATCACCCGCGACAGCGTGGAAGCCGCCAGCGTCACCACCTCCGTCGAAGGCCAGCCCGCCATGGGCGGCGAGGACGGCACGCCGCGCCCGGCCGGATCGGCCGCTTTGGATCAATACACCGTCGACCTCACCGCCAAGGCGAAAGCCGGCAAGATCGACCCGATCCTTGGCCGCGACATGGAAATCCGCCAGGTGATCGACATCCTCACCCGCAGGCGGCAGAACAACCCCATCCTCACCGGCGAGGCCGGCGTCGGCAAAACCGCCGTGGTGGAAGGCTTCGCGCAACGTATTGCCTCCGGCGACGTGCCGCCGGCGCTGAAGGACGTCATCCTGCGCACGCTGGACCTCGGTCTTCTGCAGGCCGGCGCCGGCATGAAGGGCGAATTCGAAAATCGTCTCAAATCGGTCATCGAAGAAACGAAGGCCAGCCCGCGGCCGATCATCCTGTTCATCGATGAGGCCCATACCATGATCGGCGCCGGCGGTGCCGCGGGCCAGAACGACGCCGCAAACCTGCTCAAGCCGGCCCTGGCGCGCGGCGAGTTGCGCACCATCGCTGCCACCACCTGGGCCGAATACAAGAAATACTTCGAAAAGGACGCGGCGCTGACACGTCGTTTCCAGGTCGTGAAGGTGGAGGAGCCCACCGAGCCGGTCGCCATCGCCATGATCCGTGGCCTGGTGAGCACGCTCGAGGCGCATCATGGCATCCGCATCCTCGATGAAGCCGTCAGCGAGGCCGTTCGCCTCTCCGCCCGCTACATCCCCAGCCGCCAGCTGCCCGACAAGGCGGTCTCGCTGATCGACACGGCCTGCGCGCGCGTTTCGATGAGCCAGGCGACCCAGCCCGCCTCGCTGGAAGACCGCATCCGCCGCATCGCGCTGATCGATACCGAGGTCGCCATCCTCGACCGCGAAATGGCGTCCGGCGCCCAGCACGAAACCCGCAAGGAAGAATTGCTGGCCGAGCGCGCAACCGCGGAGGAAACCCGCGAAGCGCTGCAGACCCGCTGGGAGGAGGAGAAGGTCCTCGCCCATGAAATCGGCGAGGTGCGGAAATCTCTGGAAAATCCCGAAGCCACCGAGGACAAGGCTGAACAGCGCACCGCCCTCTCCGCGCTGAACGCCAGGCTGCACGCGCTGCAGGGCGAACATCCGCTGATCTTTCCGGTGGTGGACGGCCAGGCGGTCGCCGAGATCGTGGAAAGCTGGACCGGCATTCCCGCCGGCCGCATGCAGTCCGACGAAATCCGCACCGTGCTCAATCTCGGCGAACGCATGGGCGAGCGCATCGTGGGCCAGCCGCACGCGCTGGAAGCGGTGGCGCAATCCATCCGCACCAGCCGCGCCAAGCTGCTCGACCCCCGCAAACCCATCGGCGTGTTTCTGATGGTGGGCACGTCCGGTGTCGGCAAAACCGAAACCGCGCTCACTTTGGCCGATCTGCTCTACGGCGGCGAGCAAAACATGACGACCATCAACATGACCGAGTTCAAGGAAGAACATAAGGTCAGCCTGCTGATGGGCAGCCCGCCCGGCTATGTCGGCTACGGCGAAGGCGGCATCCTCACCGAGGCGGTGCGCAGGCGGCCCTATTCGGTGATCCTGCTGGACGAGATGGAGAAGGCCCATGTGGGCGTGCAGGACGTCTTTTTCCAGGTTTTCGACAAAGGCAACATGAAGGACGGCGAGGGTCGCGACATCGACTTTAAGAATACCGTCATCATCATGACATCCAATGCCGGCACCGATCTTATCACAAAACTGTTTGCTGATCCGGACACCGCTCCGGATGCTGCGGGACTGGCGGATGCACTGCGTCCTGAGCTAATGAAGTATTTCAAGCCTGCCTTCCTGGGGCGGGTGACCTTGGTGCCTTACTTCCCGCTGTCGGACGAGGTCATTCGCAAGATCGTCGTGCTGCAGTTGAACAAAATCGGAAAGCGTGTCCGCGAGGCGTATCGCGCCACGTTCGAATACGATCCGATACTGGTTGAAACGATTGCCGCGCGCTGCACGGAAAGTTCGTCCGGCGCACGCAACGTCGAGAACATCTTGTCGCGCACGTTGTTGCCGGAACTCTCGGCGGACGTGCTGGCACGATTGGCTGAGGGCGATGCGATATCGCATGTATCCGTCGGAATAAACCCGGAAGGGACCTTCCGATATACCGTGAGTTAGTTTGGGGCTTGGATCATGATGCGCATAGGTTGCTGAACCCAGGCGCACGAACATGATCGATAAAACAACAAGTTAGAGCATGATAATTTTGTCTGTTCAAAATCATCATGCTCTGGAGCTGGCGCCGGAAGTCCGGCATATCAGGGAGACTTAAAATGGCTATTTTCGCAAAATTCGACAGGATCAAGGGCTCGGCGACCGAGGACAGCCACAAGGATTGGATCCAGCTGGAGAGCTTCAGCTGGGGCGCATCGCGCTCGATGAACATGTCCGGCACGCGCCGTGAAGCAAGCCACCCCTCGGTGCAGGACGTTCACTTCATCAAGGTGCAGGACATCTCTTCGAACAAGCTGATCATGGATCTGTTCAAAGGCGTGGCGGACAACAAGGTCGAAATCAGCTTCACCACCATGGTGGGCGGCAAGGCCGAACAATACATGCTGCTGAAGCTCGAAGATGTCGCGATCACGAGCTTCCAGCTCGCCGACTCCGAAGCCGGAAGCCGCGCGCAGGAAAGCGTTTCGCTCAGCTTCCTGAAGTTCACCGTCACCACCAAGTCCATCAACTCGGCCGGCAAGTCGTCGCCCGACACCGTCGGCTGGGATATCGCGGCGAACAAGACCACCTGATCTCCGATACCTTCGGCAAAGCGTCAAAGCGCCCGGATGGCAACATCCGGGCGTTTCTGTTGCGGTTTCGGCTGCTTCAAAGTTCCGATATTAGATCATGATGCGCTTGGGTTGAGCAACCCAAACGCATCATGATCTAATGCGCCGGGTCAGCCCAGAACTTCCACAACCACCGCCGTCACGTTGTCGTTCACGTTCTTCGCCAACGCGGCATCGATCATCGCCTGGCCAATGCGGCCGGGCTCGCCGTCGCCCAGCATGCGCATCAGTTCGGCGTCCGACAGCGTCTTGCACAGCCCGTCGCTGCACAGCAAAAACCGATCGCCCACCGTGAGCTCGCCCGACACCTTGTCGAGCTCGAACACCTCCGCCTCGGCGCCGACCGCGCGCGTGATGACGTTGGCATGCGGATGCCCCTCGGCGTCTTCCGGCTGAATGGCGCCCTGATCCACGAGCTCCTGCACCATGCTGTGATCGCGCGTGATCTGGCGCATCGCGCCGGCGTGCAGCAGATACACCCGGCTGTCCCCGGCCCACAGACAGACAAAATGCGTGCCTGACGCGATCAGCACCACGAGTGTCGAGGCTATCACCGTATGCGGCCCGCGTGACCGCGCCTCGGCGCACAAGGCCGCGTGCACGTTGTTGATGCGCAGCCGCACCTGGGCCAGCAACTCACCCGCCGAAAACCCGGCCGGCATCGCGCCCAGCGCCTCGGCGATCATGCCGGATGCAACCTCCCCGGCCTGGTGCCCACCGGCCCCGTCGGCCACCGCCCACAGCCCCAGCGCCGGCCGATCGATCAGCCGATCCTCGTTATGGGTGCGCACCGCGCCGTTATGCGTCGATGATCCGGACCGATAGCGCATGGCGATCATTTCCCCGCGTTGAGAAGCAGCAAAACAGAGTGCGGCGAATCCATCTAGCCGTATTCATCCACGGTCGAATCCAGCCCTGTCCCGAAGCCACCCTTCGGGGAGCGCGACCCCGAATCCACGACACCGCCGGCCAGGTTGGCCGCGATCATGTGCACGAAGGTCTCCACCGAAGGCAGGCCGGCGCTGGTGAAATCCGAAGCCGGCACCCGCGGCGCGCCCTCGGTCCACCACCGGCACATCGAAACGGCGGGCGGCGATACGTCAGGCGGCAGCGCTTCCAGGCGGCGCATCATGTCGTCTGGCTCCAGGACATGCTCCAACGCGGCGATCCCCGCGTCCTCGGCGCCGTCCAGCCACGCGTCACCCACCGGCTCCGGCCCCACCACGGCCAAGGTCACCGGAAAATGCCGCCCTGCCTTGTCGACGCTGGGCATGAACACACCGCAGACCGGATCCGGGCCGCACACCAGGGCCGGCAGGCGAAAGTGCCACACCGGCGCCTCCATCCACGCGTCCAGCCAGGCATCGCCCAAAAGGGCCTTGCTGCCGTGGAGCACGCCCGCCATCCACGCATCCCACGGTGCCACGAAACTGCCGGGCAGTCCCGCACGGATGAAATCCCCGCGCGACGGAAGCTTGCCGTAGAACCCGAGCGCCACCGCCTAGCCCTTGATCGCCCAGAGTTCGAGCTGCAGCCCCGGAAAATCACCCGAGATATGCAGCGCGAAACCGCCGGAGCTTTGCATGTGCTGCCAATGCGCGGAGTTGCGGTCCAGTTCGAAGTAACTGGCGCCCGCGTAGAACGGGATCTGGCGCGGCGCCACCGGCAAGGCCCGCACCGCGATGCCGGGCAATGCCGAATTTACCAGGCTCGCGATCTGCTCGACCGCGCCGATCTTGACCTGCGAGGGAAACAGCCGCCGCAGATTCTCCGTCGGCATCTCCGCCTGCACGCACAGCACGAACAACGATCCGCGCAGGATGGTGCGGTCCACGATCTGCCCCACATGCACGCCATGGCGACGCTCCTGCAACGCGATCGGCACCGCGGTCTGGTTGATCACCGCCGACAGCGACCGCCTGAGATCGGCCACCACAGGGGCGTAGCTGCGCTGCAGATCGTCGTGCCGGTAGCCGGGATAGGTGCCGGGCCGGCGCGTTGTCTCGGTGAAGGTCGCGAATTCTCCGGCCATCTGCACCAGGGCCGCGTAAAAATCCTCCGGATGCAGGTTTCCGGACCCCGCCCAATGCTCCAGCAGCTTCTGCCAGCGGTTGACGGATTGCAGCAGCAGAAAGTCGGAAACCTCCGCCACACCCTGCGCGCCCGGCGCGGTCATCCGGGCCGCCAGGGCCTCGCCGCGCTGGTTCAACATGCCCGACAGTTCGGCGATCAACCCCGACAGTGGCGTTACCGCGGCGCAGAGCAGGGCAGGGGCGATCCAACGCTCATCCAGGCTCACCCGCCGATCGGACGCCACCTCCACCACGCGCGCCAGCCCGATGCACAGATAGCCGGCACGGTCGTCGGTCTCCAACAGGTAGCGCAGCCGCAGCCGCCCCACCTGCAGGCCCGCCGCCTGCGGGGTTGGCGAATGCGTGTCGTAGGCCTCGAATTCGCGCAGCCCGTAGCGCCCTTCGCTGCCCGCCTCGGTGGCGATCTCCACCGCACCCATCTGGCGCACCGGCACCGCCAGATACACCACGGCGTTGCGCGCGCTTTCCGGCAGGTCCAGCGGCGGCGGATGGTCCGTCTCGCCCGGCAGCGAAAACGCCGTTCCGTCCTCGAACACGCCGCTGGCCGAAGACAGCGCGAACCGCCCCGTGGCCAGCAGGTCGCGGTCGACCATCATCGCGGTCACGCCCCACGGATACGCCCGCAACCCCGCGGTGGCACCCCGCAGCGCCTGCTCCAGCCAGCGATCCTGCTGCTGGAAGTGCTGGGCGCGCAGAAACATGCCCTCCTGCCACACAACGCGGTTCGTCCAGGTCATGAAGTACGCTTCATGGCAGCATCCACTCCCCACCCTCGGCCGTCGTTACGCCGGTGTAAGTGTTACCTTAAGTGCGTCCGTCCGCACCACCAGCTTCGTCACGCCGTTGCGCGCCACCGGCGCCGTCGCCCGCCATACCGCGCGATCGATGTCGCGATAGACCGCGATGATGCCTACGAACTGCGCGTTCGGCAGCAACGCATGCGTCACCGGCCGCGTCTCGCCGGGCGCAATCAAAAATTCCTCCGAGACCGCGGAGTCACCGCCCAGTGTCGCCTTGTCGCGATCGATCAGCGCGAATGCATCGGCGCGCTCGAACTTCCCCGTGCCGGTCAGCTCATACAGCCGCAGCGCGATGGGCGAGGGCTTGCCCGAGCTGTCGGCATTCTGGTTGGCACCGCCGATGATCGTCAGCTCCAGCACCGGCGGCGGTGGCGGCTCCTTGCCGCCGCACCCGCTCAGCAGCAGCGGGGCGCCGATCAAGGCGGGCATCGAGAGCAGCGAGCGGCGGGAAAAAGCGTTCATGAGCGGGTTTCCTTGTCGGACGCTTCTCGCAGCGCCAGTTCGTAGGCACGGGCGAACGCCTTGCCGAAGACGCTGTCGAAATCATCTGCCAGAGCCAGGCCGATGTCGTGATGAAGTTTTTCGTAAAGATCGAACGCCCGCGCGCGGCGCTGCGCGGGGATCATGCCGCCGGCCTTCTCACCTTCCTCGCGCAGCGGCTTGGGGTCCAGCTGCTTCAGCAACGCCCGCACCGCCGACTGCATGGCCGCCATCGTCGCCAGCTCGTGCATGCGGATATCGCGCAACGCGTCGGCCACCGCCTCGGCGGCGGGCATGTCCGAACGTCGCCCCGCACCCATCAACGCCACCAGCGCATCGTCGTCGCCGGCGGAGAACTTCAACGGATTGTTGCCGCGCGCGCGGATCATCGTCTGCTCGATCCGAAACTCGCTCTTCACGGTGGCGCGCGCGATCAAGGTCTGGCGGATGCCTGAAACGGTGGCGCGAAACGCCGCCCCCAGGCCGCGCATCGTCGCCACGGGATCGTCCGGGCGCACACCCTCCAACCCAGCCCCCGCCAGAAACGCCGCCATCAGATCAGGCTGCGACAACGCCACGGGCGGCGCCGAGACCGGGGTGGGGGCCCAGGAGGGTGAAGGGGCGGGTGAGGGGGTGGGGGGCGGGGCCGGAACCGGCGCCAAAATGGGTGCGGCCATCGGAGCAGGGCTGGCCACCACCGGCGCCGGCGGTTCCGCCAGAAAATCCTGCTCCAGAAACGGATTGGCCGCCCGCTGTGCCGGTTCGCGCTGTGCCGGTTCGCGCTGCGCCGGTTCACGCTGCGCCAGTGGCGTCACATTCACCGCAGACGCCGGCGGGGGGGCAAACTCGATGGCCCAGTCGTCCGGCAGGCGGCTCACCCCCGGCGGCTGAAACACATCGGCGATGGCCGGCGTATGGTCCGACTGGGTGGGGCCGCTAAAGCCGATATTGTCGGCATCGGCCGCCATCGGGTCGAAATCGGCCGGCAACGCCACGCCGGAGCCGAACATCGACGTGCTCTGATGGCCGGTCTCCTTCTGAAGCAACGGGTCCGACCGGAACGCACCGCCGCCACGCTGCGGGGTGGGGTTGCCAAAAGGATCGTCGCCGAACGGATCGGCCGCGAACCCCGACGCATGCGGCGCATCCCGCCCGCCCGGGGGCGCTTGCCCAAAGCCCAATTGCCCAAATCCCGACTGGCCAGATCCCGACTGGCCAACTCCAGACTGGCCAAATCCAGACTGGCCAGATCCAGACTGGCCAAAGCCCGATTGCGCCTGGCCCGGCGGGGCGTAGCCGGAGGGCGCATCCTCCTCCAGCCGCAACTCCATCTCATAGCTGCCCAACCGCAGCCGGTCGCCATCCTGCAACGGATGCAGCCGCCCGGGCCCGATCGGCTCGCGCTCCCGGTTGACGAAGGTGCCGTTGCTGGAAATGTCGGCCACCTGCCAGCCGCCCTGCCGAAACGCGATCACGCAATGCCGTTTCGACAGCACGCGATCCGGGTCCGGCAACACCCAATCCGCCTCCGTGCCACGGCCGATCGCCAACTCACCCCCGGTCACCTTGCGGGTCTGCGGGGGCACACTGTCGGGGCAGCGCAGGATCGAGATCGTGAGTGTCATGAGCGTCGGCCCGCCACATCGGTGCTGCCCGGGAGAATGGCCGATTCTGGTGCCAATACGCAAACGCCGGATGCCGCGCGCGGCGGCGAACCCCGGGCCATACCCGTCGTGAAGTAATCGGCGCGCAACCCCGCGCCATTTTTCTCACGCATCATTTTAAAACGGCGCGAATTCGATATCCAACACGTGAACCCAACCTGAAAGGGGCGAATATCCATAGTCGACGGCGAGCCGGCTCATGAGAGCGCGCCGAAATCACCAGCGCGATCAATCCCGACGCACCGCGAATGAGAGCGAACGAAACGGCTTTGTTGCGCGATTATTGTCCTGAATCTGCCAAAGCGGCATTTTGCCACTTGCTGCAAACGCATTACTCGTGTGTAACGTTTCCGTGACCCGTTCCGTCACGGGCGCGCCTGATACGTCATGGACTGCGATTGAATGCTGTAACGGAGCGGCCTTCTTGTTTTCGTTCGATGCCCCTGACTGCCGCGCCCCGGATTTGGGCGCCACCAGCGCTGGTCCGAACCGGCAGCGTTCGGTCGCCCCAGGCGCGGGCACGCCCCATGCGCGCCCCTGCCGTTACAAGCTTGCCGTCGTCGTGGCGTCGGCCCTCGCGCTGTCCGGCCTGTCCGCCCCCCTCGCGCTGGCACAGACCGCGCCCGGCGTAAACGTGGTGCCGCAAGGCTCCCCCCTGCCGCGCGTCCTGCCGCCGGAGCCCGCGAAGGTCGCCCCCGGGCTCGCCACCCCCGAGGCCCGGCCGCTCGCGCAGCCCTTGCCCGGCGCCACCGTGAACGTGACGGCGGCCGAGCTGCGCGGCTCCACCGTCTTCGCGCCCGGCCGGTTCGCGTCCGACCTCGATGGCCTCCGCGGCACCGTCGCCCAAAGCCGGGTGGAGGAGGTGCGCGCCGCCATCCTGCAGGCCTATCGCGCCGAGGGCTATGTGTTCACCGCCGTCGGTGCCAGCCTGGACGGCGGCGGGCGCATCGTCTTCACCGCAATCGAAGGCCGCATCGTCGAAGTCAAGCTCGACGGCGATATCGGCCCCGCCGGCAAGCAGGTTCTGCGCTTCCTCAACCAGCTCACCGACGTCGCCGTGCTCGATGTCGCAACCCTCGAGCGCTGGCTGCTCCTCGCGCAGGACGTGCCGGGCATCACCCTGCGCACCGTGCTGCGACCCTCCGCCGGCGACCCCGGCGCGCTGTCGCTCGTGGCGCAGGTGTCGCGTCGCAAATTCTCGGGCCTCGCCACCGCCGACAACCGCGGCTTCAAGAACACCGGCCCCGAGCAGGCGCTTATCTCGATCAGCGCCAACAGCTTCACCGAATACGGCGAACGCACCGACGCCACCTTCTTCTACACCGCCCGCAGCACCCAACTGTTCGGCCAGGTCGCCACGGAGCTGTTCCTCGGCGCCTCCGGCCTGAAACTGCGCGTCTACGCCGGCAAGGGCACCACAGACCCCACCGGCTCGCTCGGCCAGATCGGCTATCACGGCGACACCTTCATCGCCGGCACCTCGCTCAGCTACCCCATCATCCGCCGCCGTCAGCAAACGCTTACCGTCAGCGCCTATTTCGATGCGCTCGAAAGCAGCGTCGACACCGGGCTCGGCAACGCCGTCACCCGCGCCAGCCGCGACAATCTGCGCGTCATCCGCCTCGGCCCGGACTACGCGGCGCGCGACACGCTGCTGGGCGACACGCGCAGCGCCGTCACCGTGGCCGGCCTCCGGCTCTCCCAGGGCCTGCGCGGCCTCGGCGCCACCAAACAGAATGACAACCTGGCCGGACGCGTGGGCCAGCGCCAGGACTTCACCAAAGTCAGCTTCGAGGTCAGTCGCACGCAAACCCTGTTCAGCCCCTGGCAAGACGCCACGGTGGCGTTCCAAACGGTTCTGGCCGGCCAGTATTCCGAAGACGTGCTGCCCTCGGCGGAGAAATTCTACCTCGGTGGCGCCCGCCTCAACCGCGGCTTCTATTCCGGCCAGGTGACCGGCGACCGGGCGCTGACGGCGGCGTTCGAGGGCCAGCTCAACACCAGCTTCACCCTGCCGGCGCCGTTCGGCGAGGCCGAGTCCTTCGATCTGGGAACGCAGTTCTACACATTCTACGACTGGGGCCAGAGCTGGGAAGCACGCAAGATCGATCGCAACGTGCGCCTGGCTTCGGTCGGCGGTGGGGTGCGGATGTATCTCCCGCGCGGGATCGAGCTGAATTTGGAAGGCGTCGGCCGCCTCACACGCAGGCCTCAGGGTGCCAACAGCACATCGGCGCTGCCGCCTTCCGGTTTCTACTGGCGGCTGCTCGGCCGCTTCTGAGCTGAGACTGTTTCCGGGCGAAGACGGATGTTACGGGCAAAGACTGATTCTGATGCGACGCCTGCGGCCACGCGGCCAAGGTCAGACGTTCGGGCGATAACAATCCCGCAACGCGAGGGAGAGTGATATGGGCGAGACGTATTCTGATCGCACAGGAGCCCACCTTCCAAAGGGCGCCGCGTTGGGTCCGGCCGAACCGATGCGCCCCATCCCCCGTAGGCGCCCCGTGTTGCTGGGCGGCACCGCGCTGCAGGCCGCCTTCGCGCTTGGCCTGTCCGTCTCGGCGCAGGGCACGGCCCACGCCCAGGGCGTGCCCACCGCGCTGTCGGGCCGGGCGGCCACGCTGTCCGCCACCGCGCTGCCCACCGGCGGCCAGGTGGTGGCCGGCCAGGCCAGCATCGCCAAGAACGGCGCCACGCTCAACGTCACGCAAACCTCCAACACCGCCGGCATCAACTGGCGCAGCTTCGATGTCGGCTCCGCCGGCACCGTGAACTTCACCGCCCCCTCGGCGCAGTCGCTCACCATCAACCGCGTGGTCGGGCCGGATCCGTCGGTGATCGCCGGGCGCGTCAACGCCAACAACCAGCAGGTGCTGATCAACCAGTCCGGCGTGCTGTTCACCAACGGCTCCCAGGTCAATGCGGCCTCGCTGGTGGTCTCGGCCATCGGCATCACGGATGCCAACCTCAAGGCCGGCCGCCTGGTGCTGGACCAGCCAGCCAAAGCCGGCGCGGCGGTGGTCAACGAAGGCCGCATCACCGTGGCGCAGACCGGGCTCGCCGCCCTGGTGGCGCCGCAGGTCATCAATTCCGGCGTCATCCAGGCCAAACTCGGCCGCGTGGTGCTGGCCGGCGCCGAGGCCGCCACCATCGATCTCTACGGCGACGGGCTGATGTCCATCGATGTCACCAAACAGGTCTCCACCGCGCCCACCGGCCCCGACGGCAAGCCCGTCACCTCGCTGGTCACCAACACCGGCACCATCATCGCCCAGGGCGGCACCGTGCTGCTCACCGCCCAGGCCGCCGAGGGCATCGTCACCAACCTGGTGATGGCGGGCGGCAAGATTTCCGCTGACACCGTGCCAAACGGCTCTCTCTCCGGCTCATCCTCTCGCTCATCCTCTCGCTCATCCTCTGGCCGGACCGGCCAGATCGCCATCACCGCCACCGGCGGCGGCGTGGGTGTCACGGGGTCGCTGTCGGCCAGCGGCCGCGCGGCGGGCACCAAAGGCGGCACCGTCGAGGTCAATGCCACCGGCGCGGCCAGCATCGGCGCTGCGGCGCGCGTCAACGCGTCCGGCAAATCGGGCGGCGGCACCATCGCCATCGGCACCACCGTGGCCCGCGCCAAGGCCGGGCCGGGCACGGCGGCCCCAGTTGCGGGCCAGGTCGCGGCCCCAGTGGCGGCCCAGGCCATCATCGCACCCGGCGCGCGGATTACAGCCAACGCCACCCAGGCCGGCACCGGCGGCAACGTCACCATCCTCAGCTCCGGCCTCACCTACATGGGCGGCAGCGTCACCGCGCGCGGCGGCAGGTCCGGCGGCGACGGCGGCTTCGTCGAGGTGTCCGGCAATCGCGGCTACCGCCTCACCGGCGCGGTGGACGTGTCGGCCAAGGCCGGCAAGCAAGGCGCGATCCTGATCGACCCGCAGGACCTCACGATCGGCGCCGCCAGCACCGACAATGCGCTGGTCGTCATCACCGGGCAGAATGGTCTGTTGACCTTCAACACGCCCGATGAGGTCACCAGCGCCTTCATCGACCCAACCCGATTCTACGCGCTGACCGGCACCGTTACCCTGCAGGCCTCGCGTGACCTGTTCGTCAACACCGGATTCACCTATCAGGCGAGCGACCTCACCCTTCAGGCCGGCCGCAATCTCACCGTCGCCCCCACGGCCGACATCACATCCGGCACCGCCGCCGGCAACCTCACGCTGCAGGCCGCCACCCCAGGCTTCGCGGGCACCGATGCCGCCGGCCTACTCACCCTCAACGCCGGTGCCGGCGCGGGCGCCACCGGCACGTTGAAGCTGATTGCGGGCACCGGTGGCATTGCGCTGGCCGGCAACGCCAGCGGCGCCGTGATCGATCTCGGCGCCACCGGCGACGTGCGGCAGACCGCCGGCAGCCTCACCACGGCCTTGCTCACCAGCACCTCCGGCTTCGGCGGCACCATCGACCTCAACGCCGCCACCAACGCCATCGGCACCGCCAACGCCATTTTCAGCACGGCGGCCACCGCCCCGGTATCGATCACCAATGGCGGCGACCTCGCGCTGACCGGCCTGTTCGGCACCGCCACCGGAACGCTGTCCGCTGTCACCGTCACCAATGGCGGCAAGCTCGCGCTCGGTACCACGCTCGGCGACAAGGCCGCCACATTGGAGACCGCCGGCAGGCTTTCGATCTCGGCCGATTCCGTGGTTCTCGGCAACGCCGCCAGCAAGCTTTCCGGCATCGGCGCGGCCGGCTCGGTGGTGGAGATCGCACCCAATTCCACCCGCGCCATGACGGTGGATACCGTGACCGGCGCCGGCCTGTTCGACCCCGCGCTGTTCGCCGCCACCATTTCGGCCGACACGCTGCGTCTGGGGTCCGTGGGCGGCACCACCACGGCCACCTCCATCAGCCTGAACGCGGCAGGCCCGCTCGCCTTCGCCAAAACGCTGGACCTGCGCACCACCGGCGGCGTGACGCAGGGCGCGCTCAACACGGTCAATCCCGGCACGCTCACCGCCAACACCGGCGCCGACCTCGTGCTCGGCAATGCCGCCAACACGCTTAACACGCTGGGCGCCATCACGGTGGGGGCCGGCGCGCTCACGTTGAACACCACCAGCGCTCTCGTCACCATCACCGGCCCCATCACCGCCAGCGGCGCCACCGGCAGCGCCGCCATCACCGCCGCCGGCGCCGCGTCGCAGATCGTGGTGGGCGGCTCCATCGCCACCACCGGGTCGCTGTCGCTCTCCGCGGGCTCCGCCAGCGTGTTGCCCAGCGCTGCGTCCGCCATCACGCTGAACGCGTCCGGCGCGTTGTCCGGCGCCACCGTCTCGCTGACCTCGCTCGATCTCGGCAAAACCGGCACCGCCATTTCGCAGAACGCCGCCAGCGCCGTGCGCGCCACAACCCTCGTCGCATCGGCCGTCAGTGGCGACGTGTCGCTGATCGGCACCGCCAACACCATCGCAACCCTGGGCGCGCTTTCCACCACCACCACCAACACCCTCGCCGTGGTCAACACCGGCACCACCCAGTTCGCCGGAAACGTCACCACCGGCATCCTTGACCTGTCATCCACCGGGGCTGTCACGCAGACCGGCGGCACCATCAGCGCCACAACGTTCCAAAGCACGTCCGGCCTGGGGGCGGATGTCACGCTGATCCGCACCGGCAACAAAATCGTCAATCTCGGCGCCATGGCCATCACAGGCGCCCTGGCCCTGCGCTCGGACACCAGCCTCGCCGTCTCCGGCACCGTCCAGGCCAGCGGCGCCTCTTTCACGCTCGGCGCCGCGAACGCCACGCTCGCCATCAACACGCCGCTCGCGGTTACCACCGGCGGCACGCTCAGCCTGCAGGCCGACACCATCACCGCCGTGGGCGCGCTGAATGCGAACCCGACCGGCCTGCTCGAGATCGCCTCGTTTTCCACCGTCGATCTCGCGTCCAGCGTCGCCGGCCCGCTCTCGGCCTCCATCATCGCCGGCATCGGCACGGACACGCTGCATCTGGGCGCGGCGAACGGGGCCACCACCGCATCCAACATCTCGCTCGTGGCCCTCGATCTGACCGGCAAGGCCAACACCCTGCGGCTCGACAGCCGCGGCAACATCGGCCAGACCGGCAAGCTGACGGTGGGCACCCTGACCGGGTCAGCCGGCGGCACGATCGACCTGTCCGGCACGGTGAATGCCGTGGGCACGATCGGCGCCGCCGGCCTCACGGCGGCCACCGGCCTCAAACTGTCCAACGGTGTGCCCCTGATCGTCGCCGGCCCCGTGGCTTTCACCGGCACAGGCACCATCGCCATCGCCACGGACACGCTGAATTTCACGGGCACGGGCGCCATCACGGCCCCCGGCGGCAGCGTGGAACTCGGCCCGCAGACGGGCGCCGTGGTGCGTATCGGCACCACCACCGGCACCGGCCTCGTGCTGGGAGACCTCTCGCGCATCACCGCGTCCACGGTGCGTCTGGGCAGTTCGTCGTTGAATGCCGTCACTGCCAGCGCCATCAACCTGTCCGGCAACGCCACCATCGCGGCCGCCACGCTGCGGCTCGATACCGCGGGCGCCATCGTGCAGTCCGCCGGCACGCTCTCGGCCAACAGCATCAGGGGCGCCGCCACCGGTGACATATCGCTGGCGCGTGTCGGCAACGTCTTCACCGGTCTTGGCCCGCTCTCCTCGGGTGGCAACATCACGGCCAACGCGGGCGCGGCCTCCACACTGTCTGTCACCGGCGCCGTCAGCGCGGGCGCCGACAAGCAGATCCTGCTCACGGCGGGCTCCATCGATGTCGTGGCCACGCTGTCGGTCGCAAGCGCCGGTGGCGGTGGCCAGGTCAAACTCAATGCCGACGCGGTCACGCTGCCCGGCACCATCACCAACACCGGCGGCACCGTCGCCATCGCGCCGGTCACCACGGGCGCTGCCCTGAAGCTGGGCGGCACCGGCGGAATCACCCTGTCGCATGTCGCAGCCCCCACCGTGCTGCTCGGCCGGCTGGTCGCGGCGGGCACCACCACGGCCGGCAGCATCGACATCGCGGGCACCAGCGCCGCCAATGCGGCCACCACCACGCTCGGCCTGTTCGCCACCAATGCGGTCAATCAAAGCGCGGGCAGCCTTTCAATCGGCACGCTGTTCGGCACCGCGGGCTCCTTCTCGCTCACCAACGCCAACACCATCGGCACGCTGGGCGCGATCACCGCAACCACGGGCGGCATCTCGATCACCGACACCGGAACGCTCACCGTCGCCGGCCCCGTGGTTGCCAACAACACCGCCCAAACCATCTCGCTCACCGCCGATCGGCTGACCATCACCGGCACCGGTTCGGGCACCATCAAGGCCACCGGCGGCACCATCGCGCTGATTGCCGACACCCTCACGCTGCCCGGCGCACCGCCCGCCGATCTCATCGACACCGGCACCGGACGCGTGGCCCTTAGCCCGCGCAACGCCATTCCGTTCGCCTTCTCCACCGGCGGCGGTGCCAGCGGCGCCATCAAGGCCGGCACGCTGGAACTCGGCGGCTTCGGGTCCACGCTTGCCAGCACGCTCACGCTGGGCACCATCAACTTCCCCGGCGCGATGATCTTGCGCAGCCAGGGCACCATCAGCCAGACCGGCTCGCTCGCGCTGACCGGCACTCTGTCCGGCTCTGCCGGCGGCGCCGCAACGCTGACGACCCCCGGCAACACCGTGGGCGCGCTTGGCAACTTCACCGCCGCCGGCTTCAACTTCAAACACACCGGCGCGCTGTCCGTTACCGGCCTGGTCGATGGCGGCACCACCGCCACCATCGACACCGGCACCAACGCGCTGACCATCGCCGGCGGCGGTGAAGTGCGCGCCACCAGCAACGTGCTTCTCAAATCCGGCCTGCTGACCATCGCGGGCGTGGTCGACGACGGCAGTGCGGCCACCCCCGGCACCGGCACCGTCACGCTGACTTCATCGGGCAACATCGTCGAAAGCGGCGGCACCATCACCGCCGGCACGCTGACCGGCACCGCCACCGGCTCGGCCACGCTCGGCGGCCTCAACCGCATCGCCACGCTGTCCAATTTCTCGGCCGTGAACCTTGGTGTCACCAACGCCGCGGCGCTGTCTGTCGTGGGCCTGGTCACCGGCGGGGCCGCCACCAGTATCGACACGGGAACGTTCGCGCTCACCATCGCCGCCGGCGGCGAAGTGCGCGGCACCACAGCCGTTGCGTTGAACAGCGGCCTGCTCATCATCAACGGCCTTGTTGATGACGGCAGTGCCACCATCCCCGGCACCGGCACCATCACGCTGACCTCGTCGGGCAACATCCTCGAAAACCTCGGCACCCTCACGGCCGGCACATTGAGAGGCAGCGCCGCGAACGCCGCCACGCTCACCGGCACCAATCACGTGGCCACGCTCGCGAATCTCGCGTCGGCCGGCCTGTTGTTCACCGATGCCCGCGCGCTCAGCGTGTCGGGCCTCGTGAACGGCGGCACGACCGCCACCATCGACACCGGCGCCAACGCACTCACCATCGCCACCGGTGGGGCCGTCCGCGCCACCAGTAGCGTCGCCCTTAAATCCGGCCTGCTGACCATCGCGGGCCGGATCGACGATGGCAGTGCTGTCACACCGGGCACCGGCACGATCACGCTGACCTCGTCGGGTAACATCGTTGAGAGTGCAGGCACGATCACCGCCGGCACGCTCACCGGTACGGCCACGGGGTCGGCCACGCTGACGGGCACCAATCTCGTGTCCACGCTGTTCGACTTCACAGCCTCCAGCTTCACTTTCGCCGACGCCCGCGCGCTCAACGTGTCCGGCCTCGTGAACGGCGCCACCACCGCCACCATCGACACCGGCGCCA
>JANYFG010000081.1 GCA_025362815.1 Rhodospirillales bacterium
ACATTTCGCACCCCCACGCTGGCCAGCCTCACCGACGCTGGGCACCCCTCGCTGCGCACCGTGGTGCTGCGCGGCTTCAACCCGGCCACGCGCTGCATCACCGTTCACACCGACCGCCGGTCGTCCAAAATCCAGGAAATCCGCCACACCCCGCGCGTGGCGCTGCATGTCTACGACCAGGCCGCCGCCATCCAGGTGCGGCTGGATGCGGATGCCACCATCCATATCGACGACGCCGTGGCGCAAGCCTGCTGGGCCCGCACGCCGCCGATGAGCCGCATGGTCTATGCGGTGGGCGCACCGCCGGGAACGCCGCAGGACAAGCCGGTCGCCGCGCCGGCGGAGGTCGACGACACGGCCGCGAATTTTGCCGTTTTGCGCCTCACCATTCAGCGCCTGGAATGGCTATGGCTCAGCCACGAAGGCCACCGCCGCGCCGCCTTCACATGGGACGATCTGGGACATCACCACGCCACGTGGCTGGCGCCATAGAACCCCGTTCAAGCCGCTGTTCTATCGCCAGAGCGGTCGCACCCGCAGAAACGCGCGATACGCCAGTTCGGCACAGGCGGAAAACGGCGGCACTGAAATCAGCCGGCCCAGCCAGCGAAACCCGGGCATGAGCTGCCACATCGCGGCAAACGCCGCCGCCCCGCTCAGCAACACGCCATCCGGCCGCCGCACGTGCATCCGCGCCAGCGCCGCCTCCCGTGAAAGCCCCGGACCAAGCAACGCCGCGTCACCGCTGCTCACATCCACCCAATCAAAACCGTCGGCCCCCGGCCGAGCCCGGTAGAACCCGATCTCGCGGCGACAGATCGGGCAGCCCCCGTCGTAGAAAACCTCCAGCCGGTCGCCCACGGTTCAGATCCGCCGCGCCGCCGAGACCGCGCTCGCGCTGCCGAAGCCCACCGCCCAGCTCCACGCCCGCAACAACACCCCATGCCGGGCCTCGCCCAATTCGCGGGCTTCGTCGCGGTGATGCACCTCGTCGGCCTGGCAACTCACCAGGATGGCCCGCAAGGCCCCGCCCGGCCCTTCCGTCGACAATTTGCGGATCTGCTCCTCGTAATGATGATCCACGAACGTCTCCACCGCATCGATGGTGGCATACACCGCCTGAGGCCCGGCCAGAGTCGGCAGAAACCCCGTCAACCATCCCGCAACCCGCCAGATCGGCAGCAGCACGCTGCGGTCCCGCTCCGGCAACAACGCGTCCATCAGCACCAGATGCTGCTGCTCGGTCGCCAGATGAGCGGTGGCGAACGCACGCACCGCGGGGTCGCGGCAGCCGGCCAGAATGCCGCGATAGATCATCACTGCACCGGTTTCGCCGGCGTGGTCCGATCTGATGTCGCCCACCAGGCCCGGCACATCCGCCGCCATTGTTTCAAGCGGCGCATTCGGGAGAATTACTGTTTCGGTCATGCCAAACAAATCGTGCCGCCGCACGAAATGGCAAGTTCCAGAACCACACCCGTCCTAAATCGAGAAATCCTCGGCCCCGAAATCCGCCCGTAACCGTGCCACCAGGTCCGCCGCGCCGGGCCCCGCCCGCAGCCGGGGATGCGCCTCGGCCACCACCCGATCAGACGTGATCCGCCCCGGCGTGCCGCCCAGCATCACGATGCGGCTCGCCACATGCGCGGCCTCGGCGATGTCGTGCGTCACGAACAGGATGGTCTTGCCGGTCGCCTGCCAGATCCGCACCAGCTCGTCCTGCAGGCCCTCCCGGCTCACGGCGTCCAGCGCCGAGAACGGCTCGTCCATCAGCAATATCTCCGGCTCCACCGCCAACGCCCGCGCCAGGGCCACGCGCTGGCGCTGCCCGCCGGACAATTGATGCGGCCAGCGCTGCGCCAGCGCGCCCAGCCCCACCAGATCCAGCATTGCCTGCGCGCGGCTCATCCGATCGGCCCGCGGCAGCGCCAGCCGCTCCAGCCCAAACGCCACATTGGACAAAACCCGCCGCCACGGCAGCAGCCGCGCATCCTGAAACACCAGCGCCACAGATTGTCGCCCCGCCGCCGGCCCCGGCACCACCGCGCGCCCGGCCCCAGGTTTGGCCAGCCCCGCCAGCACCCGCAGCAACGTCGATTTCCCCACGCCGGAAGGCCCCACGATGGCCAGGAACTGCCCCGCCGGAATATCCAGGTTCATGTTCTCCAGAACGGTGTTCTTCTGCCCGTCCCGGTCGAAGACAACACTCAGCCCCTCGATGCGGATCATGGCTTCCACCGCAGCAGCCAGCCCTGCGCCGCCATGAACCCGCTGTCGAACAGCCCATACAAAGCCGCCATCGTCAGCATGTAGACCACCACCAGATCGGTCGAAAGCAGGCTCGAAGCCTGCATCATCCGCTGCCCCACGCCGGGCACGCCGAAGATTTCAGATGCCACCACCGCCATCCACGCCTGGCCGAGCGACGTGCGCACGCCCACCAGAATGCCCGGCAAGGCCGCCGGAAACAGGATCTTCCAAAGTCGTGCCCAGGGCCGCGTGAAGCCGAACGCCTGCGCCACCTCCACCAGGTCCCGGTCCACCGCGCGGACGGCGCCGTTCGTTGCGAAGAAAACGATCCAGAACACGCCCACGGCAATGATAAACACCGCCCCTTCGGCATTCACGCCGAACCAGATGATGGCGAACGGCACCCAGGCCAGGCCCGGTATGGGCCGCAGCAGCCGCACCACCCACGCGCTCCCGGCCTCCGCCGCGTCAGACATTCCCACCACGATGCCGAGCGCCACGCCCAGCAGCACGCCTACGCCCAGCCCCACCACGTAATGGCTGAGGCTCATAACCACGCTGTCCAGCCAGATGCCGCTGCGCAGCTCCTTCATGAACGCCGCCGGCAACGAACTCGGCGCCGGCATCAGCATGGGGTTCACCACGTCAAGGCGCGGCAAAGCCTCCCACAGCGCGAAGAACACGAGCAGCCCCAGCCCCGCCGCGACCGCGCGGGGGAGTTTCAGCGGCAGCCTCATTTGCCGGTCAGAGCCGCCTCATAGAAACGCGGGTCGAACAGCCCGTCGAACGTCACGTCCTTGTCCAGCGAGCCCAACTTCACCTGATACGTCTGCATCCGGCGCGACGCGTCGAACACCGCGCGTGGGTCGATCTGAAACACCGTGGCCTTGGATGCCAGCGCGCGCCGAATGGTCTCCGGCTCCACAATCCCCTTGCCCAACGCGTCCACAATCGCCGGCACGGCCTTCTCCGGCGTGGCGGCGAGCAGGGCGCCGGCCTTCACCAGGCCGCTCACCAGCGCCTGCACCGCCTCGGGGTGCGCCGTCATGAACGCGCCAGACACCGCCACCACCGTGCCGGGCTGGCCGGGAAACATGTCGTCGCCCAACGCCAGGAGCTTGATGCCGGGATTGCGTCCTTCCAGAATCGTCACCGCCGGCTCGCGCACCGAGGCCCCGTCCATCGCACCCGCCAGCATCGCTTGCTGGGTGGCGTCGATCCCCATCGGCACGATCTCGTAATCTGCGGGATCCGCCTTCACCACCTCGCGCAGCCAATACTGCAACGTGGTGTTCGGCACCGACCCCGCCGGCTGCGTGGCCAGCCGCGCGGGCTTGCCCGACGCCATTCGAAACGCATGAAACGCCGCTGCCGGCGCCACGCCCGGTTTGAACAACGCCGACAGTTTCGGGCTGCCCACGAACACGTTCTCGCCCACCGCCGTGGCCGCCACCACCCGCACGTCGATGCCGCGTGAGCGTGCCACCGCCAACGGCGCCACACCCGCCACGTAGACGTCGATCGTGCCCGAGGCCAGGGCCTGGATCATGTTCGGGCCAGATTCGAAGGTGGTGATGGAAAGCTTCAGGCCGCGCTCGGCCAGCCACCCCTCGCGCTGCGCCACGAACAACGGCGCCGCCCCCATGATCGGAATAACCCCAAGCCGCGCCACGGTCTGGGCCTGCGCCGGCAACACGAAGGCCGCCACGGCCGCCACGGCAGCAATGATAAAATGCCTGACCAAGATGGAAAAACCTCCGACGTGACTGCCCGTTATGGCGCGTATATCACGCCAAACACCCCAATCACATCGTGCTCTATCCCGCCGCCAGGCCGCCCAGATAAGCCGCCCGCACCTGCGGATCCTCCCAGAGCGCCGTGGGCGACCCGGCCACCAGAACCCGCCCGGTCTCCAGCACATACCCGCGATCGGCCACCGAAAGCGCCATATGCGCGTTCTGCTCCACCAGCAGCACCGTGGTGCCCCGCTCGCGAATCTGCGCGATGATCTTGAAAACCTGCTGCACGATCAGCGGCGCCAGACCCAGCGAGGGCTCATCCAACAACAGCACACGCGGCTGCGCCATCAACCCGCGCGCCACCGCCACCATCTGCAGCTGCCCGCCCGACAGCGTCCATCCCAACGCGTCCCGCAGCCGGTGCAGATCGGGGAACAGCTCGAACTTCTCCCCCACCTCGCGGTCCATCGCCGCCCGCGACAGCCGGCCCCGGTTTGACGCGCCAAGCACGATGTTCTCGCGCACCGTGAGCCCCGGGAACACCCGCCGGCCCTCCGGCACATGCGAAATCCCCAACCGCACGATCGCCTCGGTCTTCTGTCCCAGGATGGATTTGCCACCCAGCAGGATATCGCCCGCCACATGCGGCACCAGGCCTGAAATCGCGCGCAACGTGGTGCTTTTGCCCGCCCCGTTGGCCCCGAGGAGTGCCACGATCTCGCCTTCGTCCACGTCGATGTCGATGCCCTTCAGCACATCCCCCGCGCCATACCGCGCGGTCAGGGTCCGCAGCTCAAGCAGCTTCACGGCGCGGCTCCCCCAGATAGGCCGCGATCACGTCGGGGTTGGCGAGCACCACCGAAGGCGTGCCATCCGCAATGCGGCGGCCGAAGTTCAAAACCGTGATGTGATCAGCCACCTGCTCCACCAGGTTCATGTCGTGGTCGATGATCAGGATGGTGAGCCCATGCCCTTTCAGCCGCCGCAGCAACGCGCCCAGCTCATGCTTTTCGGTCAGGTTCAGCCCCGCCGCCGGCTCGTCCAACAGCAGCGTCTGCGGACTGGCGGCAAGCCCGCGCGCGATCTCCACGTAGCGTTGATGCCCATATGAAAGCGCGCCCACCTGGCGATGCGCATCGGCGCGCAGCCCCACGAAATCGAGCGCCGCCAAGGCGCGGTCCACCACCTGCGCCGGATTTTCGGCGATGTCGTTGCCCGGCCGCTCGGCGCCCACCATCACGTTTTCCAGCACCGTCATGCCGCGGAACACCCGAATATTCTGATACGTCCGCGCCAGCCCGGCCCGATTGCGCAGATGCGGCGCCGCGTGCGTGATGTCCGTGCCCGCAAACGTCACGGTGCCGGAGGTCGGCCTGTAAAGTCCGGTCACCACGTTGATGAACGTGCTCTTGCCAGACCCGTTCGGCCCGATCAGCGCGTGAACAGACCCCCTGCGCACCGCCAGATCCACCCCGTCCAACGCCTTCACGCCGCCAAAATGCTTGGCCAGGCCTTCAACCTTCAAAACGATCTCGTCCGTCTCGGCGCCTTGCTCAGACAGCAGCGGCAATGGCGAAACGTCACCCACGATCGGCTTGGAACGCCGTATCACCCGGTCCAGCATCAGCCCCCACAGCCCATCCGGCAGGAACACCATGATCAGGATCACGGCCGCGCCATACACCGCCAGATAGATCTGCTTGAGAAAGCGCAGCCATTCCGGCAACAGCACCAGCACCACGGTGCCCACCAGCGAGCCGAACGGTGACTGCACGCCGCCCAGCAACGCCATCGTCAGCAGCACGATCGACTCGCCGAAGGTGAACTGATCGGGCGAGATATACTGAAACCCCGAAGCGAACAGACCGCCGCCCACGCCGCCCATCACGGCGGACATCCCGAACGCCATCACCTTCGTGCCGAACACGTTGATGCCGCAGGTGCCCGCCGCCAGCTCGTTGTCGCGCACCGCCTGCATGGCGCGGCCGAGCCGGCCTGTCTTCAAACGCCAGATCGCCAGCGTGGAGAACACGAGGCACACCAGGCACAGCGCCAGGAACGCGTGCCCGTTGGCGAAACTCACTCCCAGAATGGTCGGGCGCGGAATGTCGCGAATACCGTCCGGACCATGCGTGAAGCTGATCCAGTTGGTGGCGAACAGCGTCATGATCTGCTGAAAGCTGATCGTCACCATCGCCAGGTAATGCCCGCCCAATCGCAGACTTCCTAAGCCCAGTATCAGCCCGAGCAAACCGGCCGCGGCCACCCCCATCAGCAGCGAGGGCACGAAGCCCAGGCCGAAATCCCCTGTGCCGATGGCCACGCCATACGCGCCGATGCCGAAGAACGCCGCCTGGGCGATCGAGATCTGTCCGCAATACCCCAGCACCACCACAAGCCCCGACACCGCGATGGCGTACGTCACCGCCTGCATCAGGATGTTGAGGTAATACCCCTCAGCCGGCGCCACGAACGCCAGCGCAACCACGGCCACGCACGCGGCCACCGCCTGCGGCGCGCCACGCCAGATCCGCGCGGAGGCTAAATCGACGTGTGCCATCAGGCCTTCTCCGAGATCTTTTCGCCGAACAATCCCTGTGGCCGCACCATCAGGAACATCAGCAGCATGAAGAACGCGAACGCGTCCTTGTAAGGCACGGAGATATAAGAAGCGCCCATCGTCTCAGCCACGCCCAGCGCCAGCCCCCCCAGAATGGCGCCGGGGATCGACCCGTAGCCGCCGATGATGTTGGCCGCGAACGCCTTCAGCGCGATCAGCCCACCCATGCCCACGGACACGAACAACACAGGCGCCACCAGCATCCCCGCCAATCCGCCCAGCGCCGCGCTGTAGGCGAACGTGATCAGGATCATCATGGCCACCGGAATGCCCAGCAGGCTCGCCATCTCCTTGTCCTGGCTGGTTGCCTGCAACTTCTTGCCCAGCAGGGTCTTTTCGAAGATCACGTATTGCAGGATCACCAGCAGCGTGGCCGACACCAGGATGGACAGATACTGGCTGTCCATGAAAACCGGCCCCACCTGGATTCCGGGGCTGTCGAAAAGCCCTGGCAGAACCTCAGGGCTCGGCCCGTAGAGCACCAGCACGATGTTTTCCAGAAAGATCGAGGCGCCGATGGTGCTGATGATCACCGGCAGCCCGCCCCGATGCCGCAGCGGCCAGTACGTGGCGCCGGCGAACAGCACGCCGAAGCCCGCCATCAGGATCACCGCTATCAGCATCGACAGCAGATACGGCAATCCCAGAACGTTGAAGCACACGACGAGAAGATACGCGCCCACCATGGAAAACTGGCCCTGCCCGAAATTCACCACGCTGGCGGCCCGGATCAGCAGCACGAAACCCAGGGCCACCAGCGCATAGATCGCGCCGATGCCCAGGCCGGTGAACAGCAGTTGCAGAAAGATCGCCATGGCGGCGTGACCGTGCGCGAACGATCAGTCGTTGAACTCGATGTGCTTGTCGAACACGATCTTGCCGGCCTCGTTCTTCACCACGTTGTAGCCGCGCAGCCCGTCACCCTTTTCGTCGAAGTTGTAGGTGCCCTCGGTGCCTTTGAAACCCTTGATGGCGATGATGGCCTTGCGCACCGCCTGCGGCTCGGTGCTTTTCGCATCGTTCATCGCACGCGCCAGGATCATCAGCCCGTCATAGATCCACGTGCTCTGGTTGTCCGGCGCCGCCTTGTAACGCTTGGTGTAGTCCGCCGCATACGTCCCCGCTTCCGGCGAGCTGTCTGGCGTGTAATCGGCGATCCCATACGTGCCGAACAGGCTGCGCCCGGCCAGGTTCAGGGCCGTTGTGTTGATGATCGAGGGCGAGCCCACCCACGGCGCCTGCACCCCCAGCTGGCGCAGCTGACGCGCGAAGATTCCCAGATCGTTCTCGAACGTGAAATACGACCCGATCACGTCCGGCTCGGCGGACTTCACCGCCAGCACCACCGGCGTGAAATCCGTCTGCTGGTTGGTGTAGCCCTGCACCAGCACCGGCTTGATGCCCATCTTCTCCAGGTTCTCCACCAGCGACTGCATGCCGCCCGACCCGAAGGCATCCGTGCTGTGCACGATCGCCCATTTTTTCTTGGCCAGCGTCTTGGCCCCGAAATCGGCGATCACGCGGCCGGAATAGCTGTCGTTCGGGCGGCAGCGGAACAGCCACGGATTGCCCGCGGCGGTCAGCCCGGTGTTGGTGCCGCCGAACATCACGGGTTTGGCCGCCTTCAGAACGTCAGGCGCGATCGCCTGCACCTGCGTCGAACGGATCGACCCGGTATAGGCCACGCAATCACCCCGGCTGACGAGGCGCGAAAAGCCCAGCACCGCGCCAGGGTTTGTAGTGGCGTCGTCCTCGGTCACCCATTCCATCTTCTTGCCGAGCACGCCGCCTTTGGCATTGATCGCCTCCAGCGCCATGGCGGCGCCGTTCTGCATGAAGCGCCCGGCCTCGGCGGCGGGCCCCGTCACCGGCACGATGCCACCGATCTTGATGGTCTCCTCGGCGCCGCGAGCAAAGCGTAGCGGCGTGGCGGCGGCCAAGGCTGTGCCCAGAATTGTGGTACGACGTGTGATGAGCATGTCCGGTCTCCCCTGGTCGTCGTGGCGTCTTGCTGACACCGATTATAACCCAAGCAGTATGATGTCTGTCCGGCTTCGGCAAGCGCCCAGACTGCCCAAATCCTGACCGATCCGTTGACGATGCGGGGCCGCGCTCGTACACCCGGCCACAACAAGCAACAGTCCGCTGCCCGGGAGACCTCCATGCCATTCCGTCGCGCCGTCCTCGCCACCCCGGTTTGCCTGGCGGTCCTGATCACAAGCCTGGGCGCCGCTTCGGCCGACCCCGTTCGCGTGGGCGTGTCCATCTCCACCACTGGCCCGGCCGCCTCGCTCGGTATTCCGCAGCGCAACTCGGTGGCGCTGCTCCCGAAGCAGATTGGCGGCCAGGACATCGAATACATCGTGCTGGACGACGCGGCCGATGCCTCCAAGGCCGTCGCCAACGCCCGCAAGCTGATCGACCAGGACAAGATCGACGTTCTGATCGGCTCATCCACCACCCCGTCCTCCCTGGCGATGATCGACGTCGCGGCCGAAAAGCACGTGCCGATGATCTCTCTCGCGGCGTCGGCCTCCATCATCGCGCCGATGGATGCCAGCCGGCGCTGGGTGTTCAAAACCCCGCAGAACGACAGCCTGATGGCCGAGGCGCTGGCCGACACCATGCAAAAGGCCGGCGTCAAAACCGTGGGCTTCATCGGTTTCAGCGACGCCTACGGCGATGGCTGGCTGGCTGAATTCACCAAGGCCGCCGCCCCGCGCGGCATTTCGCTCGCGGCCACCGAGAAATACGCCCGCCCCGACACCACAGTCACCGGCCAGGTTCTCAAGCTCATCGCGGCCAAGCCGGATGCCATGCTCATCGCCGGCGCCGGCACCCCCGCCGCCCTGCCGCAGCGCACCTTGCGCGAACGCGGCTATACCGGGGTGATCTACCAAACCCACGGCGTGGCCAATGCCGACTTCCTGCGCGTCGGCGGCAAAGACGTCGAAGGCACCATCCTGCCCTCCGGCCCCATTCTGGTGGCGGCGCAACTGCCCGACAGCAACCCGATCAAGAAAGTGGCGCTCGACTACATCGCCAAATACGACGCGGCGAATGGCCCCGGCACCGTCAACAACTTCGGCGCCCACGCCTACGACGCCATGCTGCTGGTGCAGGCCGCCATCCCCGCAGCCCTCGCCCACGGCAAGCCCGGCACGGCGGCGTTCCGCGAAGGCCTGCGCGATGGTCTCGAGGGGCTGAAGGAGGTGGTGCTCGACCACGGCATCGCCACGATGTCTCCCACCGATCACAACGGCTTCGACGCCCGCGCCCGCGTGATGGTCACCGTCAAGAACGGAGGCTGGCTCCTTCTCCCGTAAGGGGGGACCGAGGTCCGCCGCCACGGCACGCCCATCATGGACCAATCGATCTTTCTGATCCTGCTGCAGGATGGCGTCGTCAACGGCGCCATCTATGCGTTGCTGGCTCTGTGCCTGGTGATGGTGTTCGCCGTCACCCGCGTCATCCTCATTCCGCAGGGCGAGTTGGTCTCGTTCGCCGCCCTCACCTACGCCACGCTCGACACCGGCCATGTCCCGGCCAGCCTTTATCTGCTCGGCGGCCTCGGCGGCGCCGCGTTTCTCCGCGCCGCATGGGCGAAGCGCGGCACCGCTTTGCTCTGGCTTGCCGTCGAAACACTCGTGTTGCCCGCCGGGATCGCCGGCGTCACCGTCTGGCTCGCCCCGCAAAAACCGGGCGTCGCGGTCGAGGTGCTGCTGGCGCTGGCCATCACCGCCCCGCTCGCGCCGTATCTCTACCGCCTCGCCTTCCAGCCGCTGGCGAACGCATCCGTCCTCGTTCTGCTCGTGGCCTCCGTCGGTGCCCATCTGGCGCTGGGCGGCCTCGGCCTTCTGATATTCGGCCCCGAAGGCTCCCGCGGCCCCGGTTTCTCGACGGCGATGCTGAGCCTCGGCGACCAGGTCGTGCCGGGCCAGTCGCTTTGGATCCTGGGCCTGACCCTCACCGCGATGGCCGGGCTTTATCTGTTCTTCGAATTCACGCTGCTGGGCACCGCCTTGCGCGCCGTGGCCGTGAACAGGCTGGGCGCGCGGCTGGTCGGCATCCGCACCGAGCAGGCCGGGCTGATCGCCTTCACGCTGGCCGGTATCCTCGGCGCCCTGTCCGGCGTGCTCGTGGCGCCGCTCACCACCATTTATTACGACAGCGGCTTTCTTATCGGCCTCAAAGGCTTCGTCGCCGCCATCGTGGGCGGGCTCGCCAGCTACCCGCTGGCCGTGCTGGCGGCCCTCGTGGTGGGCCTTGTTGAATCCTTCAGCGCGTTCTGGGCCAGCGCCTTCAAGGAGGTGATCGTCTTCACCGTCATCATTCCCGTCCTGCTCTGGCGCTCGTGGCGTCATCAGGACCTGGAGGACGAGGAATGACGCTGCGGTGGGCCATCCCGGCGCTGGCCTTGTGCGTGGTGCTGCCCTGGTTGCCCGGCCTGCCCCTGTTCTGGGTCACGCTGGCCAACCTCATCGGTATTTCCGCCATCGTGGTCACCGGCCTCGTGGTGCTCACCGGCATCGGCGGCATGACCAGCTTCGCCCAGGCGAGCTTTCTGGGGTTCGGCGCCTACACCACCGCCATTCTGTCCACCCGCTATGGCCTGAACCCCTGGCTTGGCCTGCCCGCAGCCATGGCCGCCGCCGGCCTTGCCGCCGCCGCCATCGGCGCCATCACGCTCCGGCTCAAGGCGCACTACCTGGCACTGGGCACCATCGCCTGGAGCGTTTCGCTGTTCTTCCTGTTCGGCAATCTCGACATCCTCGGCCGCAACGACGGCATTTCAGCCATCCCCCCGCTGACCATCGCCGGGTTTCGCCTGGTCGACGTGCGTCTCTCCGCCACCCTCATCGGCGTCTCGGTCGTGGGTGTCATCGCCGCCACCCACAACCTGCTCGACAGCCGATGGGGCCGCGCCATCCGCGCGCTCAGGGGCGGCGCCATGGCGGCGGCGAGCTGCGGGGTGGATATCGCGCGCGCGCGGATGCTGGCGTTCGTCTACGCCGCCCTTCTCGCGGGCCTCGCCGGCTGGCTGTTCGCGCATTTGCAACGCGCGGTGAACCCCACGCCGTTCGGCCTTTACGCCGGCATTCAATACCTGCTGATGGCCGTGGTCGGCGGCGCCGCGTATCTCCCCGGCGCCCTGCTGGGCTCGGCCCTGGTGGTGATCGTGAACGACCGCCTGCAGGACTGGCTGCCCAAGCTGCTCGGCACCTCCGGCAATTTCGAGATCATCGCTTTCGGACTGCTGCTGGTGCTGGTTCTGCAGGTCGCCCCGGAAGGTCTGTGGCCGCATATCACGCGCCGTCGCCGCCACACCCACCCGCGCCCGATCGCCGCCATGGCATTGCCCAAACGCGTTGCTGCGCAGGCCAATCGCGCCTTTGAAGTCGCCAACCTGCGTCGCAACTTCGGCGGCCTCGTCGCCGTGGCCGACCTCTCCTTCACCCTTGCCCCCGGCGAGCTTCTGGCCCTCATCGGCCCCAACGGCGCCGGCAAAAGCACCAGTTTCAACCTGCTCACCGGCGTCACCCGCCCCAGCGCCGGCACCGTGCATCTGATGGGCCGCGATGTCACGGGCCTGTCCGCCCCCGCCATGGCCGAAGGCGGCGTTGCCCGCAGCTTCCAGCACGTGAAGCTGGTGGCCGGCATGTCCGTCATCGAGAACGTGGCCCTCGGCGCCCATCTGCGCGGCCACGCCTCGCCGCTGCGCAGCATTCTGCGGCTGGATCGGGCCGAGGAAGCCCGCCAGTTCGCCGAAGCCGCCACGCAGCTCGCCCATGTGGGCCTCGGTGATCTCGCGGACCGTCCCGCCACGTCGCTCGCCCTCGGCCAGCAACGCATCGTGGAAATCGCCCGCGCGCTTGCCGCGGACCCCGCGGTGCTGCTGCTCGACGAGCCCGCCGCCGGTCTGCGCCACGCCGAAAAACAGGTGCTCGCCGCCCTTCTGCGCCGCCTCGCCGCCTCCGGCATGGCCATCCTGCTGGTGGAGCACGACATGGATTTCGTCATGAACCTGGCCGATCGCCTGGTGGTGATGGATTTCGGCACCGTCATCGCCGAGGGTCCGCCCGAGCAGATCCGCCAGAACCCCGCCGTCATCGAAGCCTATCTCGGCGGCGTGGCATGACGCTGCTCGACGTCCGGCACCTGTCCGTCGCCTTCGGCGGTATCCAGGCGGTGTCCGACGTCGCGTTGCGGATGGCCCACGGCCAGATCGTCACGGTCATCGGCCCCAACGGCGCCGGCAAGACCACGCTTCTGTCGGCCATCGCCGGCATCATCCCCGCATCCGGCAGCGTCACGTTCGGGGGCGTCGATCTCGCCCGCCACACCGTGGAATCACGCGTCGCCGGCGGGCTTTCGCTCGTGCCCGAAAAGCGCGAGCTCTTCGCCGGCATGACGGTGGCCGAAAACCTCCGTCTCGGCGGCTGGCGCCTTCGCGCCCAGGGTTTCCGCGCGGCCACACGCGCGATGGACGAGTGCTACGCCCTTTTCCCCCGCCTCGCCGAACGCCGCGGCCAGCGCGCCGGCACCTTGTCCGGCGGCGAGCGCCAGATGTTGGCCATGGCCCGCGCCCTGATGGCCAAACCCACGCTTCTGATGCTTGACGAACCCAGCCTGGGCCTGGCGCCCCTCATCGTGCGCGACATCTTCCGCACCATACGGGCCTTGCGCGAAACCGGCGTGTCCATCCTGCTGGTGGAGCAGAACGCCCGCGCCGCGCTGGCGATATCGGATTACGGCTACGTGCTGGAAGGCGGCCGCATCGCGCTGGAAGGCGATGGCGCCGCACTCGCCGCAGACCCGCGCATCGTCGAAATGTATCTGGGCACCGCCGCGCGTTAAGCTTTTGGTCAGATTTCGCGTCCATATCTGCCGGCGAAGTGTTTGTGACAAAATGATGCCATCGTATTGAACGCGGGTTTTGCCGTGCGCGATGCCCTGGCTGCGGCTAGCATGCGGCCACGCCCAATTTGAGGAACAACGGTATGTTCGCTTCGCGCGCCTTCGCCGCTTTCGCCGTCATCGCCGCTGGCCTGCCGGCCCATGCCTTCGCCGCCGACGTCACCGCGGCCCAGGCCACCGATCTGGAGGCGCAGCTGCGCGGCTGGATGGCAAGCCTCGTCAGCCCGGCGCTCGATGTCGGTACCAGGCCCGTTCGCATCACCGCCGATGGCGATCATTTCAACGTCGAGCTGCCCGCGCCAGACATCCTGGCCAGCGCGGGCATCGCCGATGCCGGCCTGTCGGTGAAGCTGAAGGCCAAGCCGCTCGACAGCGGGCGTTGGGCGCTGGACGATTTGGTGATCCCCTCGCCGCTGAAACTCACCGCCCCCAAAGGGATGGTGCCGGACGACAAGGCCGCGGTCGCGGGTGCGACAAGTGTTGACCCAAGCCCGAGCATCACCGTCACCTCCACGTCGCAGCAGTTCCACGGCATCTTCGACCCCAGCTTCGCCACCACCTCCAGCTTCGACAGCGTGGCCACCGGCCTGCGCGTGGAGGGCGGCAACTCTGTTTCCACCACCGCCAAAAGCGTCAGCCACTCCACCTTCCAGCCCGCCACCGATGGCCGCATCAACGTCCTGTCGGAAGGCAGCTCGGAAAAGAGCAGCAATACCGTCACGCCGAAGGAGGGCGCGCCGTTCACCTACACGGTCGAGAAATCCAGCTCGTCCAGCCGCGTGAAATCGGTGTCGCCGGCCACGCTGGCCACCCTCGTGCGCAGTGTCGCGGCACTGGCGCCCACCCTGCCCGGCACCAAGGACACGCTCAATCCGCAGCAGCGCACCCTGGCCCGCACCATCATCTTCTCGCTGCGCGACATGTTCGCAGGCCTGGAATCCAGCCAGACATTCGAAGGGATGAAATTCACCTCCGGTGGCCACACCGGCAGCGTCGCTCACGCGGTCCTCGGAACCAAGGCCGGTGTGACGGACGGCAAGCTGGAGCTCGCGACCACGGTCTCGATGGACGGCCTTGATACGCCCGAGGTGCCCAGCGGCGTTTACAGGGACTATCTGCCGCGCAAGATCACCTTCAACCCGCGGATCTCGGGCGTGCCGAGCGAGGATCTGGTGAAGCTGATGCTTCGCGCCGTCGACAGTGACGCCAACGACCTCGCCGAACTCCAAGGCGCCGCCATGGCGCTGCTCGGCGCCGGCCCGCTGGAAATCGCGATCGACGAACTGGGCCTGGACCTCGGCCGCGCCAGCCTCACCGGCACCGGCTCGGTGGACATCGCGGGGATCGCCGACATCACGGGAGAGGCCGAGATCAACGTCAAAGGTCTGGACGCGCTGATCAAGACCGCCAACACCACGCCCGAACTGAAGCAGGCCGCGCCGGTGCTGATCTTCCTCAAGGGCATCGGCAAGCAGGACGGTGACACCACAACCTGGAACATCGCCTACCAGGACAACAATTTCACCGTCAACGACACCGATCTCAGCGCCCTGCTCCCCGGCGCCGGCGGTCCCGCCGCGAAGTAAAACGAACGCAGCTGGGGTGGTGGGGTGCTCCGTGGCGCCCCACCACCTACGCCCACCACCTACGCCCACCACCTACGCCAGGCGCCGGCGCAGCCCCGGCAAAAAGGCCAGGCTCGCCAGCGTCAACGCCGCCATCGCCAGAAACACCAAACCCGCCACCCGTTCGTAGAGAATGCCGGACGCGAACATCAGCACCCCGGTCGGCAGCGCCACGCCCAGCGCCGCGTTCAGGCTCTGTGCAGACGCCGCCCGCCCGGCCGGCACACACATCGCCATCACCTGCAAAGACGCCAGATACGGTGCGGTGAAACTCGCGGCATGCAGCGGCTGCAACAGCGCCAGCACAACGGGATCGGTCGAAAGCCCCGTCCCCGTCCATCGCACCGTGGCACCCACCGCGCCGATCACCATCAAATTCGCCGGCCCCAGCCGCGCGATCGCCTTGCGGCAGAATACCAGCATCAGGATCTCGGCCAGAACCGCCTCGGCCCAGAGCAGCCCGATCAAGCGATCCCCCAGGCCCGCCGCCCGCCAGTGCAACGTCGACAGCGCGTAATACGCGGCATGCGCGCCTTGCAGCAGCGCCGAGATCGCCAGCAAGCGCCGAAACGCCGGAATCGCCAGCGGGGAGGGCTCGGCCACCCGCGCGGTCACGCCCGCCCGCTCCCCGCTTTCCAGCATGAAGGGCAGCATGAGCACCGAGAGCAGTAAAAACCCGGCCATCAGCCACGCCACCGCCTGCGGACCCTCGGCCGCCAGCACAAACCCGGCCCCCAGCGCGCCCAGCATGAAGCCGCCCGACCCCACCGCACGCACGCGCCCAAAATCGAACCCCATGCGCCGTGCCGCCGCCAGGGTCAGCAGATCGTAAAGCGGCATCAATGCGCTGGCACCCACGCTGTAGAGCAGCACCAGGCCGAACAGCGCCCACACGCCGTGCGTGGCCAACACGCCCAGCGCCGCCGCGCCGGACATGACCATCGACACCGCCAGCACCGGCCGCACCCGGCCCCAGCGATCGCACACATGCCCCCAGGCCGGCCCCGCCAGCACCCGCGCCAGAAACGCCACCCCCAGAAACAGGCTGATCTGCCCCGCCTCCAGCCCGCGGCTCTCCAACAATGCCGCGAAAAACGCCATGTTGACGCCGTTGGACACATACATGCCGGCCGAGCACGCGGCGATCAGCGCCGACGCCCGAAACGCGTGAGGCACGACCAAGCTCAGCCGGAGATCTGGCGCGCCGCCACGTCACGCACCTTGCGCGCCATCGACGCGATGCCGTTGCCCCGGTTGGTGGACAGCGCCTGGATCAGGCCGAGGTCCTTTAGAAACGCAGGATCGGTGGCCCCGATCTCGGCGGGCGGGCGGCCCGAATAAACCCGCAGCAGCAACGCCACCAGGCCCGACACGATCGCCGCGTCCGACGCGCCGGCGAAATACAGCCGCCCGTCGCGCATCTGCGCCTCGAACCACACCTGGCTCTGGCAGCCGGGCACGCGATGGTCGTCGTTCTGCCATTCGGGCGGAAACGGCGGCAGTTTCCGCCCGAGTTCGATGATGTGCTGGTAGCGATCCATCCAGTCGTCGAACACCTCCAGCTCTTCGCCAATGGCGGCGATGGCCGCGGCGGCGCTGTCATCTTCGGGCATCAGAAACGGATCGGTCATAGCCGTCAGGTGCGCGCCGAGACCCGCTCCGTCAACCCCCGGCAAGCTCGTCCCCGCGATCGCCACATCGCGGGAGACGGACCCGGCTCACGAGCAGACCTGAGCTTGAAAAAGAAGATTCTGAAAATCAAGTCGCCGCCACAGCCAATCGCTCCGCCGCTCTGGACCGGCCGATCAGCGGCAGCAGCGCCTTCAGCTCGGGGCCGTGCTCCTCGCCGGTCAGCGCCAGGCGCAGCGGCATGAACAACGTGCGCCCCTTGCGGCCGGTTTCCTGCTTCAGCGCGTCCGTCCAGGTGGTCCATACCTGATCGTTCCAGGGCTCGGCCGGCAGAAGCTGCAATGCCATGCGCAGGAATTCGCCCTCCCCCTCGATCACCGGCGGAATGATGGAGCCGGCCACCACATCCCAATACCCGCGCGCCTCGGACATCATGTCCAGATTGCCGCGCACCGCCAGCCAGAACGCCTCCGTGGCACCCTGCGGCAGCCGCCCCGCCACGGAGGCAAAATCCAGCCCATGCAGCAGCTTGCGGTTCAGCGCCAGCAACTGTCCAATATCGAACTTCGCCGGAGACGCTGAAAACCGGGTGAACTCGAAATCCTCCGCCAGCTCCGACAGCGGCAGCAACGCCGGATCGGCGGACGAGCCGAGGCGGGCGAGGTAGGCCGTGATGGCCCCCGGCTCCACCCCATCGGCCCGCAGGCTGCGCAGCGAAATACTGTCGGTGCGCTTGGACAGTTTCCCCCCATCGCCCGCCGTCAGCAGCGTGAAATGCGCGAAATGGAATTTCGAGCGATCGCCGCCCAAGGCCTCCGCGATATCCAGCTGCACGCCGGTGTTGGTGATGTGATCCTCGCCGCGCAGAATATGCGAAACCTTGCAGGCGAGGTCGTCCACCACCGAGGTGAAGGTATAAAGCGGGGTTCCATCGGCGCGGATCAGCACCGGATCAGACACGGCGGTGAGCTTCACCTCGCGCTTGCCCAACACCAAATCCGGCCAGGAGATGCTGTAGTTCGAAAGTTTGAAGCGCCAGTGCGGCCTTTTGCCACCGGCCTCGGCCTTCTCGCGCTGCTCGGGCGTGAGTTTCAGCATCGCGCGGTCATACATCGGCGGCTGGCCGCGCTTGACGCGATAGTCGCGCTTGGCCTGCAGTTCCGCCTCGCTCTCGAAGCACGGATACAGCCGGCCCGACGCCTTCAATTTGTCCGCCGCCGCCTCGTACAACGCCATCCTGTCGGATTGCTTGAAGCTGTCATCCCAATCCAGCCCCAGCCAGCCGAGATCCTGCGCGATCGCCTCGGCGAATTCCGGCGTGCCGCGCGTGGTGTCGGTGTCGTCGTAGCGCAGGATGAATGTGCCGCCCATCTTGCGGGCGAACAGCCAGTTCAGCAGCGCCGGCCGCCCGTTGCCCACATGCAGATAGCCGGTGGGGGAGGGCGCGAACCTCACCACAACCGCGTTTTTCTTCACGAGACGTCCTCGTCGTCGGCGTCGCCTTCGTCGTCGTCTTCACGCGGGTCCAGCGCGCGCCAGTCCCGGTCCTCCGCACTTGCCGGGCGTTCGGCGAACTGCGCGAGTTCGGTGGCGCTGCGCCATGTCTCGTCCCCGGCGTCGATCGCGTGCGCGTCCTCGCCGAACGCGAACCACACGTCCAGCACCGCTTTGCCCGTCACCCCCGCCGGGCGGCACAGCTCCACACTGTCGCGCACATAGCGCCGCGCGAACGCGTTGGCCTGCATCAAGGTGGGAAAGCCCTTGATCTCCTCGACGATGTTGTCCTCCGCCCCGCCGGACAGATCGAGAATACGCACCCGCCAGCCGCCCGCGGGGGCAAACAGTTCGGGGATATGAATTTCGCTCAAGAGATCAAACCTGTGAATCCGTTCGTGATGGGGTAACGACGATCGCGCCCGAAGGCCCGGGGCGTGATCTTCACCCCCGGGGGCGCCTGGCGGCGTTTGTATTCCGCGCGATCCAGCATTTTCCAGACCCGCAGCACCGTGGCGCGGTCATGCCCGGCGGCCACCAGCCCGTCCACGCTCTGCTCGCCCTCGATCAGCCCGGCGAGGATGGAGTCCAGCTCCTCATAGGGCGGAAGACTGTCCTGATCGGTCTGATAGGGCTTCAGCTCGGCACTCGGCGGCTTGGTAATCACACGCTCGGGCATCACGGCACCGTCCGGCCCGAGCGCGCCCTGCGGCATGTGGCCGTTGCGCCAGTCGCACAGCTCGAACACCAGCGTTTTGTAGATATCCTTCAGAACCGAAAATCCACCGCACATGTCGCCGTACAGCGTGGCATAGCCGACCGACATCTCGGATTTGTTGCCGGTGGTCAGCACCATCTGGCCCAGTTTGTTGGAGATCGCCATCAGGGTCAGACCCCGCGCGCGGGACTGGATGTTCTCCTCGGTAATGTCGGCCGCATGCCCCGCGAAAATGGGCGCCAATGCCGCGTCGAACGCGGTCATCGCCGGCGTGATGGCCACGGTGTCGCAGCGAATGCCGAGCAGGTTCGCGCAGGCGGCGGCGTCGTCCAGGCTGTCCTGGCTGGTGTAGGGGCTGGGCAGCATGAAGCATCGCACCCGGTCCGGCCCCAGCGCATCCACCGCCACCGCAGCCGACAGCGCTGAGTCGATGCCGCCGGACAAGCCCAGGATCACGCCGGGAAACCGGTTCTTGTTCACGTAATCGGCCAGCCCCAGCATCATGGCGCGATAGATCAGCTCATGCCGGTACGGCTCGTCCGGCAGCGGCTGCGGCATGCACACCAGTTTCTCGCCGGCATATTCCCATTCCGTCAGTGTGATGTCGGATTGAAACAGCTTCATCTGGCACGCGACCGACCGATCCGGGTTCATCACGAAACTGCCGCCGTCGAACACCAGCTCGTCCTGCCCGCCCACCTGGCCTAGAAAGGTGAAGGCGAGCCCCGTCTCCACCACGCGCGCCACCGCCAGCGACACGCGATTGGCATGCTTGCCGTCTTCCCACGGGCTGCCGTTTATCGACAGCAACATTTCCGCCCCGCTTTCGGCGAGTGTTTCAGACACGGCGGGAAGCCACCAATCCTCGCAGATCATCAGCCCGATGCGAAAGCCGCGAAACACCACAGGCCCCGGCGCCGGGCCCGCATCGAACACCCGCTTGTCGTCGAACACGCCGTAATTCGGCAATTCATGCTTGGCCCGCCGCGCCACGATGCGCCCACCGTCCAGCACGAACGCTGCGTTGTAAACCAGCGCGCCGTCCTGCCACGGCCCGCCCACGATCAGCCCCGGCCCGCCATCCGCGGTGTCGTCTGCCAGTTGTGCGATGGCATCGGCGCAGGCGGCGAGAAACGCCGGTTTGCGCACCAGATCCTCGGGCGGATAACCGGCGATGGAGAATTCCGGCGTGACGACGAGATCGGCGCCCATCTCGGCCGCCTCGGCCCGTGCCGCCCGGATCAGCGCCAGGTTGGTCTCGATCTGGCCGAGATGGGGATTGATCTGGGCGAGCGCCAGCTTGAGTGTGTCTGCCATGGCGCGGACGCTACCGGTTTTCGCCCGCCGGGTGAAGCAGCACGCTCACATCCCGAAACGGACGGTGCCGTCTTTGGCGATCTCGCCCACCAGATCGATCTCCCACGACAGATAGTCCCGCATCGCGGCCGCGATCCCGTCGTTGCGATCGTAAGGGCGCAGATGCACGTCGATGCAGTCGTCGTCCCCGGGGTTATGGCGATCGGTGTCCAGCGCCATTCCCGCCGCGCGCCAGGCCGCGGTGCCGCCCAGCAGAACCGCCACCGGCGTGCGCGTGAGGGCCCGAATTTCGTCCACCGCGCGGGCGGCCTGCGCGCCGTCGGGGCAGGTGAGCACCACGAGCGTGGCGGCGTCCATCCGCGCCTGCAACACGCGCAGCCTTGTTCGCACACCCCATACGGCGCCGGGGATATGCCCTTCGCGGAAGGCCAGGCTGCGTTGAAGATCGATGACAAGGGCGTCGAGCCCCGCCAGTTCCGTGGCGCTCACCCGCCGGGGCAGCGCGCCGTCCACGGCATACACGTCGGCAAACCCCATCTGGCGCAACCAGCCGCCGGCCATGCGCGCCCGCACCCCGTCATCGTCGATCAAGGCCACGCGGGCATGCCGCACGCCGATCCATTGATCCGTCGCCTGCACCAGCTGCCCACCCGGGGCATTCACGCTGCCCGGCCGATGCCACGCTTCGAACGCCTCGGGGTCGCGCACGTCCAGCACATACAGGGTGCGCGCGGGATCGGCCTCCAGCGCCGCCAGCCCTGCGGCGTCCGTCGTCCGTACGCCGGCCCGTTTGGCAAAGCGCGCGGCACGCAACCGTGCCGTTTCGGCGCTGGCGGGCGCGCTGCTGGAATAGGTCTCGGTGCGCCCGGTCTCGCAGGCGAACCCCGCCAGTTCCCAACCCATCGTGCCGTTGCGCAACGCCACCACCCTGTTCGGAATGCCGGCCTGGCGCAGGCTTTCCGCCCCCATGATGGAGCGTGTGCGCCCGGCGCAGTTCACCACCACCAACGTGGCCTCCGACGGCGCCAGGTCGCCCACGCGATACACCAGCTCGCCGCCCGGCACCGACACGCCGGAGGGGATCGACATGCGGTGGAATTCCGCGAACGTGCGGCTGTCCAGCACCACCATGTCGCGCCCGGAGTCGATCCATGATTTCAGCTCGGCGGCGTCGACGCTCTCGGTGGCATAATGATGCTCCACCCATTCGCCAAACGCCTTGGACGGCACGTTCACGCCGGAAAACAGCACGAATCCCGCCGCTGCCCACGCCGCGGTGCCACCTTCCAGCACGCACACATCGGTGCAGCCGATCCCCACCAGATACGCCGCGAGTAGGCCCGCCTCACCCGCGCCGTCATCCACGCACACCACGCGCACAGCCAGCCGCTTCAGCAGTGCCTGCGCCCGCATTTCGCGGCGCGACAACGGGCACGGCACCGCCCAGAACAGATGCGACGCGCCGAACGCGCCTTCCTCACGCGCATCGAGCAGCGCCAGCTCGCCGCCATCCTCGATCCAGCCGCGCAAAGTCGCGGCTGTGACGACGCGCATCAGCGCGCGGCCACCGCGGATGGCTTCATGAAGTTCTTGTTGTAGGGAATTGCGGCGCCGGTGGTTTCGTCATAGCCCATCCGGTTGTCCAGAACCTCCAGCGCCAGGCCGTACATATGCAGATGCCGTGTGGGGCTCGCACCGGGCGTGGCGATGGCGTGAATGTCGTCCGGCATCAACGCAATGCCGGTATCGCCTTCCACCACCACTTCCCTGTCCACCACCAGCGCCCCCGGCTCCCGGCGATACACCGTGTTGTGCTCGGCCCCCTCCACCGACACCACCACCGCCCAGGTGGTGTGGTCATGCGGCTTGGTCGCATTGCCGGGATTGAGCGCGTTCAGATAAAGCGCGAACCGGTGATCAGGATCTTCCTGCAACAGATAACGCTGCGCGCCTTTTTCGCCGGCGGGCGGCGGTAGAAACTCGGCCGACGGAAACAACGCCTCCTGCGTCGCCAAACCCAGCATTTCCGACTTGATCGCGTCGAGCGACGCCCGCGTGACGCCCTGGCTGGTTTCGATCGCGCGAATGCGCTCGATGGTTTCGGCCACAATCCGTGAACGCTGTTGTGCGATATTGATCGTCATTTTGACCTCCCAGAAACGTCGTTCAAGCAAGATTAGACAAAACCTTCTTTTTCTGAAGAAAAAGAAGCAAAAAGACTTCATTCGCCTGTTTGGGTGTTGTGGATCTATCCGCACCAAATACAACGAATAAAGTTTTTTGGTTCTTTTGTTCACAAAAGAACTATTCTTTCCTGGCTAACTTGGCATAGCCCCATTCCGCGCCCGCGCCGCATTTCGCCGAAGCAAGAACTCACGCCCCACCTTCACCCGCGCCACATCGTCGTATTCGATGATATCGGCGGTGGCATATGTCTCGCCCCAGGCGTCGGGGATGAAGCTGCCGGTGCCCACCACGTCGATCGGCGCCTTCGCGTCGGCCATCACCCGGCATTTGTCCACTCCGAAGCCGGACGACGCGATGATCTTCACGCGCGGAAAACCCGCCTCGTCCAACGCCTCGCGCATCCGCCAGATCGCCGCCGCCGACACGCCGGTGCCCACCAATGTGCGCAGCTCCGCATCCGACCGATACCGCCGGATTGCCCCAGGCGCCCGACGTTCCAGCACGGCATAGCTCTCCGCCGGGTCCAGCCCTTCGAGGAACCGGCCGCCATGGGTGTCCAGCCGCATCGCCAGCTGCCCGGCGGCGGCCAGTTCGGGAAACCGCTCGCACACCGCCAGACCATCGGTGATCTCGCGACCGAAATAATCCACCAACACCGTCAGCATTTGCTCCGGAAACGTCTCGTGAAACATCTCCGCCGCCCGCACGGTGCTGCCGGCGTAGCCGATCAACGCGTGCGGCATGGTGCCGAACCCGGCGTCCGCGCCGAAATAATGGGCGGTGCCGTCGGTGGCGTTGCCGGTGAAACCCCGCGCGCCCTCACGCTGGGCGGCGGCGCTGCCCACCGAGGCGGCATACGCCATCATCTCCTGCATTTCGGCCCCGGCGCAGTGCCGCGCGTCCATCGCCAGAAACCCCACCGTAGGAAGTGCGAGCGCCATCTGATAGGCGTTGTGTGCCGCCACGCAGCAGGCGCCGGTTTTTTGCAGCAGGATGGTTTCGAGATCGGCCAGCTTCGTGAACGCGCCCGAGATATACAGCAGCGGCTCGCCGGCGCCGACCCAGCTTCCCTCCGGATGCGTCACCTCCACGTCGAACGCCGTGGCCCGCGCCGCCGCCGCCCGGTTGAGGAAATCCAGCGCCAGCCGCGGCGCCGAGATCACCGGGCGCCGCAGGAACACCGCATACGTCACCTGCCGGTCGCCGTAGCGTTCCACGATCTGGCGGGTGCGGTTGAAATAAACGTCGGTCCGCGCGGCGACGTCTGCGTTCAGTTCGCGCTCTGGCGCGAGCGGCATGACGCTGGGTGACATGACCTACTGCGCGGCCACGGCGTGCGTGCGGCCGGGATGGCGCCGCGCCTTCAACTCCTCGGCCACCAGAAACGCCAGTTCCAGCGATTGTTCAGCGTTCAGCCGCGGATCACAGAATGTCTCGTAGCGGCCGCCGAGATCCATCATCGTCAATCCATGCGCGCCGCCGATGCACTCGGTCACGTTCTGCCCGGTCATTTCGATATGCACGCCACCGGCCCAACTGTCCTCGGCGGTGTGGATGTCGAAGAAGCTGCGAACCTCCGACAGGATGGCGTCGAAGCTGCGGGTCTTCACCCCGGCGTTGGACGAGATGGTGTTGCCGTGCATCGGGTCGCACAGCCACACCGCGCGCCGGCCGTCCTTCTTCACCGCGCGCAGCACCGGCGGCAACAGGCGCTCCACCTTGTCCGCGCCCATGCGGCAGATCAGCGTCAACCGGCCCGGCTCGTCACGCGGGTTGAGAATGTCGATCAGCCGCAGCAGCTCGTCCGGATCGGTGGACGGCCCCACCTTGATGCCGATCGGGTTCTTCACGCCGCGCAGGAATTCCACATGCGCGCCGTCCGGCTGGCGGGTGCGATCACCGATCCACAGGAAATGCGCCGAGCACGCGTAGGTGTCGCCGGATGTGCTGTCCACGCGGGTCAACGCCTGCTCGTATGGCAGCAGCAGCGCCTCGTGGCTGATGAAGAAATCCGTCTCCCGCATTTCGCGGGTGGTGTTGGACGTCATGCCGCAGGCCGCCATGAACGCCAGCGTCTCGTCGATCCGGCCGGACAGCTCCTGGTAGCGCTCGGCCAACGGCGACCGCTCCACGAACCCCAGATTCCAGCGATTGACCTCGTGCAGATCGGCATAGCCGCCCGAGGCGAAGGCGCGCAGCAGGTTCATCGTGCCGGCGGACTGAAAATATCCCATCTCCATGCGCTGCGGATCCGGCGCGCGGGTAGCGGCATCGAATTCCGGGCCGTTGATGATGTCGCCGCGATAGGTGAGCAGCGTCTCGTCGTTCTTCGTCTCGGTTTCCGAGCTGCGCGGCTTGGCGTATTGCCCCGCCATGCGCCCCATCTTCACCACCGGCACGGCGGCGCCGTAGGTGAGCACCACGGCCATCTGCAACAGCACGCGAAACGTGTCGCGGATGGAGTTGGCGTTGAAATCGGCGAAACTCTCAGCGCAGTCGCCGCCCTGCAGCACGATGGCGCGGCCGTCCTGCACCAACGCCAGCTGCGCCTTCAACCGACGCGCCTCGCCGGCAAACACCAGCGGCGGATACGACCCGATCTTGCCCTCCATCGCCGCCAGTTTGGCGGGATCGGGATAGGCCGGCACCTGCCGGATCGGTTTGTTGCGCCAGGAGGCGGGCGTCCAAGTCTCGGTCATCGTCGGTTCCACAGGAATTCCCGGCACAGATTGCGCAAGGGCAAGGCAGTCAGGCGCGCATAATGCCTGAATCTTGGCGTCTGGCTACCTGGGTCGCATTCAGGTCACCACCCGCGTCCGCGTGCGCATGGTCACGAATTCCTCCGCCGCCGTGGGATGAACGCCCACGGTGCGGTCGAAATCGGCCTTCGTGGCGCCGGCATTGATGGCGATGGACAGGCCCTGGATGATCTCCGGCGCGTCCTCGCCCAGCATATGCGCCGCCACCACCTTCTGGCTCGCCTGGTGCACGATCAGCTTCATCACCGTCTTGCGCGCCCGCCCGGACATTGTGTGCCGCATCGGCGTGAAACGGCTGACATACACGTCGAACGGGCCTTCGGTGGCGGCGCGCACCGCCACCTCCGCTTCGGTGGGCCCCACGGTCGCCATCGGCGGGATGGAGAACACCGCCGTCGCCACCCGGTCCAGATGCCACACGCGGGGGCCGTGGCCATACAGCGCCTCGGCCAGCGAATGCCCCTCGGCGATCGCCACCGGCGTGAGGTTCAGCCGGTCCGTCACGTCGCCGATCGCATAGATGTGGGGCACGTTCGTCACCGAGCCCTCCTGCACCAGCACCGCGCCGCCTTGGCCGGTGGCCACGCCTGCTCGGTCCAGCCCCAGCCCCTCGGTATGCGCGGTGCGCCCGATGGCGGCGAACACCAGATCGGCGCGCACCTGCGTGCCATCCGGCAGATGCACGATGCGGGTATCACCCTCCAGAGTGACGCGTGACACGGGGGCACCGCCATGCACGCGCACGCCGCCTTCCCGCAGCGCCTCCATCAACCCCACGCGCAGATCCTCGTCGAACCCGCGCAACGGCAGGTCCTGGCGCATGATGAGGTCCACCTCGGCGCCCAGTCCCGCAAAGATGCCCGCGAATTCCACCGCGATGTAGCCGCCGCCGAGCAGCGCCACGCGCTTGGGCATCTCGGGCAGAAAAAACGCGTCGTCGGAGATGATGCAATGCGCCCCGCCCTCGAAGCTGGGCGCGCTGGGCCGCCCGCCCGTGGCGATCACGATGCGCTCCGCCGTGACCCTCTGGCCGCCCACATCCAGCGTGTGCGCGTCGACGAACACCGCCCGCGCGTCGAAATGCGTCACGCCCACGCCGTCCAGCAGCTTCACGTAGATGCCGTTGAGCCGGCTGATCTCGGCGTTCTTGTGCGTGATCAGCGCCTGCCAGTCATGCGTGCCAGGCTGGGTGGACCAGCCGAAACCGTGGCTGTCCGGCACCGCGTTGCCGTATTCCGCCGCCATCACCATCAGCTTCTTCGGCACGCAGCCCACGTTCACGCAGGTGCCGCCCCAGAACCGCTCCTCGGCCACCGCCACGCGGGCGCCCAACGTGGCCGCGATCCGCGCGCAGCGCACGCCGCCGGAGCCGCCACCGATGACGAAAAGGTCGAAATCATAGGCCATGGCGATTCTCCGGGTCAGATGCGGCAGATATGGCGATGCGGCAGCCGCTACTCCACCGTCACCGATTTCGCGAGGTTGCGCGGCTGGTCCACATCGGTGCCCTTCAGCACGGCCACGTGATAGGCCAGAAGCTGCACCGGGATGGCATACAGGATCGGCGCCACGAACGGGTCCACCGCCGGCAGGATCACGGTCTCGACGGCGATGCCCGAAAGCTTCGCCGCACCCTCGGCATCGCTGAACACGATCAGCTGCCCGCCACGCGCGGCGGCTTCCTGCAGGTTGCTGGCGGTTTTCTCGAACAGGGGGCCCGAGGGGGCGATGGCGATCACCGGCACGTTGCGGTCGATCAGCGCGATCGGGCCATGCTTCATCTCGCCGGCGGCATAGCCCTCGGCGTGGATGTAGCTGAGCTCCTTCAGCTTCAACGCGCCTTCCATGGCGATGGGGAAGCAGGAGCCGCGGCCGAGATACAGCACGTCCCGCGCCTCGGCGAGCCGTGCCGCGATGCGCCGCACCGGGCCTTCGTCATCCAGGATGGCGGCCGCATGGCCGGGCACTTCCAGCAGCGCGGCGGTCAGGCGTTTGGCCTCGTATTCGGACAGGCTGCCCCGCGCGCGCCCGGCGGCGAGGGTGAAGCAGGCGAGCACCATCAGCTGCGCGGTGAACGCCTTGGTGCTGGCCACGCTGATCTCCGGTCCCGCGATGGTGGCCAGAACCGCGTCGGACGCGCGCGCCATGCTGCTTTCGGGCACGTTCACCACGCTGAGCACGTGCTGCTTCTGGCTCTTCATATACTGCAGCGCCGCCATGGTATCGGCGGTCTCGCCGGACTGGCTGATCAGCAGGCCAAGCCCGCCTTCGTCCATCGGCGGCGTGCGATAGCGGAATTCGCTTGCCACATCCGCGTCGGTGGGTATGCGCGCCACCGTCTCCAACCACGCGCGCGCCACCTGGCCGGCATAGAAGCCCGACCCGCAGGCGCTGATCGTGATGCGCCGGATGGAAGCCAAGTCGAACGGCAACGCCGGCAGCACCACGCTCGCCGTGGCGGGATTGACCATCTGGTGCAAGGTGTCGCCCAGCACCGCGGGGTTCTCATGCAGCTCCTTGTGCATGAAATGGCGGAAATTGCCCTTCCCGACGGCTGCCCCGGTCAGCGCCGTCAGCCGCACCTCACGCTTGACCTCATGGCCCCGCGCGTCGAAGAACTGCGCCGCATCGCGCGTCACGATCACCCAGTCGCCGTCGTCGAGATAGGCGATGCGGCGCGTCAACGGCGCCAGCGCCAGCGCGTCGGAGCCCACGAACATCTCGCCGTCGCCAAAACCCACCGCCAGCGGAGCGCCGTGGCGGGCGGCGATCATGAGATCGGGGTGCCCCGCGAACACCACCGCGATGGCATAGGCGCCGGTCAAGCGCGGAAAGGTGGCCGCCGCCGCCTCACGCGGGCTCATGCCCTGGGCCAGCAGCAGGTCGAGCAGCTGCGCCACCGTCTCGGTGTCGGTCTCGGTGGTGAACACCTGGCCGTGGGCCTGCAATTCGGCCTTCAACTCGGCATGGTTCTCGATGATGCCGTTATGCACCACCGCCACCCGCGCGGTGCCGTGCGGATGCGCGTTGCTCTCCGTGGGCGCGCCATGCGTGGCCCAGCGCGTGTGGCCGATGCCGGTGAGCCCGGCCAGCGGCAGGCGGTCCAGCACCGACGCCAGATTGGCCAGCTTGCCCTCGGCCCGCCTTCGGTCGATCGCGGTGCCGTCGATGGTGGCGATGCCGGCGCTGTCATAGCCGCGATACTCCAGCCGGCGCAGCGCCTCCAGCAGCACCGGTGCGGCCTGATGCGTGCCGATGACGCCGACGATGCCGCACATGGCTTTTCCTTATACTTTCGGTCGGCGCGCTGCGTGATAGGCGGCGGCGCGCCCAGGTTTGTCGGTCTGCGGCGCCCGGCCGAACGCCATCGCATCGGCCGCCACGTCTTTCGTGATCACGCTTCCGGCGGCGGTGAACGCGCCGTCGCCCAGGCTCAGCGGCGCCACCAGCACGCTGGCGGTGCCCACGAACACGCCCGCGCCGATGGTGGTGCGATGCTTGGTATAACCGTCGTAATTGCAGGTGATGGTGCCCGCGCCGATATTCGTGCGCGCCCCCACGCTGGAATCGCCGAGATAGCTGAGATGGTTGGCCTTGGCGCCGTCACCCAGCGAGGTCGCCTTCAGCTCGACGAAATTGCCGACATGCGCGCCGGTGCCGATCGTGGTGCCGGTGCGAAGGCGGGCGTAGGGGCCGATGATGGCGGACGGCCCCACGTGACAGCCCTCCAGATGGCTGAAGGCGCGGATCAGCGCGCCGCCCTCCACCACCACGCCTGGCCCGAAGACCACATGCGGCTCCACTGTCACATCGGCGGCCAGCTGCGTGTCGTAGGTGAAAAATACGGTGTCCGGGGCGATCAACGTCACGCCCGCCTCCATCGCGGCGCGGCGCATCCGCGCCTGCACGCTGGCCTCCGCCTCAGACAGTTCGGCGCGCGAATTGATGCCGCGCAATTCCTCCGCCGGTGCCTCCACCGCCGCCACGTGGCCGCCCTCCCGGCGCGCCAGTTCGACGAGGTCGGTGAGGTAGAATTCACCCTTGCTGTTGTCGTTGCGCACCGCCTGCAGCCATCGGCGCATGTCCGCCGCCGCGGCACACAGCACGCCCGCATTGCACAGCCCAACGGCGCGCTCGGCCTCGGACGCATCGGAGAATTCCACGATGCGCGTCACGTAACCGTCCGCCGTCAGCACCCGCCCATAACGCGCGGGGTCGGAAGGGCGCATCGCCAGCAGCGCCAGGCCCACATCCGCCTGCGTGCGGCGATGCAGCAGCCGACGCAACGTGGCCGGCGAAATCAACGGGTTGTCGGCATACAGCACCGCCACCTCGCCATCCCCGAACAGCGCCTCGGCCTGCAACGCGGCATGTGCGGTGCCCAGGCGATCGTGCTGCACCACCACCGCGTGCGGGGCGGCGGCTTTGGCCACCTGGTCCATGTCCGGGCCCACCACCACCACGATATGGTCGAACACTTCCGACGCGGAGGCGAGCAGATGATGTAGCATCGGCCGCCCGGCAATATTGTGCAGGGTTTTCGGCAGCGCCGACTTCATGCGCGTGCCCAGCCCCGCGGCCAGGATGATGGCGGTCGTTGTCATGTGTGTCCCGGTAGCGGGCGAACGGCGTCCGTGTCAAAGGGACGTGGATCACGCTTTAATTCCCGATGCAACACGCGGAGCCCCCCCCCCGATGTCCAAACTCGCCGTGTTCGACCTCGACGGCACCTTGGTCGATTCGGTGCCCGACCTCAAAGCCGCGCTGAACCGCCTGGTGGTGGCGCGCGGCCTTGCGCCGTTCACCGATGCCGAGACCCAGGCGATGGTGGGTGACGGCGCCCGCGCGCTGGTGGAGCGTGGCTTCGCGGCGCGCTCAGCCGAGATGACCGAGGCCGATTACCAGGGCTTCCTGTCCGACTACACCCAAAACGCCGCCGTGCTCTCGCGGCCCTATCCGGGCGTCGCCGACACGCTCACGACCCTTGCGCAGGCGGGATGGACGCTCGCCGTGTGCACCAACAAACCCGAGCGCCCGGCCCGCGCGCTGTTGGACACTTTGGGGCTTCTGCGCTTTTTCGCGGTGGTGGCCGGCGGCGACAGCTTCGCCGTCCGCAAGCCCGATCCCGGCCATCTCGGCGCGGTGATCGCCGCCTGCCGGGGCGATGCGGATGGCACGGTGATGGTGGGCGATCACCACAACGACATCCTGGCCGCCAGGGGCTGCGGCGTGCGCGTGATCTGGGCTAGCTGGGGCTACAGCGCGGATGGGGCAGGCGCCTCGGCGGAAGCGACCCGTTTCACCGATTTGCCGGCGATTTTCGCCCGGCTTTAAGTCCGTCTTCACGCTCTCCGGCCACGATAGGGCGGCCATGCCACCGTCCATGTCGCCAAATGGCCGAAAGAGAGAGATGTCAGAAACGACCACCTTTCCGCCGCACGGCGGTGTCGTCACGCCGCCCACTGGTCCGTTCGATCTCGGGGCCCATGGCCTGGCGCCCCGGCCCAGCGACCCCAGGGCGCTGCTGGGCTATTTCGATCACGTCACCCTGCTGCCCAACCGCATTTCCTTCATGCGCGACATGACGCAGCGGATGCGCCACGCGCGGGACGGCCGGGTGCTGCTGTTGCTCACATTGGCCGATGCCGGCCATTTCAGCGATATCCTGCGCGCGCTCGGCCATGCCTTCGCCGATGATTTCGTGCGTGAGGGCGCCGCCCAGTTCACCGCCTGCGCACCGCCCGGCGCGGTCGTCTATCATGTCAGCGTGCTCAGCTTCGCCGTCATGCTCGAGCCGGAGGAGCCGGGGGCGGCCGGGCGTCATGCGCAGACGATGGTGCAGCGGTTTCGCGCGCCGATCTTCTGCGGCAGCGTGCCCATCCTCACGCGCGCCGGCGTGGGCGTGTTCGCCTTCCAGCACGACATCACGCCCGCGGCCAACCTGCGCGCCGCCCTCGCCGCCGCCCAGCAAAGCCGCTTGCTGGCCCCGGGCTGGACCGAATACAGCCGCGACCTGGACGATGCGCATCGCCGGGCGTTCGTGATCATCGCCGACCTCGCCCAGGCCGTCCTCGCCCACGACCAGCTTTCCATGGTCTATCAACCTCGCGTCAACCTCGCCACCGGCCGCCCCCAAGGGGCCGAGGCCCTCATTCGCTGGACCCATCCGAAATGGGGGCCGATCTCACCCGGGGAGTTCATTCCGCTGGCCGAAGCCACCGCGCTGATGGGCGAATTGACCGACTGGGTGCTGCGCCGCGTGCTGCACGACATGTCCGGCTGGCCATACCAGTGGCACACGCTGCGCATCTCCGTGAACACCTCACCCAATTCGCTGCACGACCCCGGCTTCGTGGGCCGGCTGGAAGCGCTGCTCGCGGAGTTCGAAATCCTGCCACAGCGGATCGAGCTCGAGGTGACCGAGGGCTCGCTGACCAGCGTGAACGAGACGGTGCTCACCCAGATCGCCCGCATCCGCGCCTTGCGGATCAATCTGGCGATCGACGATTTCGGCACCGGCTACAGCAATTTCGAATCCCTCATCCGGCTGGACGCCCAGGTTCTGAAGGTGGATCAGTCGTTCATCCGCAGCATGGACACCGAACCCCGCCGCCGCCTGCTGGCCCGCAGCATCATCGGTCTCGCCCAGTCCCTGGGCTTTTCGGTGGTGGCCGAAGGCATCGAAACGCGCGAAAGCCTGGACCGGTTGGCGGCATGGGGCTGCAACGAGGGCCAGGGCTACTTCATCAGCCGGCCGCTGGCGCACGACGCGTTCACCGCCTGGATGGGCGACCGCGGGGGCGTGATCCCCTCGTCATCTCACGCGGCGTCGTTGTAGCACCCCGCCCCGCGCGCGCGTTGACGCACCAGCGCCAGCACCGTCTCGCACTGGGGCATCGGCCGGCCCACCAGGTGTCCGAGTTCGACCACCGCCCCCAGAAGCGCGTCGATCTCCATCGGCCGCCCGCGTTCCAGGTCTTGCAACATCGACGTCTTGTGCGCCCCCACATCGGCCGCGCCGTCGATCCGCTTGTCCACGGAAATCGCGAATTTCACGCCCAGCGCCTCCGCCACGCCCTGCGCTTCCAGCATCATCGCGCGGCATACCGCCCGCAGATCCGGCCGGCCCGTCAACACGTCCAGCGTGGCGCCGGTCAGCGCAGACAGCGGATTGAAGCAAAGATTGCCCCACAGCTTCACCCAGATCTCATCGCGGATCTTCGGGCGAACCGGCGCTTTCAGCCCCGACGAGATCAGCAGCTTCGAGACCGCCTCCACCCGCTCGGACCGGCTGCCATCCGGCTCGCCCAGCGAGAACCGGTCGCCGTAGCTGTGTTCGATCACCCCCGGCGCCACCACTTCGGCCGCCGGATACACCACGCACCCGATGGCGCAGGACGGCGGCAAGATCCGGGAGACCACACCGCCGGGATCGACACTTTCCACGATGCGCCCGCGATACGGACCCTCCAGCCCATGGAAATACCAATACGGCACCCCGTTCACCGCCGTGATCAGCGCCGACCGGTCATCCATCATCGAGGCGATATCGCCCGCCGCCGCCGGCAGCGAGTGCGCCTTCAACGTCACCACCACGTAATCCTGCCGCCCGGCCTCGGCAGCCGAGCCCACGCAGCGCGGCCGCACGTTGATGGTCTCGCCGCCGGAATGCATGGTCACGCCATGGGCCTGCATCGCCGCCAGATGCGGCCCGCGCGCAATGAACGTGACGTCGGCCCCGGCCTGGGCCAGCTTCACGCCCATCATCCCGCCGATGGCGCCGGCGCCGAAGATCGCCACTTTCAAACCCTGTGGCACCGCGTCCCCACTCACGCGGAGATGCCCAGCTTCGCGGCCAGCCCGATCCGCATCAGCTTGCCGGTGGCGCCCTTTGGGATCTCGGCCAGAAACACGATCTTGCGCGGCACCTTGAACGCGGCCAGCCGCTCGCCCGCGAAATCACGAATGGAATGCTCGTTCTCGGTGGCACCCTCGCGCAGCACCACGCAGGCCGCCACCTCCTCGCCCAATTTCGGGTGCGGCATGGCAAAGGTCAGGCACTGCGCCACATCCGGATGGTCCATCAGCACGTTGTCCACCTCCAAAGGCGACACCTTCTCCCCGCCCCTGTTGATGATCTCCTTCAGCCGCCCGGTCAGCCGCAGATAGCCGTCGGGATCGAGATAGCCCTCGTCGCCGGTGCGAAACCATCCATCGGTGAAACCCTTGGCGTTCGCCTCGGGGTTGTTCTCGTAGCCGGACGTCACGTTGCGCCCCCGGATCACGATCTCGCCCAGTTCGCCCGACGCCATCATCACGCCCGCCTCGGACATGATGGCGATCTCCGGCCCCGCGGCCACCCCCACCGAACCCGGGAAATGCGCCCGCGGCGGCAGCGGGTTGGACGCCATCTGATGCGCCGCCTCCGTCATGCCATAACTCTCGATCACGGGCACATGAAACACGTCCTCAAGCTCCATCATCACCTGCGGCGGCAGCGAGGCGGAGGACGAGCGGATCAGCCGCAGCCGCCCCCGCGCAATCAGCTCCTTGTTGCGCCCGGCCAGCCCCAGCAGCGTCTGGTGCATCGTCGGCACCGCCGTGAACCAGCTCGGCCGCACCTCGTCATACGTCGCAAAAAACTTGAACGCGTTGAACCCCGGCGTGCACGACACCGATCCGCCCGCCGCCAGCGACGACAGCACGGCCGCGATCAGCCCATGAATGTGAAACAGCGGCATGATGTTGAGACACACATCGCCCGGCGTCAGCGCCAGCGCCGCGCCGATATGCGCCGCCGACGCGGTCACGTTGATCTGCCGCAGCGGCACGATCTTGGGGCGCGACGTCGTGCCCGACGTGTGCAGCACCAACGCCACATCCTCCGGCTCGGCCAGGCCGGGCAGAGCAGGGGTGCCCTTGAGATCGGACTGCAAGGTGAAAGACCCCGCTTCCTCTCCCGCCACCAGCTCCACGATGGCGATGCCCTTGGCCTGCGCCACCGCGCGGGCCGGGGTGTCCATGCCCTGCATCACCACCAGGCATTTGGCGCCGAGGTCGGACAGGTAGAAATCGAATTCGTCCGCCTTGTAGGCCGGGTTCAGCGGCGCGGTGGTGGCGCCGCATGCCACGGTGACGAACAGCGCCGCCATTTCCGGCCCGTTCGGGAGCACCATCGCCACCCTGTCGCCACGCCCGATTCCCATGGCATTGAGCGACGCCACGGTGCGCCCGGCCAGCGCCCGCAAGCCATCATGCGAAAGCCAGGGCCGGCCGGGCGCGCCGATGGCGGGAAGATCGCCGCTGCCATGCGCGAGCAGCTGGTTCATCGTGTCGGCGCGATATTCGGTCATGCAGCCCTCAATGCCAAAGCGGGGAAGACGGGTTTAGTCTGTGTCACGGCGCCGGAGAAGCCGTGCCCATCCGCATCCGGGCTTCCTGCGACCGTTCGGCGGCCTTCTCGTTCATGGAGCGGCGAATGAACGCGCGGCGCATCGGCTTGAGGACGAACATCGCCATCAGGGCCGCCAGTATGTTCACCGCCGACGCCATATACAGCACCGACAGCCAGCTTCCGGTGTATTCCGCCAGTTTGTTGCCGTAGGGGATCAACAGCGCCGCCGTGCCCTTGGCGGTGTAGAGCATGCCGTAGTTGGTGGCGGCGAACGTCCGGCCGAACGTGTCGCCGCAGGTGGCGGGAAACAGCGAGTAGATCTCGCCCCAGGCGAAGAACACCAGGCCGGTCAGCAGCACGAACATCACCGGGTCGCGGGCGTATTGCGTCAGCGCGTAGATCCCTACGCCTTCCAGCGCGAAGGCGATGAACATGGTGTTTTCGCGGCCGATCTGGTCCGAAACCCAGCCGAAGAACGGCCGCGTCACGCCGTTCAGAACGCGATCGATGGTCAACGCCAGTGTCAGCGCCGGCATCGTCATCCAAAACATCGTCACCGGTGTTTTGGCCACGCCGAAATCGTTGGCGATCACCGAAAGCTGCGCGGTGGCGATCAGCCCCCCGGCGCCCACCATCACGAACATCGCATACATGATCCAGAACACCGGCTGGCGCGCCATTTCGGCGGGGCCGTAGTCGCGCGTGATATCATGCAGGCGCGACGGCCGCGTGGCGTTCATCCCGCCAGGCGACAGCGGCACGACGTGGCCCGCCTCCTGGCCCGGCGGCGCGCGCAGCACCAGCGCCACCACCATCACGACAATGCCCTGGAAGATGCCGAACCACAGGAACGTCGCCTCGTAGCCGGCGCTTGCGATCATGTCCGAAATCGGCTTCACCGTCAGGGCGGCGCCTGCGCCAAACCCCGCCGCCGTCAGCCCCGCGGCCAGACCGCGACGATCGGGAAACCATTTCAGCGCGTTCCCCACGGTCGCCCCATAGACGAAGCCCGCGCCGATACCGCCGATCGCAGCTGAGATGTAGAGATAGTTCAGGCTGTCCGCCATGCCGTTCAGCACCCAGGACAGGCCGATCAGCAGACCCCCGGCGCACACCGTCCATCTCGGTCCGATCTTGTCGATCACGAAGCCTTCGAGCGGCAGCAGCCAGGTCTCGCAGATGACGAAGATGGTGAACGCCCACTGGATCGCAGCCCGGCCCCAGTGGAATTTCTGGTCGATCGGAAGCACAAACAACGTCCAGCCATATTGGAGATTGGCGATCATCACCATGCAGACGATGCCAAGGATCAGTTGGCTCCAGCGGGATTGCAGTGCAGACAACATGTTCGCGTCTCTCCAGCGGGTGGGGGGCGGGGGCAGCGGCAAGGGGCAGGTGGCATCAGGGCCATGCGAGGTAACAGGATCACCACGCACTCGCAACATATTCGATCAAACCTTGGGCGATAATGAGATCGTTATCGCCAATTTCGGGCAAAAATTTGAAATGATCGACAACGTCGCATGGGCGTGATAGCGCCGCCAGCCGAACTCCGCCGGCCGGATCGCAGCCATGAGCGCGGCCGGCACGGTCTTGTGGCGGGGTTGGACGAGGTGGGGCGCGGGCCACTCGCAGGCCCGGTCGTGGCGGCCTGCGTGGTGCTTCCGAAACGCTTGCCGAACGGCCTGGCCGCTCTGCTCGACGATTCGAAACGGCTCTCGCCCGCCGCGCGTGACGCAGCCTATGCGGCCCTTCTCGTCTCCGGCGCGCGGATCGGCGTGGGCGCCGCTAACGTGGCCGAGATCCTGAAGATCAACATTCTGCACGCCAGCATGCTGGCCATGCGCCGCGCCTTCGCCAGGCTGGATCCCCCGCCGCACTTCGCGCTTGTGGACGGCAACCGCCCGCCAGGCCTGCCGTGCCCCACCCAGACGGTGGTGGGCGGCGACGGTCTCAGCCTGTCGATCGCCGCCGCCTCCATCGTGGCCAAGGTGGTGCGCGACCGCGCGATGGCCCGCCTGCATGAGCGCCACCCCGCCTATGGCTGGGCCACCAACGCCGGCTACGGCACCAGGATCCATGTGGAGGCGCTGGTCCGCCTCGGCCCCACCCACCACCACCGCACCGCTTTCGGCACCGTGCGAAGGCTGCTGGAAAACCCGCCGGCCACGCCCTGGTCATCACCGTCGATTGACGAGGTCACGATTGACGTGGCCTCAAAGGGTTCGTCACGATCATTCTGATTTCAGGAGCGTCCGCTGCAAGTGGAGATCACGCGCGAATTGCCGCTTGACCAGATTCTGCTCGGCGATGCCGTGCGGATGCTGCGCATGCTGCCAAGCGCCTCGGTGCACTGCGTTTTCGCGGACCCGCCCTACAACCTGCAACTGCGCGGCGAACTCCGCCGTCCCAACGACAGCCTCGTGGATGGCGTGGACGATGACTGGGACAAATTCACCGATTACGCCGCCTACGATGCCTTCTGCGTCGAATGGCTCACGGAATGCCGCCGCATCCTGCGCAAGGACGGCACGATGTGGGTGATCGGCAGCTACCACAACATCTTTCGTATCGGCGCCATTCTCCAGGAACTGGGCTTTTGGATTCTCAATGACGTCATCTGGCGCAAGAGCAATCCGATGCCGAACTTCCGGGGCCGCCGCTTCACCAACGCGCACGAAACCCTCATCTGGGCCGCCCGCGGGCAGGACAGCCGCTACAAATTCAACTACCAGGCCATGAAGTCGCTGAACGACGACCAGCAGATGCGCAGCGACTGGTTCATCCCGCTCTGCACCGGTCCCGAACGCCTGCGTAACGAACACGGCCTGAAGCTGCACCCTACCCAAAAGCCCGAGGCGCTGCTGCACCGCATCCTGATGTCGTGCACGCAGCCCGGCGACATCGTGCTCGACCCCTTCCTCGGCACCGGAACCTCGGCCGCCGTCGCGCGCCGCCTGTCGCGCCACTACATCGGCATCGAACGCCACCCCGCCTATGTCGAAGCCGCCCTCGGCCGTGTGCGCCGCGTCCGCCCGGTCAGCGACGACGGCGTTTCGCATTCGCCCACCAAACGCGAGGCGGTGCGCATCCCCTTCGGCAGCTTCGTCGAATCAGGCACGCTTCCCGCCGGCACGATCCTGCACGACCGCATGCGCCGCGTGTCCGCCACCGTGGTCGCAGACGGCTCCCTCCGCGTCGGCGCCTCTCAAGGGTCGATCCACAAGATGGGTGCCGAAGTCCAGAATGCCCCCTCGTGCAATGGCTGGACATTCTGGCATTTCGAACGCGACGGCATACTGACGCCGATCGATGTGCTGCGTACGGAGCAACCGCGATAGTCGTGTAACTGATAGGCATTCTTTTGTGAACAAAAGAACCAAAAAACTTCGTTCAGTTTGGCGCGTTGTACGGAAATATACGGGAAATTGGACTTCGATTACCATGATATTTGGATTGCTTAACTCAATAGCATAAGTATGATCAATAAAACAACTAATAAATAAAAGTCTTTTTGCTTCTTTTTCTTCAGAAAAAGAAGGTTTCTTCTGCGCCGCCTCGCGCGTGGATCACGCCACGCGAATGCTGGTCACGAACGTCTTCGCCTCGGCGGTCAACGCCGCTGCCTGATCCGAAAGATGGCTGGCGGCACCCAACACCTCACCCGCCGCCAATCCCGTGTCGTTGGCCGCCTGGCTCACCCCGCTGATGGTGGATGTCACCTCGCGCGTGCTTGTGGCGGTCTGTTGCACGTTACGCGCAATCTCCGCCGTCGCGGCACCCTGCTCTTCGACCGCGGCGGCGATATTGGATGCGATCGCGCTAACCTCGTCGATCGTCGCACCAATCGTCTTGATCGCCTCGACAGCCTCCGAGGTGGCACCCTGCATCTGCTTGATCTGCGCCCCGATCTCCTCGGTCGCCTTCGCCGTCTGCGCGGCCAGGCTTTTCACCTCGCTCGCCACCACGGCAAATCCTTTGCCCGCATCCCCGGCACGCGCCGCCTCGATGGTGGCGTTCAGCGCCAGAAGATTGGTCTGCGAAGCGATCCCGTTGATGAGCTTCACCACATCGCCGATCTTTTGCGCGCCCTCCGCCAGGGCGCGCACGATCGTATCGGTATGCCGCGCATCCACAACCGCCTTGTCGGTGATCCTGCTCGAACTGGTGACCTGGCGACCGATCTCCTGAATGGACGCCGTCAACTCCTCCGCCGCCGCGGCCACGGTCTGCACGCCGGTGCTCGCCTCTTCGGCGGCCGCAGCCACCGTCGTCGCCTGCTGGTCCGTATGCGTGGCCGTGGCGGACATGGACTGCGCCGTCACCTGCAACGCCGCCGCACCCGAGGACAGCGCAGCGATCAGCGTGCCCACGTTGGTTTCGAAATTTTCGGCCGTCTGATTCATTGCGGCCCGCTGTGCCGCCGTCGTCGACGCCATCAGTTCCTTGAACTGCGTCATGTCGATGGCGGTCTTCATCACGCTCACCGTTTTGCCGCGACGATCGAAAATGGGATTGTAACTTGCCTGCAACCAAACGTTGTGCCCGTTCTTGCCGATCCGCTGGGATTCCCCAGACCGGAATTCACCACGGTTCAGATCCTGCCAAAACGTCTTGTATTCCGTTGTTTCGCGCACGTGAGGCGCGCAGAATATGCTGTGATGCTGGCCACGCACCTCATCGAGGGTGTAGCCGACGGTGGCGAGAAAATTCTTGTTGGCGGTGAGGATGGTCCCACTGGGATCGAACTCGATCGTGGCCAACGACCGATCGATCGCATTCAGTTTCGCAGCCATATCATGATGCCTCAGAGACCTGAAACGTGCGAACATAACCTGATACTGTGAGAAATACTGGTCCAGCGCGCCGCGAACGGCGCCGGCGACATCCTTTTAGCGGCGAAACGTTACTCAAGTTTTAACGCGCGCCTGGTTCACCCGCTGAATGACCATCATCGCTTTTGGCCGGGTGCAGAGGCCGCGCGCGGCCCCCATGTGCAGGCAAACAACGCCGAGGCCGATCCATGACCAAACAACTCCATCTCGGCGCCTTCATGCGCCCCGTGGGCATCCATACCGCGTGGTGGCGGGTGCCCGGCGCGCTGCCGGATGCCAACTTCAACCTCCAGCATCTCGTGCGCTTCATCCAAAAGCTCGAAGCGGCCAAGTTCGATGCCTTCTTCATGGCCGACCATCTGGCCGTGCTGAACATGCCAACGGCCGCCTTGCGCCGAAGCGCTACCGCCACCTCGTTCGAGCCGCTGACCCTGCTGTCGGCGCTCGCCATGGTCACCGAGCGCATCGGCCTGGTCGCCACCGCGTCCACCACGTTCGATGCGCCGTATCACATCGCCCGCCGCTTCGCCTCGTTGGACCATATCAGCCAAGGTCGCGCCGGCTGGAACGTCGTCACCACCTCCAATCCGGACGCCGCGTTGAACTTCGGGCTCGACGAGCACGTGGAGCACGACGAACGCTACCGCCGCGCCCGCGAGTTCCACGCCGTGGTCACAGGCCTGTGGGACAGCTGGGCCGACGACGCGTGGGTGCGGGACCAGGACAGCGGCGTTTTTTTCGACGCCGACAAGATGCACGTGCTCAACCACAAGGGCGAACACCTCTCCGTCCGCGGCCCGCTCAACATCGCCCGGCCCGTGCAGGGCTGGCCGGTGATCGTCCAGGCCGGCGCCTCCGATGCCGGCCGGCAGCTCGCGGCCGAAACCGCCGAGGTCATTTTCGCCAGCAGCCGCACCATCGCGGACGGCAAAGCCTTCGCCGCCGATATCCGCGAACGCATGGCCCGCATCGGGCGCGCCCCGGAATCGATCAAGGTTCTGCCCGGCGCGCTTGTGGTGACAGGCCGCACCAGCGAGGAGGCGAAGCAGAAAAAGGCCCTGCTCGACAGCCTTGTGCATCCCGACAGCGGCGTGCCCAACCTGTCCATCCGCCTGGGCGTGGATGCCTCCGGCTTCGATCTCGACGCGCCCTTGCCCGATCTGCCGCAGACCAATCAAAGCCAAAGCGGCCAGAACGCGATGGTGGCCCTGGCGCGGCGCGACAACCTCACCGTGCGCCAGCTCGCCCAGATCGCCGGCGGCTATGGCGGCCTGCAGATGGTCGGCACCCCCCACGAAATCGCCGACACCATGCAGGCCTGGCTGGACGCCGAGGCGTGCGACGGTTTCAACGTGATGTTTCCAACCGTGCCAGCCGGGCTCGATGACTTCTGCGATCTGGTGGTGCCCGAACTGCAACGCCGCGGCCTGTTCCGCACCGCCTATGAAGGCACCACGCTGCGCGACCATCTGGGCCTTCACAGGCCCGCCAACCGCTTTTTCGCCTGAGAACACGGATTGCGTGGCGCGCGGCGGCGCGTCACGATCCCGGGGTTCGCACCAGGAGCCCTGCCATGCGCCTTATCGCCGCCGCGATTATCGCCCTGCTGATCGGAGCACTCCCCGCCCGGGCGCAACCCAAGGATACGCTCACCGTCGATCTGCCCGGCGATGTCGCGACGATGGACCCCCAGCTGCAGTGGGACACCGACAGCTACACGGTCTATCGCAACATCTTCGACAATCTTCTGACGCGCGACGTGTCCGGCAAGATCGTGCCGCAGGTCGCCACCGCCTGGCGCTACACCAACGACACCACCATCGTCTTCGACCTGCGCTCCGACATCCTGTTCCACGACGGCAGCAGGCTCACGCCTGACGACGTGGTGTTCAGCATCGCCCGCATCACCAACCCCGCGCTGAAAAGCCCGCAGCTTTCGCAGTTCGACCAGATCGCCTCCGCCGAGACCACCGGCCCCACGCAGGTCACGCTGCACACGAAATCGCCGTATCCCGCCCTGCTGGCGCAACTCGTCAAACTGTCCATCGTGCCGAAGGCGTATGTCGAGAAGGTGGGCGACACCGCCTTCAACCAGGCCGTGATCGGCAGCGGCCCGTATCGCCTGAAATCCTGGCAGCGCGGCGTGCAGACCAACCTCGAAGCCAACGAGGGCTACTGGCGCGGCAAGCCGTTCTTCAAGGCCGTCACGTTCCGCGCCGTGCCCGATTCCGCCACCCGCATCGCCGATCTGCGAACCGGCCGCGCCGACATCACCAGGGGCCTCACGCCCGACGACGCGGTGGCGATGAAAAACGAGAAGGCCCTGAAACTGTCGTCGATCGCCACCGAGCGCGTGGCCTATCTGTTCGTGAACGCCTTGTCGGGCCCCACCAAGGACAAGCGCGTGCGCCAGGCCATCGCCATGGCCATCGATCGCGACACGCTCATTTCCGCCTTGCAGCAAGGCTACGCCAAGCCCACCAACATCGTGCTCACACCCGCCAATTTCGGCTACGTGGCAGACGTGAAGGGCTGGCCGTTCGACCCCGCGAAGGCCCGCGCGCTCATCAAGGAGGCCGGGGCCGAGGGGGCCACCATCAGCTTCATCACCTCGCCCGCCTACGACCGCCGCCTGAACGAGGCGGTGCAGCAGATGCTCGAGGATGTCGGCCTGAAAATGACCATCGCGGTGATGGACCAGCCCACCTATCTGCGCCGCCGCCTCGGCACGCCGGAGGACGCCGGCAGCCTCTCGCAAGGCCGCTGGTCCTGCGCCTGCCAGGATGCCGACGGCGTGATCTTCCCGCTGTTTCGCAGCGGCAGCGTGTGGTCGAAATTCACCAACCCTGAGTATGATGCGGAGGTGGATGCCGCCCGCGCCACGCTCGATGACGCCAGGCGCCTGGCCCACTACCACCGCGCCTTTGAAATCCTGCGCGAGGAGGTGCCGGGCATCGGCCTGTTCCAGGACGAGGCGATCTACCTGATGCGGCGCGAGCTGGCCTTCACCCCCACCGCCAACGAGGCGTTCTTCGTCTATGACATGAAGTGGGAATGATCGGCCATATCGCGTCTCGCCTCGGCCAGGCGCTGCTGGCCAGCTTCGGCGTGCTCACCATCGTGTTCTTTATCATGCGCCTTTCCGGCGACCCCACCTTGCTGCTGGTGCCAGAAGGCGCATCGCTTGAGCAGATCAACCAACTTCGCCACCAGCTCGGCTTCGATCGCCCGCTGCCGATCCAGTTCGCGGCGTATCTCGGCGACCTCGCGCGCCTCGATTTCGGGGAATCGCTGGTCCAGCGCGCGCCGGTGCTGGGCATCGTGGCCGAGCGCATCCCCTACACCGTGGCACTCGCCAGCGGCGCGCTGCTCGTCGCCATCGGCATCGGCATTCCCGCCGGCATCGTCATGGCGGTGGCACGCGGCACCTGGCTTGAACGCGCGCTCGCCGGCTTCGTGCTGGCGGGGCAAAGCCTGCCCACCTTCTGGTCCGGCATTCTGCTCATCCTCCTGTTCGGCGTCACCCTCGGCTGGCTGCCGACATCGGGGGCGGACGGGATCGCCTCGCTCATCATGCCCTCGCTCGCCCTGGGCGCGGTGGGCATGTCCACGTTCGCCCGCATGACCCGCATCGCCGTGCTGGACGAATTGTCGCGCGACTATGTCACCGCCGCGCGTGCCCGGGGCCTGTCGCGCGGCCAGGCGGTGGTGGGCCATGTGCTGCGCAACGCAGCGGTTCCCGTGGTGACGATCGCCGCCCTCGAGATCGGAAATCTGCTCGCCGGCGCCGTGATCGTGGAGACGGTGTTCGCCTGGCCCGGCATCGGCCAGTTGGCCATCCAGTCGATCCAGTCACGCGACTTCCTGGTGGTGCAGACCGTGGTGCTGTTCGTATCGCTGGTCTATGTGGCCACCAACCTGCTGGCGGACCTTCTGTATGCGCTCATCGACCCGCGCATCCGGATGGGCGCATGAGGCGCATCTCGCCGGGCATGATGGTGGTGCTGGGCCTGCTCGCGCTATTCGTGGCCGCGGCGCTCGCAGCCCCGTTGCTGTCCCCGTTCGACCCGTTGCGGCAATCGCTCCTGCTCCGCCTGAAACCCCCAGGCAGCCTTCTCGGCGGCCGGACATTCATTCTCGGCACCGACGATCTCGGGCGCGACCTGCTGTCGCGCGTGCTGTTCGGCGCCCGTGTCAGCCTGCTCGTCTCCGTCGTGGCCGTGGCACTTTCGTTCGTGGTGGGCACGGCACTCGGCATGGTCGCCGGCTGGTATCGCGGGGCCGTCGCGGTGGTCATCATGCGGCTTGTGGACACCATGCTGTCCATTCCCGCCATCCTGCTGGCGGTGCTGACGGTGGCGGTGCTGGGCCCGGGATTTCTCAACCTCGTCGTGGTCCTCGGTCTCACCCGATGGCCGCGCTATGCCCGCGTGGCCTACGGGCAAACCCTGCAGGTGGCGGTGCTGCCCTATATCCGCGCCGCCGAAATGGCCGGCGCCGGTTCCACCCGCATCCTGTGGCGGCACATCCTGCCCAACATCGCAGGCCCGCTCATGGTGGTTGCCACCAGCGAGTTCGGGCTGATGATCCTGTTCGAGGCCGGGCTGTCGTTCCTCGGCCTCGGCATCCAGCCCCCCGCGCCGAGCTGGGGCTCCATCATGGCCGCCGGCCGCCAATACGTCGAACGCGCCTGGTGGCTGACGGTGTTCCCCGGCGCCTGCCTGTTCGGGGTGGTTCTGTGCGTCAACGTCACCGGAGACTGGCTGCGCGACCGGCTCGACCCTCGTGCCGCATCAAGATGAGGACTTCAACATGACCCAATCATTCGCCGGCAAACGCGTGCTGATCACCGGCGCCGCCGGCATCTTCGGCACCTGGATCGCCGCCTCGTTTGCCCGTGCCGGCGCCATATTGTGCCTGTCGGACATGCGGGGCGACCTGCTGCCGGCGGTGGTGGAACGCATCGGCGCCGACCCCGCCACCACCTTGCTGCACACCACCGATCTCCAGCACTCCCCCTCGATCGCCGATCTGGCGGCCTTCGTGGCCGCGCATTGGAAATCGCCAAACATCGTCATCAACAATGCCGGGGTGTATCCTCGCACCGGCGTGCTGATCGACCTCGAGGAATCCGAGTTCGACCGTATCATGAGCGTGAATGTCCGCGCGCCGTTCCTTGTCACCAAGGCGATGGCGCGGCTGATGGTCGCCGAGGCCGTGCAAGGCTGCTTCATCAATATCGGCTCCGGCGCCGCGCGGCAGATGCCGTCCGGCTCCGTCACCTATTGCATGTCGAAAACAGCCCTTGAACGGCTGTCGAAAGGCCAGGCTTTGGAGCTTGCGCCGCACCGGATCCGGGTGAACGTGGTGGAGCCCGGCTTTGCCCCCGGCAGCGATTTCTCGTATCTGCCGCCGGACTACGTCACCCGCATGACGGCCCGCATCCCGCTCGGTCGCAATTCCGAGCCCGACGATACCTCCAGCGCCATTCTCTACCTTTGCTCACCGGCGGCCGGCTACATCACCGGCGCCACCCTGGCGGTCGATGGCGGCAATTCCATCGGAACCTTCCAGCCCGCCACCGGCACGTGACACCGGCACGTGACACCGGTTTTGGCCATCGAGAATCTCAGCCTGTCCATCGCCGGCGTGCCGGTGGTGGATGGCATCAACCTAGGCGTTGATGCCGGTGAGGTGATGGCCCTGGTGGGTGAATCCGGCTGCGGCAAATCCATCACCTCGGCCGCCGTGATGCGCCTGCTGCCTGGCGCCGTCAGCCAGACCGCGGGCGACATCCGCCTGGCCGGTGAAAGCCTGTCCCGGCTTTCCGAACGCCAGATGCAGGCGATGCGTGGCCGTCGCCTGTCGATGATCTTCCAGGAGCCGCAGGCGGCGCTGGACCCGCTTTCCACCATCGGCACCCAGATCGCGGAATCGCTGCGCCAGTCAGCAAGAGCGGCCCGCCCCGCGGTGCTGCACATGCTCGACGAGGTGGGCATCGCCGACCCCGCGCGACGTATCGACCAATACCCGTTCGAACTCTCCGGCGGCATGTGCCAGCGCGTGGTGATCGCCGCCGCCCTCATCGCGCGGCCCGAGCTGCTGCTGGCCGACGAGCCGACAACCGCGCTCGATGTCACCATCCAGGCCCAGATTCTCGATCTTCTCCGAACGCTTGCGCGCGAACGCGGTACGGCGGTGCTGCTCATCACGCATGACGTGGGCGTGGTGGCCGATATCGCCGACCGCGTGGCCGTGATGTATGCCGGGCGCATCGCCGAGGCCGGGCCTGTGCACAGCATCTTTGCCCAACCCCGCCATCCCTACACGCAGCTTCTGCTGGCCTCCGTCCCCCGCCTGTCAGACGTGCCGAAATCCCCCCTCGCCGTCATCCCCGGCCGGGTGCCCACCCCCCTCGAATTCGGCCCCGGCTGCCGTTTCGCCAGTCGGTGTCCCCGCGCCGATGCGCAATGCGTAGCGCAGACACCGCCGCTGCGCCCCCTCGGTGACAGCGACGTCGCCTGCTGGCACGCGGCATGACCCCGGCCCTTGCGATACGCGACCTGCACGTTCATTTCCCCGGTCGAAAACGCCTTGCGGTGCGCGCCGTCGATGGCGTGTCGTTCGAGATCGCGGCGGGCGAAACCCTCGGCCTCGTCGGTGAATCCGGCTGCGGCAAATCCAGCCTGTCCAACGCCGTGGTGGGCCTGGTCGCCGCCACCAGCGGCAGCATCGAGATCCAGGGACAACAGGTGGTGGGCGCCAACCGCGCGGCGTTGCGCCACATGCGCGCGAACGTGCAGATGGTTTTCCAAGACCCCGCAACCTCCCTCAACCCGCGCATGACCATCGGCGCCGCCATCGCAGAGCCCTTGCTGGTTCGCGGCCTCGCCACCGGTGCGGCACTGCGCCTTCGCGTCGAAGCCTTGTTGGAGGAGGTGGGCCTGCGCCCCGAACACGCCGGCCGCATGCCTCACCAGTTCAGCGGCGGCCAACGCCAGCGCGTCGTCATCGCCCGCGCCCTGGCCCTGCGCCCGGCGCTGCTGGTGTGCGACGAACCCGTCAGCGCGCTCGACGTGTCCGTGCGTGCGCAGATCCTGAATTTGTTGGTGGATCTTCAATCACGCCTGAAGATGGCAACGCTTTTCGTCTCGCACGACCTCAGCGTGGTCCGCCATGTGTGCGACCAGGTGGCGGTCATGTATCTCGGCCGCCTCGTGGAACGCGCCCCCGCCGCGGAACTGTTCGCCACGCCGCGCCACCCCTACACCCGTGCCCTGCTGGCCTCGGTGCCGGACCCGGACCCCATCGTCCAGCGCGCCAAATCCCGCGTGCCGTTGTCGGGCGAAATTCCCAATCCGGCGAATCCCCCGCCCGGCTGCCGATTTCACACCCGCTGCCCGATCGCGGCCGATCTGTGCCGCACCGCCGAACCGGCATGGCGCCGGGTGGGCGGTGGCGACGTAGCCTGTCACTTCGCCACGTAGCTCACCCGCCAGATCGTGCCGTTGCCATCTTCGCTGACCAGCAAAGCACCCTGCGCATCCACCGCCACGCCCACCGGCCGGCCCCACACCGAGGCGTCGTTGGCCACGAAGCCGGTCAGGAAGTCCTCATACGCGCCGGTGGGCTGGCCCTGCGCATCCAGCACAACGCGCACCACCTTATAGCCCGTGCGTTTCGCGCGGTTCCAAGACCCATGCTCGGAGGCGAAGAAGCCGCGATACGCCGGGGGAAACGCCGTGCCGTCGTAGAACGCCATCTGCAACGAGGCGGAATGCGGCTGCAGCAGCACGTCCGGCACCGTCACGCGCCCCTTGAGATCGGGCCGCTGCCCGCGCAGACGGGGGTCTTCGTGGTCGCCCAGATAATACCAGGGCCAGCCGTAAAATCCGCCTTGCCGCACGCGGGTGATGTAGTCCGGCACAAGATCATCGCCCAATCCGTCGCGCTCGTTGGTGGAACACCACAGCGTGCCCGAGCCCGGCTGCACCGCCATGCCCACGCAGTTGCGCAGACCGGTGGCGAACACACTGGCGGTTTTGCCGTCGGGCGTGAACGCCAGCACAGCCGCGCGGTTCTCCTCGTTCCCCCAGGCGGCCCCCAGCGCATGCGTGCCTGTCCATGCCGACAGCGCCTCGCCACGCTTCTCCCCGATGCCGGTGGCCACGTTGGATGCGGACCCCACCGAGACGAACATCGTGGCGCCATCAGGCGAAAACACGAGATCCCGTGTGGTGTGGCCGCCGCCGCCATTGGTGAGCCGCGGCACGATCGTCTCGGGTTTCGCCCCGGCACGCAGCGCGCCGTTCTGATAGGGAATGCGCAGGATGGCGTTGTTCTCGGCGATATAGACAAAGCCGGGGTTGGGGCCGGGCGGGTAGAACGCAATCCCGAACGGCGCATCCAGCCCCTCCGCGAACACGTCACGCTGCGTCACCACGCCATTGGCCAGGCGCAGCACCGTCACACGACCGGAAGCGGTCTCCGCCACGAACACGTCGCCGTTCGGCGCCACCCGGAGCAATCGCGGATTTTGCAGTCCTTCGGCCACCAGATCCACCCGAAACCCCTCGGGCACACGCAGCGTGGCACCGGCGGGGCGGGCGATCACCCGAGGGCTGTTGCCGCTGGAGGCGGTGGCGAACGGCTGCGGCAGATCCGCCACGGTGATCGTGCGGCGCACGCCGGGCGCGTCGGTCTGCCAGTCGCCGAACGCCGCCGGACCCGCAAGCGTGGCGCCGGCGCGGCCGCCCGACGCCACCACCTGGCCCGGCGCGGCTTGAACCGATGCAACCGGGCCCGACGATGACGCAGCCCGCAACGTGGCCAGATACGCGATGAGGTCGTGGCGGGCTGCAGGGTCGCTCACCCGCACCGCCATCGCCGTGCCCGGGATAACAGCGGCAGGATTGGCGAGATAGCGATCCAGCGTGTCCGGCTGCCAGGCCAGATCCGCGCGGCGCATCGCCGGCGAATAGCCGAACGCGGCACTGCCGGCCTTTCGCCCCACCACGCCGCCAAGCCCCGGCCCCTGACCGCCGCCGGACGATGCGCTGTGGCAGATCTGGCATTGTTGCCCGAACAGCGCCTGCCCGCGCGCCACATCCCCCGCCGCCGCGCGAGCCGGGGCCGAAAGCACCAGCCCGACGCCGGCCAGAAACAGCATGACAGCGCGTGGCCCAGGCCGATTGCTCATGTGATTTTCCCCCTGTCGAGCCCCAGAAAGTGAGGCCTTGCCGCGACGACGCAAGAGACCCCGCCTCACGCGATAGGTCGCAGCGCGAGCGCCACCGCCAGTGCCACAGCCTCCGGCACCGGCTGCAGGATCGGCACGTCGAACCGCCCCTGCAACGCCGCGGCCGCCTCGGCCAACGGGCCGCCGCCGATGATCAGGCAATCCGCCCCCGCGCGCACGGCCTCGTCGCAAGCCTCGGCCAACCCCGCCACCAATCGGGCCGGATCCCGCATCACCGCCGCCGCCGGGCCGCGGGTGAGAAACACCCCGATCAACGCCGCGCCATGCCCATACGCCTGCGCCACCGCTTCGATCGACGCCACCAGGCCCGGCGTGGTCGTCACCACCGCGAACCGCCGGCCACTCTCGGCCGCCTTGGCCATCGCGGCCTCGGCGATGCCCACCACGGGGCAGGCCAAGCGCGCGCGTAAACCGAGCAGGCCGGGATCGCCGAACGCGGCCACCACCACGCCATGCGGCCGCGCGCCCGCAATCGCATCCGCCATCGAAACCACCGCCGTGGCCGCCACAGCGAGCGACGCCGCATCGAGGATCAACGATGCCCCGTAAGGCGCCGTCATGCGGTCGATCACAACGCCCGCCGGCGCCCCGGCCATACGGCACATCAACGCCGTGGTTACCGGATTGGTGTTGGGATTCACCAGGATCAGCCGAGCAGGCGGGGGCAAGATACGCCTGTCGTCCGTGCGGATCAGCCGGCCTCGCTGTCCATATGCCGATGGAGATCTTCCGCCATCACGCGCACCTGCTGCGTCAATGAAACCACCGTTTCCGTCAAAGCGGTGTTGCGTTCGAGCATCTGCAACAGCAACAGGTTCTGCTCGCAGGCCGTATCCTGCCGCTTTTGCAACAGATCGTGCAGATCTTCCCGGTGCCTCGCACCCGCCACCGCGTTCATTTTGTCCCGATCCGCCTGACGTGTCTGTGCCAGCAAAATCAGCGGCGCGGCGTAAGCGGCCTGCAGACTGAAGGCCAGATTGAGCAGGATAAAGGGATAAAGATCGAAGCTGACCACCCCCGTCACATTGGCGATGATCCAGATCGCGACGATAAGCGTCTGGCCCACCAGAAACGTCGGCGTTCCAAAGAACCGCGCAAACTGCTCGGCTTTCACGGCAAACCAGGCATCCCCGAAAACCGAGACGAGATGGGTGTGCGGCACATGAAAGCGAAAGAATGAACGATCGTGAGGTGTGTCTGAGCCAGGAAGATCCGACGTGTCAGCCATGGCGTCCTCCAATGATCGCACGCCAGTCTGATGTATTTCGATCGAGGAAGACATGGCTTGAACGCCACGATGCTGCGCGCCCAGCAGGACGCGAAAAATTCATATCGTTTGAGAAAATGGTGGGCACTGAAGGATTCGAACCTTCGACCCGCTGATTAAGAGTTTTGCGAAGCAGCCCACGGCCAGCCTTGTCCGTAGCGTGTCCGTTCAGTAAATCGGCGGAAATCAGACATATTTTACGTTATCTGCTGACTTTTATTGACACGGCCTGACATCCGTAGCCTATATTCGCACGGACACAGTGCGGACACGGGAGACCTGCTGATATGGCGCTGGAGCTAACACATAAGTTCGTCAAGGACGCGAGAGCCCCGGCATCCGGTAACCAGATCACCTACGATTTGGACGTCAAAGGGTTTGGCCTGCGCATCACTTCAGCGGGCGCGAAGGCGTTTGTGCTCAATTATCGGTCGGGCGGTCGAGAGCGGCGCATCACGATCGGCTCCTTCCCTGATTGGTCAGTGGTCGCAGCGCGGGATTATGCGAAGGGCCTCAAGCGACGAATCGATAATGGCGAGGATCCAATGGCCGATCGGCACGCAGAGCGGCTCGCCCCGACCGTGAATGACCTGGCCGACCGATTCGTTACGGACCATTTGAGCAAGCGGCGGGACAGCACAGGCCGGTCCTACCTTTCGCTCCTGAAACTTTATATCCTGCCCGCCCTCGGCAAGACGCGCGTGGCTGACATCCGGCACAGTGATATCGAGAAGCTGCACCGGGATATAGCGCAGACGGCGCCGTATCAGGCCAACCGCGCGGTGGCGGTGGTTTCAAAAATGCTTTCCCTGGCGGTGAAATGGGAGATGCGGACCGACAACCCAGCCCGCGGTATTGAGCGCTCGCCCGAGGAAAAGCGCGAGCGCTTCCTGTCGCCGACCGAGATAGGCCGGCTGGCGGACGTTCTGGCCACGCACAAGGAGAAGGTGAGTTGCAACGCGATTCGCCTGTTGCTGCTGACGGGCGCCCGCAAGGGGGAAATGCTGGCCGCGCGCTGGTCTGAGTTCGACCTCACGGCCGGCGTTTGGGTAAAGCCGTCGGCGCACACCAAGCAGAAGAAGGATCACCGGGTGCCGCTGTCGGCGCCGGCGCGTGTGCTACTGGCTGAGATGCGCGCCGAGACTGACCATGAGGTCCGCAGGGGTGGCAAGGCCGAGTTCTTGTTTCCCAGCGTCGGCGGGAAACCACTCACAGAGATCAAGCGGGTTTGGTTGGCCGCGTGCATTGCGGCCGGCCTCGCGGAACATGTCGAAAAGACGGACGCCAAGGGAAAGCCGGTGAAGAATGCGAAAGGTGAGCCCGTCATGGTCTGGCAAGCGACCGCCCGCATCCACGATCTTCGCCATAGCTACGCGTCTATCCTGGCTTCGTCCGGCCTGTCGCTGCCGATCATCGGCGCATTGCTCGGGCATACCCAGGCGGCCACGACTCAGCGTTACGCCCATCTTACGGATGATCCCTTGCGGGCGGCGACCGAGCGCGTGGGGGCCGTAGTGCTGAGTGCGGGCAAAGGTGGTGCTGAGGTGGTCCAGATCGGCGGGCGACGGGCATGAGCGCCGGGATGCGTGATGTTGTCGCAATGGTCATCGGCTCATCTGTAGAGCCCCAATGGCTAGAGTCTAGCTTGGTACGGATGGGGCACACCATCCGTGCGTTTATAGAGGCAGAGGAAAAGGCCCCAAAGA
>JANYFG010000002.1 GCA_025362815.1 Rhodospirillales bacterium
CCTGCATGCGGCACGCCGCATTAGCTATATCGGCGTCACCTTCCGCACCCGCAGCACCGAGGAGGTGCGCGAGATCGTGCGCCTGATGCGGGCCGACCTCTGGGCGGCGATGGAGGCGGGAAAGCTCGCGCTGCCGATCGACCGGGTGTTCCACCTCGACGACGTCGCCGAGGCGCTGGCGCATATGAAGGCCAACGCGCATTTCGGGAAGATCGCGATGGTGACGGGCTGAGCGCCGGATGACGGGAGGCCGGACGTCTCAATCCGCCGCCTCAGGCTGCTTCCGCCAGAAGCGCCGGCACATCTAGCCGCCGCGTGAACATCGCCAGGCCGCCATCGGCATTGTGCGGCCATTCTTCGCGCGGCCGGTCGCGATACAGCTCCACACCGTTGCCGTCGGGGTCGCTGAGGTAGAGCGCCTCGCTCACCCCATGATCCGACGCGCCTTCCAGCTCCACCCCAGCCGCCAGCAATGTCTTCAACGCAACCGCCAGCGCGGCCCGGCTGGGGTAGAGCAGGGCGACGTGGAACAACCCCGTCGTCCCCGGCGCCGGCGCCTCGCCACCCTCGCTATCCCAGACATTGATGGCGATGTGGTGGTGATAGCCATCGGCGGACAGAAAAGCGGCCTTGGGCAGCCGCAGCATCACGTCGAGGCCGATGATGTCACGCCAGAAGGCCAGACTGCGCTCGATATTCGCGACCTTGAGGTGGACATGGCCGATGCGGAGGCCCGCGGTGGGTGGGCCAATGGTGGGGCCAGCGTTCGGTGGGGTGATCTGATTCATGCGCTACCCTGCGCCCGCGGCGGCCTCCCAGCCAATTGAAAGGGGTGATGGCGATCATCTACCCTGCCGCATCGGGAGAGAGACAAATGTTCAGACGTCAGGCCCTGGCCATGCTCGCAGCACCACTGGCGCACGCGCAGGAGGCGTTTCCCACCAGGCCCGTGCAGATCATCCTGCCCTATGCGCCCGGCAACACGACCGACCTTCTGGTCCGCGCGCTGGCCGCCGAGATGACCCCGCTGCTCGGCCGCCCGGTGCCCGTGATGAACCGGGAGGGCGCCGCAGGCGCGGTCGGTTCGGCCGTGGCGGCGCGCGCCGCGCCGGATGGTTACACCCTGCTTTTCGTGCCAGCGCTGGTGGCTTCGGTGTTGCCGGTGACGCAGCCCAGCTCCGGCCTGCGGGCCGACAGCTTCCGCCCCATTTGCCAGACCTTCAACAACACGATGGCGGTGGTGACGCGCCCCGACAGCCCGGTCACCGATCTGCGCGCCTTGCAGGCCTTGGCCCGCGCCAGGCCGGGCGGTGTGACCTATGGCACGCTGGGCGCCACCTCCATCCCACATCTGGCGATGGAACAATGGATGGCCGTGGCCGGCGTGGAGCTGACGCATGTGCCCTTCCGCTCCGACGGGGCGGTGATGACGGAAGTGCTGGCGGGGCGGCTCGATCTCGGCGCCATCGTGCTGGGGTCGCTGGCGGGGCGGCCGGATATCCGCGTGGCGACGGTGTTCGACGCGACACGGCATCGCGACCTGCCCGACACGCCCAACGCCATTGAGCAGGGGTTCGATGTGGCGCCAGCCAGTTTTGGTGGGTTGTTCGTGCCCGCGGGCACGCCCGATGCGGTGGTGAACAGGCTGGAAGCGGCCTGTGCAGCCGCGGTCGCCAGCACGGGCTACAGGCAGGTGGCGCGCAACGGCGGTCAGCCCGAGAACACCTATCTCGGCGCCGCGGATTTCACCCGCCGGCTGCAGGATGACGTCGCCATCAAGGCCGCCATCCTGCACCGCATCACGCTCAATTGACCGAGAGGCGTCGCTCCACGATCTGCTGCTTCATGCTCTTCTGCAGCTTCTCGAAAGCCCGCACCTCGATCTGCCGCACACGTTCGCGGCTGATGTTGTACTGCTGGCTCAGCTCTTCCAACGTGGTCGGCTCGTCCTTCAGGCGGCGCTCGATCAGGATGTGACGCTCGCGCTCGTTCAGCGTCTTGAGCGCATCGCCCAGAAGCTGCTTGCGGTTGCCCATATCCTCGCTCTCGGCGAGCACAGTCTCCTGACTGTCGCTGGTGTCGACCAGCCAATCCTGCCACTCACCCTCCCCATCCGCGCGCAGCGGCGCGTTGAGGCTGTTGTCCGGCGCGGTGAGGCGCCGATTCATCGAGATAACGTCCTGCTCCGGCACCGCGAGGGTGTGCGCGATCTTCGCCACCTGCTCGGGCTGCAGGTCGCCATCCTCCAGCGCCGCCATCTGGCCCTTGAGCCGGCGCAGGTTGAAGAACAGCTTCTTCTGCGCCGCGGTGGTGCCCATTTTCACCAGCGACCACGAATGCAGGATGTACTCTTGGATGGCGGCGCGAATCCACCACATGGCGTAAGTGGCCAGGCGGAAGCCGCGGTCCGGGTCGAACCGCTTCACCGCCTGCATCATGCCGACATTGCCTTCGGAGATCAGCTCGCCCACCGGCAGGCCATAGCCACGATAACCCATCGCGATCTTGGCAACGAGCCGCAGATGCGACGTGACCAGGCGATGCGCCGCCTTCTCGTCGGCGACCTCTTTCCAGCGCCGCGCGAGGTCAAGCTCCTCCTGCGGCTGCAGCATGGGGAACTTGCGGATGTCTTGCAGATAGCGTGAGAGGTTGCCCTCAGGCGCCATCGGGATTGCGAGGGAAGCCATGCAGAACCTGCCTTCCTAAATGCCGCTCGGGCGCCCCGTGACGGCGGCGCCGGTTGCAGCGTGTGCGATGAACTCTGGCCCCGGGCCCACCCCGTCCAACCGCCCCGGTCACGACAGGGGAAGCTTTCGGTCAAGGTTTCGCGCGGCACCCGGGTCTGGTTACCGTAGGGAACGGTATAGCCGGGCGATGGTTTCGACGCAAGTAAAACGGACCGTTACGGTCCTCTTACCCTGTGAAACATTCCAGCAACATCGCCATGTCCGGCGGGGGCGGGGCGGAGAAGGACAGCTCCTTCCCGGTGATGGGGTGGCGGAAGCCGAGCGAGGTCGCGTGCAGCGCCTGGCGCGGGAAAGCCAGCGCCCTTTCGCGGACCGCTGGCGCGAGGCCAGCGGCGTTGGGCGGGATCCGGCGGAGGTAGATCGGGTCGCCCATCACCGGGTGATTGATGTGCGCGAGGTGAACGCGGATCTGGTGCGTACGTCCCGTATCCAGCTTCAGCCGCAGCAGAGCGGCAGCGGTGCCGAAGGCGCGCTCGACCTTGTAATGCGTGCGGGCGTGTTTGCCGCCGCGCTCCACCACCGCCATGCGCTTGCGATCCGTCGGGTGGCGGCCGATCGCACCTTCGATATCACCCTCCATTGTCGATGGCAGGCCCCAGCACAACGCGAGATATTCGCGGTCCAGGTCGCGGGTGGCGAAGGCCTCGCTCAGCGCGGTGTGGGCGGCCTGGCTCTTGGCCACGACCATGATGCC
>JANYFG010000010.1 GCA_025362815.1 Rhodospirillales bacterium
GGCGCCACCGCCGCCCGCGCCGCCGCCGCCTGCGCCCCCTTTGCCGCCGCCCCCCACGCCGCCGCCTCCGGCCCCGCCGAGCCGCACGTCGCAGCCGAACGCGACAAAAAACCCGGCGCCGGAAAGCAATGAGCTCAACAACACGCTGGAGCGGCTGCGTGCGCAGCAGCAACAAACCAAACCGCCGACCGCGCGGCCCAACCCGAACGCCGGCGGGGCGCCCAATGGCGGCGGCAGTCCGCGTGGCGATTTGAATTCGCAGCTTTCAGCCACCCAGCGCGGTGCCATCGGCGACCGGGTGCGAGAGTGCTGGACCCGCGATTCCGGCGCGCTGGATCTCGACAAGATGAGCGCCAGCGTTGTGGTGACGGTGGACGCCGCCGGCACGCCGCGCCTCGTGGAAGCCGGTGACGCCGATCGTGGCCGGCTGTCGGACCCCCGTTTTCGCGCTTTCTTCGAACGCGCCCGGCGCGCCATTCTGGACAGCAAATGTGCCGATTGGGGCCTGCCGCGCGACAAGTTGGGCACGCCGCAGAAACTTAGCTTCATCTTCAAGCCTTAACCGTGCATCGCCGCACACGCTCTTCGCCGACATTCGAAACCAGATCCGGGTGCCAAAAATGACCCTACCGCTCATCCCCTCGATGCCACTCACCGACCTCAATTCGAAAACATTCAGCGTCAGCCGGCGTGGCCTGGCCATCGGTGCCGCCGCCCTGTTCCTGCCGGAACGCGCCTTCGCCCAGGCGCCGCAGCCCGGCGGTGCCGACACCGCCATCGTGGTCGACCGTGCCCGCACCGACCCGATCCCCATCGCGGTGCCGGCGTTCGCGGGCGCCGATGGCGATGCGGGCCGGCTGGGGCGCGACATCGCCGGGGTGATCAACAACAACCTGGCCCGATCCGGCCTGTTCCGCGCCATCGACAGCGCCGCCTTCATCAACGGCGCGCCGGGCGACGTGCCAAATTTCGCGAACTGGAAGGGAATAGGCGCCCAGGCGCTCGTCACCGGCCGGGTGGAAAGCCAGGGTGGCGACAAGGTGCGCGTGGAGTTTCGCCTGTGGGACGTGCTGCCCGGCCAACAGATCCAGGGCACCGCCTACAGCACCACGCTGTCGAACTGGCGCCGCATCGCACACATCATCTCGGACGTGATCTACGAGCGGATGCTGGGCGAGAAAGGCTATTTCGACACCCGCGTCGTCTATATCGCCGGCACCGGCCCGCGCGACCGCCGGATCAAGCGGCTGGCCGTGATGGACCAGGACGGCGAGAACAACCGGTTCCTCACAGACGGTTCATGGATCGCGAAAAGCCCGCGCTTTCACCCCACCCGCGATCAGATCGCGTTCATGAGCTACGCGAACAACCGGCCGCGCATCTATCTGTTCGATCTCGGAAGCGGCCGCCAGCAGCCGCTGGGCGACTTCTCGGGGCTCACGCTGTCGCCGCGGTTCGCGCCGGACGGCAACTCGGTGGTGATGTCGCAGACCACGCAGAACGGCAACTCCGACATTTACTCGGTGGACCTGGGCAGCCGCGGGGCGCGCAAACTGACCGACTCGGGCTCGATCGACGTCTCGCCCTGCTACAGCCCGGACGGCACGCAGATCGTCTTCAACTCCGACCGCGGTGGCGATCAGCAACTTTACGTGATGGGCGCCGGCGGCGGTGGGGCCAAGCGCATCAGTTTCGGCAGCGGCCGCTACGCCACGCCGGTGTGGAGCCCGCGCGGCGATCTGATCGCGTTCACGCGCATCAACGGCGGCACGTTCTCGATCGGCGTGATGCGTCCGGACGGGTCCGGCGAGCGGATTCTGTCGGAAAGCTTCTATGTCGAAGGCCCGACGTTCGCGCCGAACGGTCGGGTTCTCATGTTCTGGCGTGAAACGCCGGCGCGCGACAATCGGGGCAGCGGGTTCAGCGCACGCCTGGTATCGATCGACATCACAGGGTTCAACGAACGCCAGGTGGCCACCCCCACGGACGCGTCGGAGCCGGCCTGGGGACCATTGCCAGGCTGACAACGAACCAGCGCATCGTATCATAAAACGAACATGCAACCTTTTTGGGGTACAAGCGTTTTCGTTGCATGCTTGCCACAGCATGGATGACATGTGTGGCGTAGATGACACTACCTGTTGACCTTCTTCTCAACGAAGGGGTAAGCCCGTTTCATGTTGCAGATGCTCATTGGTCGGGCATGACGGCGGCAATTTGAATTCGCTGACCCGCCGGGGGATCGCTCTCGTTGGGTTGTTGTTACCAGCTCGCATCTTATCCAGGGACGCAAATCGATGAACTTCAAAATCTTGGGCGCTTTCGCTGCCGTCTCGTTGCTGGCTGCGTGCACAACCCCCGACACCGCCGCCACCGGTGGCAACGGCGCCACCGCCGGCACCTCGACCGTGACGCCGGGCAGCCAGGAAGACCTGGTCGCCAACGTCGGCGATCGCGTGTTCTACGAATACAACAAGTCCAGCCTGCCGACCGAAGGCCGTGGCACGCTCGACCGCCAGGCAGCCTGGTTGGGCAAGTATGCCTCGAACAACGTCCAGCTCGCCGGCAACTGCGACGAGCGTGGCACCGAGGAATACAACATCGCCCTCGGCCAGCGCCGCGCCTCCGCCGCTCGCGATTACCTGGTGGCCAAGGGCGTGTCGTCGACCCGCATCACCACGATCTCCTATGGCAAGGACCGCCCGGTCGCCCTGGGTTCGAACGAGGCCGCTTACGCCCAGAACCGCAACGCGATCACCTCGGTTCGCTGAACCGCGCCTTGCTTCGCGGATAAGGAAACCGGCAGTCTCAGGGCTGCCGGTTTTTCTTTGCCTTCAGCGGCGCTAACTAGATCATGATGCGTTGGGATTGCTTCGCCCAAGCGCATAAACATGATCGATAATAGAGCAAGTTTGAGCCTGATTATTTTGTCTACTCAAAATCATCAGGCTCTAAAACGCGTGTGCGACGTTCGGATTGGCAGTCGGGTGAGGATGGTATGATGAAATTTCTGATGGCAGGCGTCATCGCCGCGGTCGTGTTGGCCAGCACGCCGTCCCATGCGCAGATGGAGTCCCGCGAGGGCATCGCGCTGCAAAACCAGATTCTGGAGCTTCGCCGGGACCTCCAGGCCCTGCGGTCCGATCCGGGCCGTGGCGGCTCGCCCAGCGCCATCGGGCGCGGCCCGGCGCCTGTGGCTGGTGGATCTGAGATGACGGCGGTGCTGCTCGACCGTGTCGACCGGCTGGAAAACGCCGTGCGACAGATGAATGGGCGACTGGATGAGATGGAGAACGCCCGCCAACGCCAGGGTGCCGATCTCGCCAAGCAGATCGGTGACCTCCAGTTCCGCCTCGATAGCGGCGCCGGAGCAGGTGGTGGGGCGGGTGGCAGTGCCGCGCCGGGACGACAGGGCGCCGCCAATCCGCCGCCCGTCACGCCCCCATCCGGCGGTCCGGCACCAACCTCGCTCGGATCGCTGCCGGTGGGTACCGCCCCCGTCGCGCCAGTGAAACGCACGCCGGAACTGGCCTTGCAGGAAGGCACAGCCGCTCTCGCGCGGCGGGATTACACGCAGGCCGAAACCAATGCGCGCGAGGTCATCGCGGTGAAGGGGTCGCCGCGCGCCTATGACGGCCAGTTCCTGCTGGCGCAGGCCATGAACGGTCAGCGGAACTACCCGCAGGCAGCCGTGGCGTATGGCGACACCTATGATCGCAGCAAACAGGGCGCGCACGCGCAGGACAGCCTTGTGGGCCTCGCCGCCAGCCTGGCCGCCATCAACGAAAAGCGTTCGGCCTGCGCCGCGCTCGATACGCTGAAAGCACAATTCCCAAGCCCGCGGCCCGACATCGCCACGCGCGCCGCAACCCTGCGCACCTCCGCCGCCTGCCGCTGACCGGATCCACGGAGGCCGCCGGCCTCGATCTCGACGGCGTATTCGCCACGATAATGGACGGACTCGGACCGTTCGAAACACCCCTGCGTATCGCCGTGGCGGTCTCCGGCGGGGCAGACAGCATGGCGGCGGTGCTGCTGACCCAGGCCTGGGCGCAACCGTGCGGCGGCCGGGTGCTGGCATTGATCGTCGATCATGGCATTCGAGACGACGCCGCGACGGAGGCATCCGAGGTTGCCGGCCGGCTACGCGCATGCGGCATCGAGGCTTTTATTCTTGCGGTGACGGGCCTGGCCCCCGGTCCCGCCTTGGCCGAACGCGCGCGGGATGCGCGGCATGACGCCCTGGAGGCGGCGTGTACCGCGGCCGGCATCGTGCATCTCGTGTTTGGCCATCATGCCGGCGACCAGGCGGAGACGGTGATCATGCGCATGCTTCGCCAAAGTGCGGCGGGCGGTCTGGCCGGGATGGCCGCACTTGTGGAAACGTCCCGGGTCCGGCGCCTGCGGCCTCTGCTGGGCACAAACCCGGAAACGCTGCGCGCGTGGCTGCGCGGGCGGGGGATCGGATGGGTGGAAGACCCGTCCAATGCCAGCCCGTTCGCCTTGCGCGGACGGCTTCGCGCCGAGCGGCGCCGGCTTGGCAGTGTGCAGAGCGGGCAACACGGATTTGCAATGTCCACCGCCTCTCGCGGGCGGACACGCGCCGCCCGGGAGCAGGATTGGCATCGCGCGCTGGCGGACCGCGTGACGTTTTATCCCCAGGGTTTCGCCGTGATGCTGCCCGGTCCCATTCCGGCGGCGGCGCTCGCCCATCTTCTGCAGGTGATCGGCGGCGCATTCCGGCCACCGTCGTTGACGCAGGTGGTCGCGCTGGCGGCCGCGCCGGTGCCGGCCACGCTGTCGGGCACGCGGCTGTTGGCGGCCGGCCGGTTCGGTCCGGGCCTGCTGGTCGTGCGTGAGGCACGGGCGGTGCAAACGCCGGTGGCGGCGCGGATCGGCGCGGTATGGGACGAGCGGTTTCGTCTGGCGAACCTGCCGCCGGGGTATGGCGAGGCGGCGGAGCTCACGCTGGGTGCCTGGGGTGACGACGCGCCCCGGGGCCGGCACGCGTGGCCCTCTGCGGCGATGCGGACGATGCCGGTGCTCCGCCAGGGCTACAGGGTGGTGTCATCGGATAAGGACATTTTTAATCACTTGCGCCCTATCGTGGTCCACGCGGCGTTTTCGCCCGCGACCGTCGCACCGTATTTCCCATTGCCGAGCATGCAACGTTAGGAACAGGATCGTGCAAAGGACTTAAGTTCGTTGGGGGATGCGCTTTTGCGCGCGGCTCCCTATGTTGATTTCACGGCGAAAGCCTGAGGATCGAATGGCCAACAGGCCGGGGAATAAAATGAGCAATTTTGGCCGCAACCTTGCCCTTTGGGTGATCATCGCCTTGCTGCTGGTGGTGTTGTTCAACCTGTTCCAGCCCGGCGCCAGTCGCCCTGTGGCGGCTCAGGTTGCGTATTCGGATTTCGTCAGTGAAGTGAACGGCGGGCGCGTGCGCGACGTCACCATCATGGGCCGCACCGTCAGCGGTCAGCTCACGGATGGACGCAGCTTCCAAACCTACACACCGGAAGACCCGAGCCTCGTCTCGCGCCTCACGGAGAAGGGCGTGCGCGTTGTGGCAAAGCCGGAGGACAGCGATGTCAATCCGCTGCTCCACTACCTGCTGTCGTGGTTCCCGATGCTGCTTCTGATCGGCGTCTGGGTGTTCTTCATGCGCCAGATGCAGGGCGGCGGCGGGCGGGCCATGGGCTTTGGCAAGTCGCGTGCGCGCCTGCTGACGGAGAAGCAAGGCCGCATCACGTTCGATGACGTGGCGGGTATCGACGAGGCGAAGGCTGAGCTCGAGGAGATCGTGCAGTTCCTGAAGGACCCGCAGAAGTTCCAGCGCCTCGGCGGCAAAATCCCGAAGGGGGTGCTGCTCGTGGGCCCGCCAGGCACCGGCAAGACGCTTCTTGCCCGCGCCATCGCCGGTGAGGCCAATGTGCCGTTCTTCACCATCTCCGGTTCGGATTTCGTCGAGATGTTCGTGGGCGTCGGCGCAAGCCGGGTGCGCGACATGTTCGAGCAGGGCAAGAAGAATGCCCCGTGCATCATCTTCATCGACGAGATCGACGCTGTCGGCCGCCATCGCGGTGCCGGCCTGGGCGGCGGCAACGACGAGCGGGAGCAGACGCTGAACCAGATGCTTGTCGAAATGGACGGTTTCGAAAGCAACGAGGGCGTCATTCTGATCGCCGCCACCAACCGGCCTGACGTGCTTGACCCCGCCTTGCTGCGCCCCGGCCGGTTCGACCGCCAGGTGGTGGTGCCGAACCCCGACGTGAACGGTCGCGAGAAGATTTTGCGCGTGCACATGCGCAAGGTGCCGTTGGCATCTGACGTCGACCCGAAGGTGATCGCGCGCGGCACGCCCGGCTTTTCCGGTGCCGATCTGGCCAATCTCGTGAACGAGGCCGCTCTGCTGGCCGCCCGCATGGGCAAGCGCGTGGTGGCGATGTTCGAGTTCGAACATGCCAAGGACAAGGTCATGATGGGCACGGAGCGGCGGTCTCTTGTGATGTCCGACGATGAGAAGCGCATGACCGCGTTTCATGAGGCCGGTCACGCCATCTGTGCCATGCACAATCCGGAGTGCGACCCGGTGCACAAGGCCACGATCATTCCGCGTGGCCGTGCGTTGGGCATGGTGATGTCGCTGCCGGAAGGCGATCGTTACTCGAAGTCCAAGGCGAAGTGTCTGGCGGAGCTTTGTATGGCGATGGGTGGCCGGGCCGCCGAGGAAATCACGTTTGGTGCGGACAAGGTCTCCAACGGCGCATCCGGCGACATCAAGATGGCGACCAATCAAACGCGCATGATGGTCACCGAGTGGGGCATGAGCGACAAACTCGGCATGATCGCCTATGCCGACAATAGCCAGGAGGTGTTCCTGGGTCATTCGGTCACGCAGAACAAGAACGTGTCTGAAGCCACGGCCCGTGAAATCGATAACGAGATCAAGGTGGTGATCGACCATGCCTACCACTCCGCGAAGAAAATCCTGACGGACAACATCGATCAGCTGAACGCGTTGGCACATGGCCTGCTGGAGCATGAAACCTTGTCGGGCGACGAGATACGCCAGTTGCTGCGCGGTGAGAAGGTGGTCAAGCGCGTGAACGATGAGCCTGCGGCCGATAGCCGTCGGGCGTCCGTGCCGACCACGACGCGTCCCGTGCCGCCGCCGGGTGGTCTGGGTACGGCGCCGCAGCCGGGCTAGTAGCGGGACGTTGCAGCTTCGGCGTTGGGCCGGATTTGAGGGTCCCTATCCGCTTGTAATGGGGATCCTCAATGTCACCCCGGACAGTTTCAGCGATGGCGGCCGTCACCGGAATCCGGTGGCGGCCGCTTTTGCGATGATGGAAGAGGGTGCCGACCTGATCGATGTCGGGGGGGAAAGCACACGTCCGGGCGCGGAGACCATTTCGGTTGAGACCGAAATGGGCCGCGTGCTTCCGGTGGTAGCGGCTCTGACGCGCCAGGGCGTTCCGGTTTCCATCGACACCCGCAACGCCGCGACCATGCAGGCCGCGCTCGACCAGGGAGCACGAATCGTCAACGACGTGTCTGCCCTCATGCACGACCCGTGTGCTGCGGCCGTGGTGGCAAAGGCCGGCTGCCCGGTGGTTCTGATGCATATGCGCGGGGACCCCGGCAGCATGACGCGGCTCGGGCACTACGATGATGTCGCCGTGGAGGTGGCGGATGAATTGGCGGCGCGGGTGGAGCGTGCCTGTGCCAACGGCATCGAACGCACGCAGATTGCCGTCGACCCCGGCATCGGGTTTGCCAAGGCGCCCGCTGCCAGCGTGGCGTTGTTGCAGCGACTGGACTCGTTGATGATGCTGGGGTTGCCGATGCTGGTCGGCGTGTCGCGCAAAGGCTTCGTCGGCGCGCTATCTGGCCAACGGATCGCTGCGGAGCGCGAAGCGGGCTCGATCGCCGCGGCGCTGTGGGCGATGAGCAAGGGCGCGTCGGTGCTGCGCGTGCACGACGTCGCCGCCACCGTGCAGGCGGTGCGGGTCTGGCGCGGATTGGCCGGGATCGGCTGAGTGTACCACGGGCTGGCAGCGCCGCTTGCAGCGCGTTTCCAGGGGTCATAAACTGCGCGGGCGACGGATGTCGGATATCCGGATGCCGCCGCCGATCGGATCGCCTATCTGCTTGAGCGTTCGCCTCACGCCTGGGCATCAACGCGTTAAGCTTCTGGTCAGCTTTTCGACATAATATCGTGCGAACAAACCATAAGACCTTTAGGACAGCGCCTTTATGCCGACCACACGGCGTTTCTTTGGAACAGACGGCATCCGCGGCACCGCCAACACCGCGCCGATGACAGCGGAGATCGCTTTGCGCCTTGGCCAGGCGGCGGGGCTGCTGTTCACCCGGGGCGCGCATCGCCACCGTGTCGTCATCGGCAAGGACACGCGCCTATCCGGCTACATGATCGAGCCGGCGCTCGTGGCGGGCTTCGTCGGTGCCGGCATGGATGTCGTGCTCGCCGGCCCCCTGCCCACGCCCGCGGTGGCCATGCTGACGCGCAGCCTGCGCGCCGACCTCGGTGTGATGATTTCGGCCTCGCACAACCTGTTCGAGGACAATGGCATCAAGTTGTTCGGCCCGGATGGATTCAAGCTGTCGGACGACACCGAGCTTGAGATCGAGGCGATGATGGAGGCGGACCTCGGCAGCGAACTCGCCGCTCCCGCCAAGCTCGGCCGGGCCTCGAGGTTGAACGACGCCGCGGGGCGTTACATCGAGGTTGCCAAGGCCACCTTCCCGCGCGGATTGCGGCTGGATGGGCTGAAGATCGTCGTCGATTGCGCCAATGGGGCCGCCTACAAGGTGGCGCCGACGGTGTTGTGGGAATTGGGCGCGGATGTCATCGAGGTCGGTGTCAAGCCGGATGGCTTCAACATCAACCGCGGCTGCGGTTCCACGGTGCCGGAATTCCTGTCCGGCGAGGTGCGGCGCACCGGCGCCCATCTGGGCCTGGCATTGGACGGCGACGCCGACCGGCTGATCCTGGCCGATGAAACCGGTGCCATCGTGGACGGCGACCAGGTGCTCGCATTGATCGCGCGCAACTGGGGCGAGCAGGGGCGGCTGACCGGTGGCGGCATCGTGGCCACCGTCATGTCCAATCTCGGGCTAGAGCGATTTCTGGGCGATCGTGGCCTGGCGCTGCATCGCACCCAGGTCGGCGATCGCTACGTGGTCGAACGCATGCGCGCCGGCGGGTTCAACGTGGGCGGCGAGCAATCCGGCCATATGGTGTTGTCCGATTACGCCACCACCGGCGACGGGCTGTTGGCGGCGTTGCAGGTACTCGCCGTTCTTGTTGAAACCCAGCGCCCGGCCAGCACGGCGTGCCATCTGTTCGACAAGCTGCCGCAGCTTTTGAAAAGTGTGCGTTTCACCGGACCGTCCCCGTTGCTGGACGACAAGGTGCAGGCCGCCATCGCCAGCGCACAACACGAGCTGGCCGCCACAGGCCGCCTGTTGATCCGCAAAAGCGGCACCGAACCGGTCATCCGGGTGATGGCCGAGGGCGAGGATGCCGAGATGGTCGGCCGGGTGGTGGACACGCTGTGCCATCGCATCGCGGAGGCCGCGGGCACCGATGCAGGCAAGCTCGTCGGCGCGGCCGCCTGAACGCGATGCAGATGCGCGGCCGCGTGCTTGTCATCGCGGGGTCCGACAGCGGTGGCGGCGCGGGCATTCAGGCGGACACCAAAACGATCACCGCGTTGGGTGGATACGCGATGACCGCCGTGACCGCATTGACGGCGCAGGACACGCTGGGTGTGCACGCCGTGCACGCGGTGCCGGTCGATTTCATTCGCCATCAGATCCGCCTCGCGTTCGGCGATATCGGCGTGGATGTGGTGAAGACCGGCATGCTCTCCGACGTCGCGACGATCGAGGCGATCGCGGCCGAACTGGAAGCCCATCGCCCCAGTGTGCCTCTGGTGCTCGATCCCGTCATGACGGCCAAAGGCGGCGCGAGCCTTTTGGCGCAACAGGCGGTGGCCCTCTTGAAGCAGCGGCTGATCCCGCTGGCCGCCGTGCTCACGCCGAATATTCCGGAGGCGGAGGCGCTGACGGGTCTCGCCATTGCGACTGAGGCCGACATGGAACGCGCGGCGTGGGTGCTTTTGAGCCTCGGCGTGCCGGCCGTTCTGGTGAAAGGCGGTCATCTCGACGGGCCCGACGTGATCGATTTTCTGATCACGCAAACCGCCACGCATCGCTACAGCGCCAGGCGAATCTCGGGCCGCCACACGCATGGCACGGGTTGCACGCTCGCCAGCGCAATCGCGGCCGGGCTGGCGCAGGCGATGTCGTTACCCGATGCCGTGCAGCGTGCACGGGCCTATGTGCGTCTGGCGATCGAGAATGCCCCGGGGTTCGGTCGGGGTCACGGGCCGCTCAATCACGCGGTGACGGTGGACGGCGCGGCGGTGGCCGCATTGGTGGAGTGCGCACCGGCACTCCACCAACAAACCTAGATCATGATGCGTTTGGGTTGCTTCACCCAAACGCATTAACATGATCGATAAAACAACAAGTTAGAGCCTGATGATTTTGTCTACTTCAAATCATCAGGCCCTAGATCAGACAGGCAGTTTCCAGGGGGCTGGCACCAGATTGTAGCGGCCGCCATCCTTTGTGATGAAGCCGGTGGCCGGGAAGTTGGCATGGTAGAAGCCTACCTGCATCTTGTCGGCTGATACCATGTCGAGCACACGGTGGCGGCTGGCGCGGGCTGTGTCGGGGTCCTGGTCGAACATCACCGCCCAATCCGGATTGCGCACGAACAGCACCGGCACGTTGGTGATGTCGGACACCGCCATGAAGCTGGCCTTGCCGGAATTGATGCTGAAGATGGTGTGACCGGGGGTGTGCCCGGGCGCCGCATGGGCGACGATCCCCGGGGCCACTTCTTTCTCCCAGGCATACAAAGTCACGTCCTTGGCCATCGGCGCGAACACCCGGCGGGCGACGTTGAAATTGCCCTTGAGACCCTCGGGGGCCTTGGCGAGATTGTCGTCGCTCATCCAGAACGTGAACTCCGGCTCCGGCACCTTGATCTCGGCCTTGGGGAACACCGCCGTGCCGTCTTTCAGGCGCAGGCCGTTGATGTGGTCGCCGTGGAAATGGCTGATCACCACCATGTCCACTTCCTCGGGGGTGAAGCCGGCGGCGCGGAAATTCTTCATCCAGATGCCGCTGGTCGGCGCTGCGAGGTCGCCGTTGCCGCTGTCGATCAGTATCAGTTTGCCGCCGGTGTTGACCACCAGGGTGGTGAACGGGATCTGCACCTTGTCGGTCGGCACGAACCCTTCGGCAAGTGCTGCCTGCACGGCGTCCGGTGTGGCGTTTCTCACGAAGCCGTCGATCTTGGGGAAGGTGGCGTAGCCGTCCGAAATCGCGGTGATCTCAATGTCACCCACCTTGCTGCGGTAGAACGAGGGCGCCTGCTGGCCGGAAATCGGGGCGGCGGCGTGGGCCGATGCCTGCAGGGTTGCCGCGGCGGCGGTGCCGAGCAGGGCGGTCATGGTCGTGCGGCGGGAGATCAACATGGGCGGTGTCCTTCTATAGCGCGCTGGACGTGGGGCGAAACGGCTGATTTTCCAGTCTGTCTTGGCGGATTCACGCATCGCAACGTGTGGGCCTTCAGGGTGCAATGGGCGCACAGTTCTTGCGGCCTTGCATCATGCAGTCTTCAATTACGCTGTTGGCGCGAATGCCGCGCTGAATCCAGATGCCGCCGCACACCAGGGCCACCACCAGGATAAGGGCGCCGATGGCCCCTTTGCGCGACGGTTCGGGATCGTTCATGTGCTTTTGCCTGGGAGCGTGTTGACAGGACGGGGCAGGGACGGCAGTTCAGGCCATGCGTCTGTTTTCAACGATCATTCTGCTCGCGACGAGTCTGTTGATTGGCAGCGGTGCCATACCAGGCCAGGCCCGGGCCAGCGCGGCGGATCGTTTTTTCACAACCAGCGATGGCGTGCGTTTGCACTATGTCGATATCGGGTCGTCGCCGAAAGGGGCGCCGGTGCTCGTGTTCGTGCCGGGCTGGACGATGCCGGGCTGGATCTTTCAGCCGCAGATGACGAATTTCGCCCGGCGCTACCGCGTGGTGGTGCTGGATCCGCGCGGCCAGGGCAGCAGCGACGTGGCGGCCTCGGGCTACACCTATGATCGCCGGGGCGAGGACATCGCCGAACTCGTGCGCACATTGTCGGCCCAGCGCGTGGTTCTGATCGGCTGGTCGTTGGGTGTACTCGATAGTCTGGCCTATGTGCACGCCCACGGCGATGCCGCGCTGGCGGGGTTGGTGCTGATCGACAATTCGGTGGGCGAGGATCCGCCGCCGCAGCCGTCCCGGCAGCCGTATCACAAGGCGCCGCGCCAGACGCATGAGGCGTTCATGGCCGGCTTCGTTCGCTCGATGTTCAAGCGGCCGCAGCCACCCGGCTATCTCGCGCAGCTCACCGCCGCTTCTCTGCGCACGCCGGAGCCGGCGGCAAACGCCTTGCTCGGCTACACGGTGCCGCGAACCTATTGGAAAGAGGCGTTGTATGCCACCGCCAAGCCGGTGCTCTACGTCGTCAGACCCGGCTTTGCCGGGCAGGCCGGCAACCTTGCCGCGCACCATCCCGCAGCGGAGACCTTGGTGATCCCGGATATCGGCCACGCGCTGTTCGTCGACGATGCGCCACGGTTCAACGCCGTTCTGCAGAGCTTTCTCAGCCGGCGGGTGGGCGGGTGACGGGGCGGGCCGGCCTTCACATCCTGGCGCCGTTGTTTCTGGTGTCCCTGGCGACGGTGGGCTTCGAAATTGCCCTTACGCGATATTTCGCCGTCGCGAAGTGGTCGGAATATGGCTACTGGGTCATATCGATCGTGCTGGCGGGCTTTGCCTTGTCCGGCGTGGTGATGGCGCTGGCACGGCCGTTCTTCACGCGGCATGGGCGGCTGTTGCTGGACTGGTTGCCGGCGGTGCTGGTGGCGGTGGCCGCGGTGGGGTTTCACTTCGTCACCACCAATCCGTTCAATCCGCTGCAGCTGCAGAACCAGGCAACGTTCGCATCGCAGCTTTGGCTGATCGCCGGGTATTACGCGGCGTTGCTGCCGTTCTTCTTTCTCGCTGGCCTGTATGTCAGCCTGTGCTTCATCCTCAACGATACCGAGATCGGCCGGGTCTACGGCTTCGATCTCACCGGCGCCGGTGTCGGCTCGCTCGCCGCGCTGGCGTTGATGGGCAGCGTGCACCCGTTCATGCTGCTGCCGTGCCTGCTGGTGCCGATGGCGCTGGCCTCGGCCTTTTCACCCAATTACAAGCGCGTGCTGCCTGTGGCACTGCTTGCGCTGGTGGCCAGCGAGGCGTTGCTGATCGGCGCGAACAAGGCCGATTTCAACGATTACAAGGCGATCTACGCACCGTTGCATACGCCCGACGCCAAGGTGCTGAACGAGATCCGTTCGGCACGCGGGCTGTATATGATCCTGGAGGATTTCACCGAACGGGTGGATACCGATCTGTCCAACAACGCCGGGATGCTGGGCCTGCCGGGCCCGCCCACGACATATGGCATGTATCGCGACGGCAACCGGGTGGCGGCGCTGCCGAAGCCGGGCGTTCTGGATGCCGCCTATGCCGCGGGCACGCTGGCGGCGCTGCCCTATGCCATCGCGCCGAAGGCACGCGCGCTGATGATCGGAAGCTCCGGCGGGTTTCGCGCGGTGGAGGCGCGGGCCTTGGGGGCCACCGATATCACCGTGCTGGAACCGGAGACGATGATCCGGCTGTTGCTGCGCCGCCAGCTCGGCGCGCAGGCCCCGGTGAGCGGCCGCAGCCCGATCGCGGCCGTGCGCGGCACACAGTATGATGTGATCGACATCGCCGGCGACTTCCTCGACAGCGGCGAGGCCAACGGCTCCGCCTTCACCACCGAGGCGATCGCCGCCTATCTGGGCGCGCTGTCGCATGACGGGGTGCTGTCCATTCCGGTGTCGATCCGGGAATTTCCGGCCTATGCGGTGCGCATGCTGGCCACGGTGCGCCAGGGGCTGCTGGCCGCGGGGCTGTCGGATCCGGCCAGCCACGTGCTGGTGTATCGCTCCGCCTGGAATGTGCGGATTCTGGTGTCGCCGCAGAGTTTCACCGCTGATCGAATCGCCGCCGCCCGGCGTTTCTGCAGCGAGCGCAGCTTCGACGTCTCATATTTTCCGGGCATGGAGACCGCCGGGAAAACCGAGATCTTCAACGATCTGCCCGCGGTGTCGTTTGCCGAAGGGGAGGTGGTGTCCGGCGATGGCGCCCATGATGCGATCGCCGACGAGGCGCCGGGCGTGTTGCGCGGGGAGCAGACGAGCTCCGGCCAGGCGTTCAATCTGCGGCCGATCACCCTGGATCGTCCGTCGTTCTATGCGGTTCTGCGGCTGTCTCAGCTGGGCACGATCCTGAAGCGGTTGGAGATCCTGCCGCAGGCGGAGATCGGCCCGCTGGTCAATCTCGCGGTGCTGGCCCAGGCCTGCGTCATTGCGCTGATCGTGCTGGCGGTGCCGTTGTTCGGCGGCAGGCGCGTGGCGGCCCAAGGGGTGAGCGCATGGCGGGCGGCGATCTACTTCGCGGCGCTCGGCCTCGGCTTCCTGTTCATCGAACTCTACCTGATCGAGCGCGCCAGCTTCTATCTGAACGAGCGCACCAGCGGCTTTGCCATCGTGCTGACGGCGATGCTCATCTTCTCCGGCATCGGCAGCATGCTCAGCGCCCGGTTCGAGGAGCGGCCGCGCCGGGGGATCGACATCGCCATCGTGGTGATCGTGGCATGGTGTGCCGCGGTCTATTTCGCTCTGGAGCCGACGATCATGGCCACGTTGGACGAGTCGTTCCTCGTGCGTGCCGCTTTGGTGGTGGCTGTGGTGGCGCCGGTTTCGGTGGCGCTGGGCCTTCCGTTCCCGCTGGGGCTCAGCCGGGCAGGCGGTGGCGGCTTCATGCCATGGGCCTGGGGGCTCAACGGCGCTTTTTCTGTGGTTTCCACGCCACTGGCCAACCTGATTGCGTTGCAAACGGGATACAGCAGCGTATTGATTGCCGCGCTTTCATTGTATGTGATCGCCAACGCCGTGTTCCCCCGAGACAGAAAGAGTTCGACTTGACCGATTTCTCCCGTCGTAGCCTGATCGCCACCGCCGGCGCATCGCTCATCGTTCCCCAGGCACAGGCGGCCTCTGCGCCGTGGACGCGGGCGGCGTATATGGAGGCGATGGCGAAGTCGGGTCGTCCCGTCGATCTGTCCGAATCGCAGTTCCAGGCCATCCAGGCGCGCAAGCCGGCCGTGATGCGGCGCATAGAGCAGTATTTGAAGGAACGTCTCGGTTCGGCCGATCCTGCGGTGATGGCGGCGTTTCAGGAATTGCCGCGCGAGTATTTCCACTATCAATACGACAACAGGCGCGCCACGCCGGGTGAGGCGTATGAGGACAATCCGAAGCCCTGGGCACTCGGCTATGGCTCCGCCCTGTCGGATTACCTGGGCCAGGCCTACATGACGCAGGTGGCTAAGCCCAAGGCCGGCGACGTGACCCTGGAAATCGGCACCGGCAGCGGCTTTCAGAGCTCGTTGCTGAGCCGGATTGTGAAGAAATCGTATTCGATCGAGATCATCGAACCCCTGGGTCGCGCAGTGGGCAAGATCTTCGCGCCGTTGGGCTACGACAATATCGAAAGCCGCGTCGGCGACGGATATTTCGGCTGGCCGGAGGTTGATGGCGGTTTCGATATCATCATCATCACCTGCGCCGCCCAATATGCGCCGCCGGAGCTGTTCAAGCAGCTCAAGCCCGGTGGGCGTGCGTTGATCCCCATCGGCCAGCCGTTCAAGCGCGGCCAGTTCCTCTATGTCTATACCAAGGACGAGGACGGCAAGATTCGCACCCGCAAAGATGTCGGCGTGTTCTTCATCCCGATGACGGGCACGATGATGAAGACCCCGGCCCCGGCCACGCCGCCGGCGTGAAGCCAATCGGCGCGTTCGAACTGCAGGGCCATCGGGGCGCGCGGGGGCTGTTCGCCGAGAACACGCTGGAGGGTTTTCGGCGTGCGCTGGATTTCGGGCTCGACAGTATCGAACTCGATATCGCCGTCACCGCCGACGACGTGGCGGTGGTGGTGCATGACCCGGTGCTGAACGTCGATCTCACGCGCACGCGAGATGGCGCCTGGCTCGCTGCGAAGGGGATCGCGGTGCGGTCCCTGTCCCTCGCGGCGTTGCGGGGTTTCGATGTCGGGCGCGCTCGGCCAGGAAGTGCCACGGCGCGGGCGCATCCGGATCAGGTCTCGTTCGATGGCGCCTGCATTCCAACATTGGCGGAGGTTTTCACGGCGACCGCTGCGTGGAATGTGCGGATCGACGCAGAATTGAAGACCAACCCCGCGACCCCCGATACGTCAGTGTCACCGGCGGCCATGGCGCAGGCGGTGGTGGACGTGGCCCATGCCTGCGCTGCCTTGCCGCGGCTGGCCGTGCGGTCTTTCGATTGGCGGGGCCTGGCGTTTCTGCGGCGTTGCCACCCCACAATCCCGCTGGCGTGGCTCAGCGAGGGGCAAAGCGATGCGGCCATGGCAGAGCGTGTGGCGGATGCCGCGCAATCTTGTCCTTATCAGCCAACCTGGGCGCCGCTTGCCGCGACGCTCGACCGTGCCGCGCTCGATCGGGCCCATGCGCTGGGCTTGCGCGTGGTGCCGTGGACGGTAAATGGACCTGCGGATATGGCGCGACTGATCGACTGGGGCATCGACGGGCTGTGCACCGACCGCCCGGACCTGTTGCGCGCGCTGATGTCCGAGCGCCTAGGGGCTTGAAAATTAAGGCTTGAAGCGTCACGGGCCGGCGCCCAGAAAGTTCGCGTTCACCGCACTGCGCGCCACCAGGGCCTGGATGGCGGGGCTCTCATGGCCGCGTTCGGCGGTCAGCGCGTCCATGGGCACGAAATACTCGTGCGGATGAGGGATCTGGCTTTCTGTGAAGCCCTGATAATGGCGGTCCTTCAGCCCATACATCACCTTTATGTCGCGCACCGGCAGAATAAGCGGCATCGTGGGCTCCTCGCGGATCACGCCTGTCACCTTCCAGCGCGGTGTCGTGTCGTTCGCCATCACGCCGTGCATCAGCCAGGGCACTGGGCAGACAGCCAGCAGGGAGTGCGTGCTGGGCGCGAAGCGGGAGCGCTTATCGAGCAGGTTGCCGAGTGATCCGCACGCCTCGATGGCGAAGATGTCGACAAACGGCTCGTGCATGGTGCCGCCGAAATTGAGCCACAGCCCATCCGGCAAGGTGCGGAAGCGGTTGCTGCCAGGCAATTTCAAGAACGGAAAATTGGTCCCGTTGGTTTCGCACGGGCGCCCGCGCAGCCAGCCATCGGGGCTGCCGGTTTTGGCTGCCATGCCGGGTGGCCGTTGCGGCCACTGGCGCAGCCTGGTCCGCACCAGTTTGTCCAGGGATGGATACATGACCATCGCCGAGTCTCCTTCTGGTTTGATGGTCACAATCGACCACCTACGATTGTATGTTAACGACTATTGTGATCTCGGAAATAGACGATTGTTAAAAACAAAAAGCAAATAAATGAATGCAATAAATAACAAGAAAAATATACTGATAATAAAGAATCTAATCGCCGCAATCAAAGCGTTAACAGCATGTTAAGCGTGCTGAGCCACACCGCTCTGTATAACGGCTGTTATCTGTGTGAATCCAACGCGCTAAAGCCGCCGCCTGCCAGCGCAAATCAGCGCGGTCACATCCCGATCGGTGGCGAGAGGCGATATCACGCTGCGTGTCGCGGACAATGCGGCCTGTTCACGCGTTCGTGCGCAGAGTGCTCCTGTCAGGCATTAAAACACCGGCCCGCGATATCACGGGCCGGTGTTTCAGCGTCTGGCGACAGGCCGTGTCAGGCGCGCTGGTCGATCGCCACGTAGTCCCGCTGCGCTGCGCCCGTGTAGATCTGGCGCGGGCGGCCGATGCGCTGCGAGGGGTCCTCCATCATCTCTTTCCACTGGCTGATCCAGCCCACCGTGCGTGACACCGCGAAAAGGGCGGTGAACATGCTGGTGGGGATGCCCATCGCCTTGAGGATGATGCCGGAGTAGAAGTCGACGTTCGGGTAGAGCTTGCGGGCAATGAAATACTCGTCGTGCAGCGCGATCTTTTCGAGCTCCATCGCGAGATCAAGCAGCGGGTCGTTCTTGATGCCGAGTTCGGCCAGCACCTCGTGGCAGGTGGCCTGCAGGATCTTGGCGCGTGGATCGAAGTTCTTGTAGACGCGGTGGCCAAAACCCATCAGGCGGGAATGGCTGTTCTTGTCCTTCACCTGGTCGAGGAAGGGCTTCACGTTGTCGACATGGCCGATCTCGGCCAGCATCTTCAGAACCGCCTCGTTGGCGCCGCCATGGGCGGGGCCCCAAAGGCTTGCGATGCCGGCGGCGATGCAGGCGAACGGGTTGGCGCCGGTGGAGCCCGACAGGCGCACGGTGGCGGTGGACGCGTTCTGCTCGTGATCGGCGTGCAGGATCATGATGCGGTCCATGGCGCGCGCCAGGACAGGGTTCACGTGGTAGGGCTCGGCCGGCACCGCGTTCATCATATAAAGGAAGTTCTCGGCGTATCCGAGATCGTTTCGCGGATACATGAACGGCTGGCCAATCGTGTATTTATACGCCCACGCCGCAATCGTCGGCACCTTGGCGATCAGGCGAAAGGCGCTGATGCGGCGGTGGTCGGGGTTATTGACGTCGAGGCTGTCGTGGTAAAACGCCGACAGAGCGCCCACGACGCCGCACATGACGGCCATGGGATGCGCGTCGCGGCGGAAGCCCTGGTAGATGCTGCGGATCTGCTCGTGCAGCATGGTGTGGCGCATCACGCCCATGTCGAAATCATGCTTTTCGGCGGCGTTCGGCAATTCGCCGTTCAGCAGCAGATGCGCAACCTCGAGGAAGCTCGAGTTCATCGCCAGTTGCTCGATGGGGTAGCCGCGATGCAGCAGCACGCCCTCGTCGCCGTCGATATACGTGATCTTGCTTTCGCAGGCCGCCGTGCCGCCATAGCCGGGATCGTAGGTGAAAATGCCGAGATCGGCGTAGAGTTTACGGATATCCGCCACGGCCGGCCCGATGGTGCCTTCCAGCAGCTTGATGGTGGAGGATTTGTTGGTGCCGTCCAACGTGATCGTGACGGTGCCCGGTGTTTGGTCGGTCATGCGTGCTCCTGGAATTGCGCGACATCGTCGCCGTTACCGGACCCACCGGAGAGGCAGCCCTTTGCCACAAAGTTACGGGCTGCGACCCCGCGACGCAACCTTCGCGCCCGCAGCATAAGGGGCGTGCGGCCTGCAACCGCACGCAACCAACGGGGCATCGACGCCTTCGGCCGCCGTCGGCATCAAATTACACTGGCATTGCCGGGCCATTTGACGCCATTTTTGGACGGACTGCGCTGATACGCGGCGGAGGGGACGGCAGCATGGACCATACGCTTTCACAAACGCGCCAGCAGATCGATCCGGACGCGCGTCTCTGGGCCGCGTTTGCCTCCGCGGGATCGACGGAGTCTCTGTGCCGGAGCTGGCTCGCGCTGCAATGCCGAAGCCTCGCCGATGTCGATGGCGCGATGCTGTTGCTGGCGCGGCCGGGAAAGCCGTTCTCGCCCGAGGCGATGTGGCCGGATGCGGCGCAGGACATGAGCTTCCTGCGTGGGATAGCCGAGGAGTGTCTGCAGATCTCCGCCCCGGTGGTGAAGCGTCCGCCGCATGACAGCGGCGCCACGGGGCTGCACGTGGCGTATCCGTTCCTGGCCGATGGCGACAGGCCGGTAGGGGTTGTGGTGCTGGATCTCAGGCCCCGGCCCGAGGCGCAGATCCAGACGATGCTGCGCACGCTGCATTGGGGCGTGGGCTGGCTGGAGGCGCAATCCGTGCGTGACCGGATGGGGCGTGAGCGCCAGCGCGTGGCGGCGGCGGCGGCGGCGCTCGATATCGTGGCCGTGGCCAACGAGCACGACCGGGCCGATGCGGCCGCCATGGCCGTGGCCAACGAGCTGGCGGTGCGGCTGGGGGCCGCGCGGGTGGCGATCGGGCTGGATGGCGGGCGCGGCATTCGCTTGCAGGCGCTGTCGCATACCGCCTGGTTCAAGCGCAAGACGGCGATGGTGGGCGGCATCGAGCAGGCGATGGACGAGGCGGCCGAACAGCGTTTCACCCTGCGTCTGCCGGCGGTGGCGGACGAGGCGGTGCGTATCCTCGTGGCGCACAAGGCGATGCGGACGCATTGGGATGCGGCGGGGTTCTATACCACCTACCCCCTGCTGACCGATCGCGGGCCCGCCGGGGCCATCACCACGTTGCATACCGAGGCACCGAGCGAGGCGTTGGTTCGCCTGGGCGAGGCGATTTCCACGCTGCTGGGCCCCATTCTGGATCAGAAGCGCCGGGCGCGGCGGATGGTGTCCGGCCGGATCGTGGATGGCGCGCAAGACGTCGTGGCGGCGGTCATCGGGCCGCGCCATATCGGCTGGAAGCTGGCGGGCCTTGTTGCGGTAGCGGCGGTGGTGGCCGCGATCGTGGTGCCGACGAGTTTTCGCGTGTCGGCCAAGGCGGTTCTGGAAGGCCGGGTGCAGCGTGTGGTGCCGGCGCCGTTCGACGGCTTCATTGCCACCGCGCCGGCCAAGGCGGGCGACATCGTGCATGCCGGCGATCTGCTGGCCACGCTTGACGACCGCGACCTTCGGCTGGAGCGCGTGAAATGGCAAAGCGAGCATGATCGGCTTGCGGTGAAGGCCCATGAGGCGATGGCCAAGCACGACCCGGCAACGGGCGGGCAGATCGAGGCGCAGATGCGCCAGACCGAGGCGCAGGCGGCTTTGGCGGGGGAGAAGCTGGCGCGCACGCGCATCGTGGCGCCGATCGACGGCATGATCGTCTCGGGCGATCTTTCGCAGTCGCTCGGCGGGCCGGTGGAGACCGGCAAGGTGCTGTTCGAGGTGGCGCCGCTCGACGATTACCGCGTGACGGTGCGCCTGGATGAGCGGGATATCCGCTATGTGCGCCCGGGCCAGACCGGCAGCCTGCTGCTGCAGGGCATGACGGGGATGCGCAAGACCTTCACCGTCACGCGGATCACCTCGGTGGCCGAGACCGACGCCGGGCGCAACACGTTCCGGGTCGAGGCGGCGCTGGACGGATCTGAAACCGGGCTGCGGCCGGGAATGGAGGGCGTGGGCAAGATCGACATCGCCGCGCATTCGATCGCGTGGGTGTGGACGCGCGGGATGATGGACTGGGCGCGGATGACGGTCTGGTCCTGGATGCCGTGAGCCGAATTGCAAGCGATCCCGATATCGATCCAGGCCCTGAACAACCGCAGGATCGGGGGCATCGGGGCAGCTTCTTCGTCCAGAGCTGGTATCGTGTGGCGCGGTTGCGGCCCCGCGTCGCCAGCCACGTGCGGGTAGAGCGGCATCGCTACGGTGGCCAATCCTGGTATGCGCTGTCCGATCCGCTGTCGGGCCAGGTTCATCGGCTGACGCCCGCGGCGTATCTGTTCGTGGCGCGGATGGACGGGGTGCGCAGCATCGACGACATCTGGCAGGAGATGGTGGCCGAGCTGGACACCGAGGCGCCCGGCCAGGAAGCGGTGGTGCAGGTGCTGATGCAGCTGCACGGCGCGGATCTGCTGGCCGGCGACGTGCCGCCGGATGCCGCCGAGCTGCTGTCGCGCCGCGACCGGCTTTCGCGGGCACTGCTGGTGCGCAATCTGCGCTCGCCCATGTCGCTGCAGATCCCGCTGATCGATCCGGACCGTTTCCTCTCGCGCACCATGCCCCTGGTGCGGCCGATGCTCGGCTGGCTCGGCTTCGTGGGCTGGCTCGTGCTGGTGGTGGCGGGGCTGCTGACCGCCGGCGCGCATTGGACCGAGCTGAGCGAGAACGCGGTGGACCGGGTGATGGCCGGCGAGGGCCTGGTCGCGCTGGCGCTGTGCTACCCGGTGGTCAAGATCCTGCACGAACTGGGCCATGGCTATGTCGCCAAGCGCTTCGGATGCGAGGTGCGCGAGATGGGCGTGATGCTGCTGGTGGCGTTCCCGGTGCCGTATGTGAACGCCAATGCGTCGGCTGGGCTGCGCAGCAAGTGGCAGCGCGCCATGGTGGGCGCCGCCGGGATCATGGTGGAGCTGGGGCTGGCGGCGGTGGCGGCGCTGGTATGGGCCTCGGCCGAGCCCGGGCTGCTGCGCGCGGTCGCGTTCAACGTCATGCTGATCGGCGGCGTTTCCACCGTGGTCGTCAACGGCAACCCGCTGTTGCGGTTCGATGGGTATTACGTTTTGTCGGATCTGCTGGAGGTCCCCAACCTCGCGCAGCGCGGCACGCGCTATCTGGGCCACCTCGTCAACCGGTATATCTTTCGCGTGCCGGGGGTGCGTGATTTTGCCGCAACCGGGTTCGAGCGCGCGGTGATGGTCGTGCATGCGCCGCTGTCGTGGCTCTACCGTGTGACGGTGACGCTGGGCGTGGCGGTGTTCGTGGCCGCGCATTACTTCATCGCCGGGATCGCGATGGCGGTGGTCACCATCACCATGAGCATTCTGATGCCGATGGCCAAGGCGCTGTGGGGTGTCATCGGCGGCGCGCAGTATCAGGCGTGTCGCGGCCGGGTGGCGGGGCTGACCTTCGGCGCGCTGGCCGTGGTGGCGGCGCTGTTGCTGGCGGTTCCGGCGCCCTTGCACAGCACCGCGGAAGGGGTGATCTGGACCCCGCCGGAGGCCTTCGTGCGGGCCGGCACCGATGGGTTCATCAAGACGGTGGATGCCACCTCCGGCGCCGTCGTGGCCTCCGGCGCGCGGCTGTTCACGCTCGAACATCCGATCGCGGAGGCGAAATTGCGCGTGCAGGAAGCCCGCGTGGCGGAGCTGGACGCGAAATACCGCGCGGAATGGGTCAGCGACCGGATCGCCGCCGAGGTGACGCGTTTCGAGTTGGACCAGGAGCAGGCGGCACTGGCCCGCGAGCGCATCCGCGTGGGCCAGCACGCCATCACCGCCGAGGCTGAGGGCGTGTTCCATGCCGTGCGCCCGCTGGGCGACATGCAGGGCCGCTACGTGAAGCTGGGGGAGATCGTGGGCTACGTGACGCCCACCTCCACGCGCGTGGCAAGGGTGGTGGTGCCGCAGGCGGATATCGGCCTGGTGCAGGACGCGCTGCGCGGCGTGCATGTCCGGCTGGCGGATCGCCGCACCGAATTCGACACAAAGGTGGTGCGCGCGGTGCCCGCGGCCGTGGACACGCTGCCGAGCCCGGCGCTCACCTCCGGCAATGGCGGCGTGATCTCCACCGATCCGCGCGACAAGGCGGGATTGCGCACGTTCGAGCGGCATTTCCAGCTGGACGTGGCGCTACCCAACACGGGCGACGGCGCGGAGGTGCTGGCGGAGTCCGGCCTTGGCGCGCGGGTGTATGTGCGCTTCGATTACGCGTGGGAGCCGGTGGGGCAGGTGATCTTCCGCCACATCAGGCTGGGGCTACTGAGCCGTTTCGACACCTGATCGCAGGCGCGGCCTGCGTTATTCGCGGCCCGCGAAGCCCATCTGCTTTTCCTGGCGCTCGTCTGACAGCACCTGAAACCGGCGCTGCTGCGCGTTGTTGCGCGATGCGGCGGTCTGCGCCCGCCAGCGCAGCAGCGGCAAGGCCGCGTGGCGGAACAGGCGCGTGGTGCCGAGCAGCTGTGCCAGGCGTTTGGCGAAGCGCTGAAAAAGATCGTCATCCAGCGAAACCACGCTTTCGCACGAGCCGGGGTCGCCCTGGCGTCCCGCACGGCCGAACAGCTGGCGGTCGATGCGGGTGCTGTCGTGATAGCTGGTGAGAATCACGTGCAGCCCGCCGGCCTCGGCCACGCCCGGGCCGAGTTCGATGTCGGTGCCACGGCCGGCCATGTTGGTGGACACCGTCACGCGCCCGGCGGCCCCTGCGCCGGAAATGATGTCGGCCTCCCCGGCATCCTGGCGGGCGTTGAGCACCACGTGGTCGATGCCACGCGCTGCGAGCACGCGGCCGAGCGCCTCTGACGCCTCGACGGTGGGGGTGCCGATCAAAACCGGGCGGTCTTGCCCTTGCACCGCCGTGATCCGGTCGGCGACGGCGTGCCATTTGGCGGCCTGGTCGGGCAGTAGCGTGCCGCCGAGCTGGCGCCGCTGCAGCGGGCGGTTGGTGGCCAGACGCACCGTCTTCAGGCCATAGACCGCGCGCAATTCGCCCGCGACCTCGCGCGCGGTGCCGGTCATGCCGCTGAGCTGGAGGTAGCGGTTGAAAAAGCGCTGGTAGGTGATGCGCGCCAGGGTCTCCCGCGCGCCTGTCAGCGCCACGCCCTCCTTGGTTTCCACGAGCTGGTGCAGCCCCTGTTCCCAGGTGCGGTCCGGCATGGTGCGGCCGGTGTATTCGTCGACGATCTGCACCTTGTCGTCGGCGATGATGTAGTGGCGATCGCGATCGAACAGATGCAGCGCCGTCAGCGCCTGGGTGATGAGCTGCTCGCGGGCATGCTGGGCGCGGAACAGTCCGGTGAACCCGGTGCTGCGCTCGGCGATCAGGCGCCGGCCGGAGGGGGTGAGCAGGACGGTGCGTTGCGTGGTGTCCAACAGGTAGTGATCACGGTCGGCCAGGGCCTTGGCGATCGCCAGCGCGCGTGCCGTCATCTCGGCCATCGCGGTGTCGCCGGTCTCGGCTGATATGATAAGCGGCGTGCGGGCCTCGTCGATCAGCACGCTGTCGGCCTCGTCGATGACGGCCACATGCAGGCCGCGCAGAAGCAAGCCCCCGCTTCGCGTGCCGAACAGGGTGGAGATCCGGTGGCGGGCGTTGCCCCGCGCGGATGCGGTGGCGATACGGTCTTTCAGATAGTCGAAGGTGAGCTCCTTGTTGGTGACGTAGGTGATGTCGGCGGCGTAGGCGATGCACCGCGCGGCCGGCTCGTCGCCCTGTTTGACCAGGCCCACAGACAGGCCCAGCGCCGCATACACAGGGCGCAGCCGGGCCAGATCGCGCTCGGCGAGATAGTCGTTGACGGTGACGACGTGGACCGGCCGGCCGGCCAGGGCCGCCGCGGCCGCAGGCAGGGCGGCGGTGATGGTCTTGCCCTCTCCGGTCGCCATTTCCACGATGCGTCGCCCGGTGAGGGCCTGCCCGCCGGCGAGCTGGACGGGGTGGTAGCGCAGCCCCAGATGGCGTTCCACGGCGGCGTGCACCAGGGCGAAGACGTGTGGCTGCAAACGCGCGGTCGGCTGCAGGAGGGCGGGACGCAGCCTGTCTGCCTCGGCCCGCAGCGCCGTGTCCGTGAGTGTGGCGAAGCCAGCGGCGATACCTTTGATGTGGCGCGCCGCCTGTTCGATGCGTACCACCCGCGACCAGCGCGCCTCCATCGCCCCCCAGGCCGATGCGGCGGCGAGGTCGAAGGCGCCGGGAAGGGTGCTGACACGTTCGGCATACGGGGCGACTGCGAGGCGGTCCATCAACACCTGCTTGCCGAAGTTCATGCCAGCGAGCAAGGTAGAATAGCATGAAGTTGTATATCGCGCTTACTTTTATGACGGTGGCCATGCCCGCGATGGCGGCCGACTTTGCTTGCCTGATCGAGCCGATGCAGACGCTGAAACTGGCGGCGCCGGTTCAGGGTGTGGTGAACCAGGTGACCGTCGAGCGGGGGGACCGCGTGCGCAAGGGCCAAGTTGTCGCCAGCCTGGAATCCGAGGTCGAGGACGACAACGTTCGCATCGCCAAGGCGCACGCCGCCAATGACAGCGCGGTGCTGTCCGCCCGGTCCAAGCTCGATTTCCTACGCCGCAAGGTCGATCGCAACGAGCGGCTGAAGGCGAGCAGTTTCGTGAGCGCCCTGCAGATGGAGGAGGCGGCTTCGGACGCCAAGGTCGCCGAGGCGCAGCTTCGCGAGGCGGAGATGAACGTGTCCCAGGCGAAGCTGGAAGCCACGCGGACCGAGGGTCTGCTGCGCCAACGCCGCGTTCTGAGCCCGGTGGACGGGATCGTGACCGAACGCTCGCTGGGGCCGGGGGAATTTCGCAACGACCAGGCGCATATTCTGACCGTGGCCCAGATGGACCCGTTGCGGGTGGAGACGTTTCTTCCGATCGCTCTGTTCCGGACGGTCAAGATCGGCGATCTCGCGCAGATTCTGCCAGACGAGCCGGTCGGAGGCCACTTTAGCGCCAAGGTGACCATCGTCGACCATGTCTTCGATGCTGCCAGCAACACGGTGGGCGTGCGGCTCGAGCTGCCCAATCCGGATCTCGCCTTGCCGGCGGGCATTCATTGCCGCGTTCGTTTCGCCACACCTTAGATAACCAAGCAGGCCAAAGGGTCTGCTGTCGGCTTTTCGTTGCTGTGGGGAGTCCTGAACCTGTATCGGACTGCACATTATTGTTGATATAAGATTCCAAAAATTCATGTATAACCTTCAGACTTGTCTTGATGAAGGAGGAATCGTTCGTTTTTCTACCGATTCTATCACTTTTCGGGGAATTTGGATCGGTCTTTTGACTTGTCTTGTATTGAAGGGCTGCGTTGTTTGAGTATCCCTGGGTTTATCTGCGATTTTTATTTTGCGCGCCATAATTTGGCTTGCACCTTCCGACTTCAAGACTTAGAAGTTAATAGAAAGTTTACCTGTTTTTAACGGGGCGCTCTCGCATGGACACCAACTTTCCGGCTGATCCCACGGTGCGCAGGCCAGGGCGGCGCAAGCACTTCAAAAGCGCCACCGCGTTGTCGCGGCGGTTCGAGTTCGAAACGCTCGAACCCCGGCTTCTGATGTCGGCCGATCTGCTGCCGGTCCACGGCGCAATCGAGGTTCCCGGGCAGACCAAAAGTTATAATTTCAACCTCACCAATGCCGAGCAGCTGTATTTCGACAGCCAGACCCCGCACAGCAACAGCATCAACTGGTCACTGACCGGCCCGCGCGGCGTCGAGGTGACCAATCGATCGTTCGAATACTCCGATGCCGGCAACCTCGGCGGCACCGCGGCGCTGTCGCTACCGGCGGGTGCCTACACCATCACGGTGGCGGGCCAGGGCAACGCCACCGGCGCGTTCGACTTCCAGCTGCTGGACCTCGCCAACGCGGCGCCGATCGCCTTGGGCCAGAAGGTGGATGGCGCGCTCAACCCGTCCAACAGCACCAACGCCTATCAGTTCACCGCCAATGCCGGCGACAACGTCTTTTTCGACAGCCACACGCTCGACGATCAGTCGAGCACGTGGCGCGTGCTGGGCCCCGAGGGCAGCCTGGTGCTGGACCGCACGCCGCTGGGGCAGGACCCGGCGACGACGACGCTCACCCGGTCCGGCACCTATACCGTGCTGATCGAGGGCAATATAGACAGAACCGCGACGCCCACGAATTACAGTTTTGCCGTCTATCCCGCCACCACCACGCATACGCCTCTGGCCGTGGGGCAGGTTGTGGCGGGCAACATCGCCACGCCCGGCCATGTCGACGCCTATGACCTGACCGTCACGCAGCCGACCACCCTGTTGTTCGACAGCCTCAACAACCGGGGCGACATGGTGTGGACGCTTTCAAGCCGCGCCGGCGATGTGGTGACCCAGCGGAGTTTCTCGGGCTCGGATTCCGTCAACGGCAATCCCGCGATCACGCTGGCGGCCGGGGCCTACACGCTGTCGGTCAGCGCGCCGGGTGCGGCGACCGGCCAATACGGGTTCCGTTTGTTGAGCCTGGCCAGTGCCGCGCCCACCGCGCTCGGGGACACGTATAGCGGCACGATCGACGATGCCGGCTATGTGGCGGCGGGGCTGCACACCTCCGGTGCGTCGGGGGTGGCGGCACCGATGGTCGATGCGGTCTCCGACGGAGCCGTGACGTTCGGCGATGCGTTGGTGACGGCGCAGGTGGCCCAAAGCGCCTCGCTGCAGCCCGCCGCGCTGACGGTGGAGGCCTGGGTGAACCGGGCGTTCACCGCGTCCGGCGTCAACACCATCATCGCCCAGGGTGCGCCAGGTGCCGGCTACGCGTTGCTGGTCGATTCCGCGGGCAAGCTGCGGTTCCAGGCCGGTGGCGGATCTGTCGAGGCGCCGTCCGTGTTGCGGCTGGGAAGCTGGACGCATGTGGCCGGCACGTTCGACGGGGCCACGCTGCGGCTGTTCATCGATGGCGTGGACGTGGCCGATCAGGCCTATACGCTGCCGATCGCCTACGACACCGCCGGCGCCACGCTGGGCGCGCAGGATTCCGGCGGCACCAATCTGTTCCAGGGAACGCTGGACGAAATCCGCGTGTGGAACACCGCGCTGCCCGCGGCGACGATCGCGGCGAACCGCACCCATGCGGTGGCGGCACAGGCCAATCTGGTGGCCGCGTGGCATTTTGACGCCGCATCCGGCCTCGATCTCGTGGATGGCAGCGGCAACGGCCACACCGCCACGTTGGGGCCGTTGCCCGGCGTGTCGACGAAGCTGCTGGGCTTCTCGCTCGTTGCCGGCCAGACCTATTACCTGAACGTGCCGCAGCAGAGCGGCGACCTTGAGGCGCGGCTTTTTTCGCCCACCGGGAACGCGCTGTTCGCCCAGCGTCTGGGCGACGTGGCGGCGATCACGGCGGAGGTGAGCGGCACCTATGTGCTGGCCATCGAGGGCGGTATCGGCAACACCCAGCCTGCGACGTTCAGCCTGCGCCTGGTGCCCCGGACCGTGCAGGCCGCGAGCCTTGCTCTGGGCACAGCGGTGGATGGCGCCGTTCTGCTGCCCGGGCAGAGTACGGCCTACAGCTTCACGCTGAACGCCGACACCCAGGTGCTGTTCGACACGCTGAGCGCCGCGCAAGGCATAAGATACACGCTGTCCGGCCCGACCGGCATGCTGGTGACGAATCAGGCGCTGCTGACCGCCGATGGATTGAGTTCGCCGTCTGACGTGCTGCGCCGGCTTGTGGCGGGCACCTACACGCTCACGGTTGACGCCGTGGGTGCCGCCACGGGCGCCTATCGTTTCCGCCTTCTGGACGTGGCGACGGCCGCGACGTTCACACTGGGCGACGATATAACCGCCTCGCCGGACATGGCGTCGGGCACCACGCTTTACAGTTTCACCGCCAGGGCCGGCGATGTCGTCTCGTTCGCCACCGAGCAGGGCGACTACAGCGCGGCGTGGCGGCTGCTGAGCCCTTCCGGCAGGCCGGTGTTCGGGCCCACCTATGTATACGCGCAGTCCGGGATCGCGCTGAGTGCCACCGGCACCTATCTTCTGTCGATCGAGGGCAACACCGGCGCGGCCTCGCCCGTCACGGTGCAATTCCAGTCGAGCCTGGACTCACATACCGATCCCGCCGCCCTGGTGGGCACGCCACTCACGATCGGGACGTCCGTCGGTGGAACGCTCGTTGCCAACACGCCGTCCGATTACGTGTTCACCACCACCGGCCCGCGCCGTCTGTATTTCGATGCGCAGACCTACGGCAACAATCTTTATTACCAGCTCACGGGCCCCGACGGCCTGATTGTCGGGACGACGGCGTTCGAATCCGCCGATTCTTTTTCGAACGGCGGGACGCTGGAAATCGACCTTGCGACGTCCGGCACATATCGCCTGCGGATCGGCAGCTACTCCAGTGCCACGGCGGGCTTTGCCTTCAGTTTGCTGGATCTCGAAGCGGCGAGCGTTTTGGCGCTGGGTGGTCCCACGTTGAACGGAACGCTCAATCCGTCCAACGCCACGCAGGTGTTCGCCTTCGACGCCACGGCGGGATCGCCGGTCTATCTGGCCGCGCGCGCCGATACCAACGTGGCGCTGCGATTGATCGATCCGTTCGGCAATCAGGTGGAGGGCCCGCTCAATATCGGCAACCTCGTTCTGCCGATCACGGTCGGCGGCCGCTACACGCTTCTGGTCGAAGGTATCATCTACGCCGGGTACTACGGTGCGACGACCAACTTCTCGCTGGCGCTCGCCGCGGTGGCGGACCCGGCGCCGGTTGCGATCGCGCTGGGCCAGCAGGTGGACAGCCAGCTTGCGACGTCCGCCAGCGTGGCACGCTACACGTTCACGCTGGCCAGCGACCGGCAGGTGATC
>JANYFG010000025.1 GCA_025362815.1 Rhodospirillales bacterium
CCGTCCGGCTGCATGCCGCGAATGATTTCCAGGCCGATCAACGGCTTGCCGCGCCGGTCGTCGTCGCATTTGTCACAGACATTGGCAGCCTCTGCCGGGTCCACTGTTGAGACCACATGGCCGACCATAACGCCGCCGATCTCGTCGATATGCACGAGGCCGCGTTCCTGGCCGGTGTGATCGTCAAACGTGCGCCAGTTGCCCGCCGGGCTCGGGCCGCTGGCCCAGGAAGACGATGCCGCAACAAGAGCGGCCAGGACGAACAGGCCGTGATGGTAACGCATTCTTAACCCCTTCATCGTATCAATCGATCACCCAGGCGGTGTCGGCCACCCGCGTTGCATCGGCCGCCATCCGCATCAACGCCGGCCAAAGGCGCAGCAAGTGCATCAAAAACATCTGTCCGGGGCCGAAACGCCCCAACCGATACAGCCCCATCGCGCGCCGGATTGGACCGGCCACGTCTCGTCGCAGGCGTTCGTGGTAGCGCGGGGGCGCGCCGCCCTCGCGGGAAATCCGCACCGCCAGCGCCGCGCTGTGCAGTGCCATCGACATGCCGTCACCGGAGAAGGACGGAATGACGCAGGCTTGATCGCCCAGTCGGAACAAGGTGTCAGCGGCGGCAGGGCGATACATGAAACCGTAGGGCACCCGCGCGATGGTCAGCGGGCGGTCCAACAGTGGCTCAGCCCCGGCGAGGCGGTGGCGCAGATGCGCGCTCTCATCGCACAACGCGGCCAGCAACGCGTCCCAATTGCCGCACAACTCGGCCAGGCGGTTGCGATGCACCAGCAGGCACAGATTGGCGCGCCCCGCCTCCACGAGCTGCAATCCGGCATACCCGGCGCGAAACAGAATGACTTCGACAGCGCCCGAGAGCTTCACGCGTTCCGATGGCGCGAGCCGATAATACATCTTGAATCCGACCAGTTCCTCCGGCCCACCCGGCAGATCCCGCTTAAGCCCGCGCAGATCATGCTTGCCGGTGGCCAGAAACCGCAGCTCCGGCGTGTTCTCGCTCGCTGTTACGCCGCGCATCACCGTGGCGCCGCTTCGTTCGGCCTGGCGCAGCAACGCCTCGTCGAGCACGCGGCGCGACAGGCCAAGGCCCCGGAACGGCAATGCGTTCTCGACGACCATGTCACCCCGCACCAGTCGAACATTGGTGATCGGGTGCCCACCCAAAGCCCGCGGATCAAGGCCGACACGTGTGAGATAATGCTGCGCCTCCGTGCTCAGGAACTCACCGCAGATCTTGTCGGTGGGGCCCAGGCTGCGCTCCAGCACGACCACCTCGCACCCGTCACGTGCCAACAGGCAGGCCGCCGAGGCCCCGGCGATGCCGCCACCGGCGATCACGATGCGGCTCATTTCAGCCGGCCCACGCCATATCGAAACACCAGGTGCCACCGGATTTCAGCGGCAACGCCCGCTTGGGCCAGCAACGCGCGCCACTCGGCCGCGCGAAAGCTGCGGGCGACGGAGATGGTGCCGTCGATGCGCACGATGCGATGCCAGCGCATGAGGCGTGCCAACAGCGGAAACCCATAATCGGCCACCACATGACGATGCCGATCCGCCACGAACCAGCCGCGAACGGCATGGCGTTCCAGCCATTGCAGGAACGCCACCACATGCTCGTCATCGAGGTGATGGGTGAATTGGGAGCTGACGATGAAATCCGCCGCCGGGTTTGGCACGTGGTCGAACACGTCGCCGGTCTGCCATGCAATTCCCATCAACTCGGGCGTGGCGGCCGCAGCCTCGACGGCACTTTGTGGGTTGAGGTCGAGCCCTGCGAGCACCAGCCGCAGCCCGCGCTTGCGGCCCCAGAGCCGGATGGCGCGCAGCAGGTCGCCCTGGCCGCTGGCGATGTCGAGGATCGAAAATCGTGTGCCCCGCGGTGCACCTGCAGTGGCGGATTCCAGCCAGGCCAGCACTGGGCGGTGGGTGAGGGTGACACGGTTCACGCGGGCCAGATCGGCCAAGGCCTGCGCATAATCGGCGCGCGAGGTCTCCGGCCGGTCCATCAGCTCGATCTCGGTGCTGCGGTGGCTGAGGTCGATCAAGCAGCACCTTCCAGATTGAATCGAAACGTTTCGGCCACCATGCCGGGGCCAAACGCCATGGCCATGCCCGCGCCTTCGGTGTTGCTGTCAATCACCCCTTCGGCGCGCTCCGCCAACATGCGCGCCAGCACGAACATGATCGTGCAAGACGACATGTTGCCGAAATCATGGAGCACAAGGCGAGACTGGCGCAGCGCGTCTGATGGCAACGCCAGACCGATCTCCACGGCGTCGAGCACCGTGCGGCCGCCGCCATGGACCGCCCAATGCCGATAGCTGTCGGCCGACATCCCGCGCAGCAGGCCCGCCGGGTCGCCCTCGGCCACGTCGCGGCGCAGGGCCTGGGCGATGCGGCCCGGAACCTGGCCGGACAGATGCATCAGAAAACCCTGATCGCCGATGGTCCAGGTGATCAACCCGGCACTGTCGGGCAGGATCACCGACCGGAAATCGCCCAGTGCCACGCCGTCCGGCTCGGCCGTCACCAGGGCCGCCGAGCAGCCATCGCCGAACAGCATCAGCGACAGCGCGGTCTCGACATCCGCGGTTTCCTGCAGATGAAGGCTGCACAGTTCGATGTTGATCACCAGAACGCGGGCGCCGGGTTCGGCACGCACGGTGTGGTCGGCGGCGCGCAAGGCCGGCACCGCGGCGGAACAGCCCATGAACCCGATCATGGTGCGCGCCACATCCGCGCGCAGCCCGAGCCTGGCCGCAAGTTGCAGGTCCAGTCCCGGGGCGGTGAAACCGGTGCACGACGCCACGATCAGATGCGTGATGCCGTCCGGACGCAGCCGGCCCACCGCCTGCAACGCCAGCTCGATGGCCTGCGCGCCGTATTCGGCCATGCGCGCGCCGGTGCCGGGGAACGCGTTGCGCTGAAAAAAACCGCCTTTATCGACCTCGCCGGCGGCCAGATCCCCAGGCCGCATATGGGAGAACCGATGCGCGATGCCGGAGCGTTCGGCCATGCGGTCGAACACCGCACGGCTCTTGCAATTCGGCAGGCCGGCACTTGCAAAGGCCAGAAACGCCGCGTGCACATCGTGCTGGGGATTGGCGGTGCCGATGCGATTGATGAACGCACCGCTCATGGCGTGCGGCCAAACGCCAGCACAGCATTGAGGCCGCCGAACGCGAACGAATTCGACAGCGCGATGCCGATGTTCAGGTCGCGCGCTTCATTCGGCACGCAGTCGAGGTCGCAGTCCGGATCTGGCTCGCGATACCCGGATGTCGGCGGCACAAAGCCGTCACGCAACGCCAGCACGGTTGCCACCGCCTCGATCCCGCCCGCGGCGTTCAGGCAATGACCGTGCAGGGATTTGGTGGATGAGATCGCAAGTGCCGGGGCATGGGCGCCAAATACCGCGTGCAGCGCCTTTGTCTCGGTGCTGTCGTTCAACCGGGTGCCGGTGCCGTGGGCGTTCACGTAATCCACCAGGCCGGGCGAAATACCGGCATCGTCCACCGCTGCGCGCATCGCCGCCGCGGCGCCCTCAGACGATGGCGCCGTGAGATCGCCGGCATCTGCGTTCATGCCGAACCCCAAGAATTCGCCATGAACCGGCGCCTCGCGCGCCCGCGCCGCATCCCATGCCTCCAGCACCAGCACGCCGGCGCCCTCGCCGATCACCAAGCCGGTGCGGTCGCGCGAGAACGGCCGGCAGGCATCCGGGCTCAGCACGCGCAGACCATCCCATGCCTTGAGATATCCCAGGCAGATCGAGGCATCGCTGCCGCCGCAGACCACAAGATCGAGCATCCCCGAGGCCACCATCTGCCCCGCCAACCCGATCGCGTGCGCGGACGACGCGCAGGCCGAGGCGGTGGCGAAGCACGGGCCCTGAAAGCCGAATTCCATGGCGATGTGGCTGGCCGGCGCGTTCGGCATGGTGCGCGGAATGGTCAATGGCGGCAGCCGCGCCGCGTTCTCGGCATACAGCGCGTGATAGGTCTGGTCGATCGTGGTCTGGCCCAGCGACGCGCCCATCACCACGCCGCATCGGCCTGGCGCGGTCCGGCCGCGATCGATGCCGGACAGCGCCTCGCGTGCGGCCAGCAACGCGAATTGCGAGACACGATCAAGCATCAGCAGCTTGCGACGATCGAAATGCGCCTCGGGGACGAAATCATCCACCTCGGCCGCCACCTTCACCGTCAAACGCGCCGGATCGAAACTGGCGATCGGGGCAATGCCACAGCGCCCCTCGCGCAGCCCATCGCGCATCGCGGGAACCCCCAATCCAAGCGCCGAGACCGCGCCCAGACCGGTGACGGCAACCCGCCGTCTGAACCTCAAGCGGCAGCCCCCGGCACGGCCGCCGCACGCAGGGCCGCCGCGCGATCGAGCGTGGTCAGCACATGCGCCACCAGGCTGCCGATGGTGGTGAACTCCGCGCCGTCACGCTCGGCAACCACGGGGATCTCGACATCAAAATGCGTCTCGATCTCGAACACTGCCTGGGTGAGGTCGAGCGAGGGGATACCAAGCTCATCCAACGTCGCGGCCGGTATCAGCAGCGCGCGCTCCACCCCGGTCTCCTTGGCGATGAGGTCGAGGATCTCGTTGGCGCGCTCATCCCCAAACCCCGACTGGGCGACGTTGGGAAAGGTGGCGTGTTGCATGTTCGACGCGTTCATCATTCTGCTCCGACCCTCGACATCATAGGTGGATCGATCTGATCCGGTCCAACAGGGCCGTGGGCCCGGTTGACGACTCAAGCCATGGCGCGCTCCGTTGTTCCCGAAACGACGAAGGAATAGGCGCAATGCTGGTCAATCTTGCGGGAAGGCGGGTGGTTGTCGCGGGCGGCAGTCGCGGAATCGGGCGCGCCATTGCGCTGGCCTGCGCCCAGGCCGGCGCATCGGTGTCGATATGCGCACGCGGGGCGCAGGCTTTGGAGGCCACGCGTGCCGATCTCGCGGCGATCGGCGGCGCCGATGTTACGACGACCGCCGCTACCGTGCATGCAGCCTCCTGCGACCTGTCGGACCGTTCTGCGATCGAGGCCTATATCGCCGCTGCCGCCGCGGCGATGGGCGGCATCGACGTGCTGGTCAACAACGCCACCGGCTATGGCCCGGCGGATGACGAGGCGAGCTGGGCGGCCAGCCTGTCGGTCGACCTGATGG
>JANYFG010000027.1 GCA_025362815.1 Rhodospirillales bacterium
AAAAAAGAAGCAAAAACTTGGGGCTGGCCTAGATAAGGGTGAAGTTTTTTGGTTCTTTTGTTCACAAAAGAACGTTTTTCCTAGACTTTTACTTCAGCCTTGAAATCCTTGATATCCCGAAACGTCAAGCCAGCGTTCTGCTCAGCGGTACGGCGCATCATGAAGTTGCTCGACGCGAGGTAGACGGGGTCGCCGTCGACGTCGTCGGCCATCGAGCTGCGTTGATCTGCGCAGAATTTCTCAACGAGGAGTTTGTCGCCGGAGACCCAGCGGGCGAGTTGGTAGGGGGTGGTGTCGAAGCCGATGGGCACGCCGTATTCGCCGGCGAGGCGGGCGACGAGCACGTCGAGCTGCAAGGTGCCGACGACGCCGACCATGGGCGGCGCGCCGTCTTGCGGGCGGAACAGCTGTACCACGCCTTCCTCGGCGAGTTCCTGCAACGCCTGGCGGAGTTTCTTGGCCTTCATCGCGTCTGACAGGCGCACCCGGCGGAGGATTTCGGGGGCGAAATACGGCACGCCGACGAAGTTGAGGTCTTCGGCCTCGGACAGGGTGTCGCCGATACGGAGCGTGCCGTGGTTGGGGATGCCCACGACGTCGCCGGCGAAGGCTTCGTCGGCAATCTGGCGGTCGCGGGCGAAGAAAAATTGCGGGGCGTGCAGCGGGATCAACTTGCCGGTGCGGACCTGTTTGAGCCGCATGCCGCGCACGAGCTTGCCGGAGCAGACGCGGGCGAAGGCGATGCGGTCGCGGTGGTTGGGGTCCATGTTGGCCTGGATCTTGAAGACAAGGGCGGTGAGATTTTCCTCATTGGCCTGCACCACCCGTGTGTCGGCCGGTTGGGCGCGCGGGGTGGGGCCGTATTCGGCCAGCGCGTCGAGCAGGTCGGCCACGCCGATGTCGCGGATGGCGCTGCCGAACAGGACGGGGGTGAGGTGGCCGGCTTCGAAGCTGGCGACGTCGAATTCCGGCAGGGCGCCGCGGACGAGATCGAGCTCCTCGCCCATGGCGATCATCCGTGCGTCGGACTGGTCGAGCTCGGTGGTGAGGCGGTAGGTGCGCTTGCGGATGTCGTAGGTGCCGACGAATTCGGAAGCGCGGCCGACCGGCCAGGTGACGGGGGCGGTGTCCAGCGCGAGCGCCTGGGAGACTTCATCGAGCAGCGCGAACGGGTCTTGCGCCTCACGGTCCATCTTGTTGATGAAGGTGAGGATGGGGATGTCGCGCAGGCGGCAGATTTCGAAGAGTTTACGGGTGCGGGCCTCGATGCCCTTGGCGGCGTCGATCACCATCACGGCGGCGTCGACGGCGGTGAGCGTGCGGTAGGTGTCTTCGGAGAAGTCTTCGTGGCCGGGCGTGTCGAGCAGGTTGAAGACGCAGCCGGCGTGCTCGAAGGTCATGACGGAGGTGACGACCGAGATGCCGCGGTCGCGTTCGATGCCCATCCAGTCCGACCGGGTGCGGCGGCGTTCGCCTTTGGCGCGCACGTTGCCGGCCATCTGGATGGCGCCGCCTTCGCGGAGCAGCCGTTCGGTGAGCGTGGTTTTACCGGCATCGGGATGGGAGATGATGGCGAACGTACGGCGGCGGGCGATCTCGAAGTCGGATTCAGTGCTCATGATCGGGGGGTTATAGACACAAACCTGGTCGCGTAGCGAGATGCCGGTGCCTAACCCCCCGGGGGTGGAGGGGGGGGGTCAGGCACCGGCGGGCGCGCTTACTTCACGGTGACCCAGCGCATGGGGAAGGTGTTGTCCGCGGGCTGGGTGACCTCGACGTTGTTCTTGGACGCCCAGACGATGGTCTGCTGGTGCAGCGGCAGGGTGCCGAAATCGCCCTGGATGGTTTTCGTGACCTCGTCGATCATGGCGAGGCGCTTGGGTTGATCGAGCTCGACGCCGATCTTCTCGATGAGATCGTCTACCTTCGCGCTGGAATAGCCGCCGTCGTTGCCGATGCCCCAGCCGGGGTTTTTGCCGCGCGACTGCATGAGCTGCTTCAGCGCGTTGTGTGCGTCGTAGGTGGCCGGCGTCCAGCCGAGCAGGTAGAAGCTGGTCTCGTAGCGGGGGTAGCCGACCTCGGCGAAGAACTTCACCTTGGTGCGGGCGTAGACCTCGACCTTCACGCCCACCTTGGCCATCATCGACGAGATGGCGGTGCAGATCGCTTCGTCGTTCACGTAACGGTCGTTCGGGCAATCGAGCGTGATGCCGAAGCCCTGGGGGTAGCCGGCCTCCGCCAGCAGCGCCTTCGCTTTGGCGATATCCGTTTTGGGCCGTGTGTTGAGCGCCGGGTTGAATCCGGTGATCCCCGCGCCCCACAGCTGGTAGGTGGGTTTGGCCTGGCCGCGCATCACCACCTTGGCGATGGCCTCCTCATCGATGGCGAGCGCGAAGGCTTCGCGCACCCGCTTGTCTTTCAGCGGGTTCTTGCCCTTCACCGTGGATTTCAGCAGCTCGTCGTTGATCTGGTCCATGCCGAGATAGATGGTACGCAGTTCCGGCCCCTGGATCAGCTTCAGGCCCGGGGTTTTGCTGATCCGGTCCATGTCCTGCGTGGGGACGGAGTAGATCATGTCCATCTCGCCGGACAGGAGGGCCGCCACGCGCGTGGGGTCTGAGCTGATGACGGTGAATTCGAAGCGGTCGATGTTGTGCTCCGCCTTGTCCCACCAGCCCGGGTTCTTCTCCATGACGGTGCGACGATCGGCCTCGCGCAGCGTGAGGCGGAACGGGCCGGTGCCCATGGCGTTGCGCAGCGCGTAGTTTTCGCTGGTGCCCACGATGGCGGGCTCGGCGGAGTTGTTCTTCTCCATCCAGGCCTGGTTGACGATCGCCATCGAGGTGAGCTCGGACAGCAGGATGGGGTCGGGGCCTTTGGTTTCGATTTCCACCGTGAGGTCGTCGATCTTGCGAACGTCCTTGATGGAGCTGACGACGTCCTGAAGCTGGGAGCTTTTGGCGCCGATGCGCTTGAAGGAGAACACCACGTCATTGGCGGTGAACGCGCTGCCGTCTTCCCATTTCACGCCGGCGCGGAGCTTGAAGCGCCAGACGGTGGCGCTCGGCTGTTCCCAGCTGACGGCCAGAGCCGGTTCGACCCCGAGTTTCTTGTCGCGCCGCACCAGCGGCTCGTAGATGTTGCCGAGCAGCGAATTCTGCACGGTTTCGTTGAGCGTGTAGGGGTCCATCGCCCGCACGTCGCCATTGTTGGCCCATTTGAAGACCGCGGCCTGTGCCGAGGTCACCGACAGCAAGGATGCCGTCGCCAGCATCAGGCTCAAAAATTTCGCGCGCATCGCAACTTCCCTCGGAACGTGATCGCCGGAGGATAGACGCAATGCAGCTTTGCGCAACCTGCATGAAGGGTTATCGGGCTTACCCCGCGAGCGCGCCTACCGCGCTTGCGTGAGCGCGCCCACCGCGCGCATCTCGCCGACGGTGATGCCGTTCCAGTTGCGCATGACGGGGCGACGCATGGCTTCGAATTCGGCATTCTCCGGCTTGAGGAACCGCGCGATGAGGGCGGCGGTGACGATTTCGGCCGCGCGCCCGGCGCCGTCGTCGCATTTCACCGCGATGCCGAGGCCCAGCTCGGGCAGGGCCACGCAATAGACGCCTTCCGCGCCGGTTTTGCTGAACACCCGATCGCCCAGCGCGGTCATCAGCCTGGTGTCGAACCGGTCGGTGCCGGCGACCATGAAGGGGTGGGCCGCCACCGCCCGGCGCAGGCGCGCGGCGGCGGTGGCGCGGTCGGCGGACAGGCCGCTACCGGTGCCGAAGCGGGCGAAGGACAGCGCCATGGCGTGCAGGGGGATGGCGTAGGTGGGGATGGAACAGCCATCGACGGCGCGGTTGCCTTCGTCCAGCCGCGTGCCGGTGGTCTCGGCCAGGGCGGCGGTGACGGCGCGCATGACGGGATGCTCAGGCTGCACGTAGCCGGCGGGGTCGACGCCCATGTCGCAAGACAGGCAGATGAAGCCGGAATGCTTGCCCGAACAGTTGTTGTGCAGGGCGGAGGGTTGCAGTCCCTGCGCCGCCAGCGCGCGCGCCGCTTCGTCGCGTGGCCAATGGGTGCCGCATTCGAGGCAGGACACGTCCCTGCCCGCCTTTGCCAGCATGGCGGCGGCGGTTTCGGTGTGCGCGACCTCGCCGGAATGCGACGAGCAGGCGAGCGCCAGTTCGGCGTCGGCGAGACCCAGGCGGTCCGCGGCGCCGGTCTCGACCAGCGGCAGGGCGAGCAGCGCCTTGATGGCCGAACGTGGATAGACGGGCGTTTCGGTATCGCCGATCGCGAAGACGGTTTTGCCCGCGTCATCGATCACGACGGCCGCACCGGCGTGACGTGATTCGACCCGCGATCCGCGCGTGACCTCAACCAAAACGGCGTCCATGTCATCGATCCCTCAGAAAAAACCCGCCGCACCGGGGGTGCAGCGGGTTTGAAGTTCAGCCGGTTGTCTTTTCGTGCACCGCGACTGCGCGCAGTGGGGTCAACGCGAGTAGAATTCGACGACCAGGTTCGGCTCCATCTGCACCGGATACGGCACATCGGACAGCTTGGGGGCGCGGATGAAGCGGCCCTTCATGGCGCGGTGGTCGACTTCCACGTATTCCGGAACGTCGCGCTCGGCGGTCTGGGAGGCGTCGAGCAGGCAGGCGAGCTGCTTGGACTTCTCCTTGACCTCGATCACGTCGTTGTCTTTGACGAGGTAGCTGGGGATGTTCACCCGCTTGCCGTTCACCAGGATATGGCCGTGGTTGACGAATTGACGCGAAGCGAACGGCGTGATCGCCAGCTTCATGCGGTAGATCACCGCATCCAGGCGGCGCTCCAGCAGCTCGATCAGGTTTTCCGAGGTGTCGCCCTTGCGGCGCACGGCCTCGAAGTAATACTTGCGGAACTGCTTTTCGCCGATGTTGCCGTAGTAGCCTTTGAGCTTCTGCTTGGCCATCAGCTGGATGCCGAAATCGGTGGGCTTGCCCTTGCGGCGCTGGCCGTGCTGGCCGGGGCCGTAATCGCGCTTGGCCAACGGCGACTTCGGGCGACCCCAAAGATTCACGCCGAGGCGGCGGTTGATCTTGTACTTACTCTCTGCGCGCTTGGTCATGCGCGGTCTCCTTCATCATGTGCCAGACCCCTCAGGGGGTTTTTTGGCGGGTGTACCGGTAGTCCCGATGTGGCCGGACAGGTCCGAACGACAAAAGGCGGGCGCGACCCCCGGAGGGTCGTCCACGTTCCCGGCAGTGGGCGGACGATCTACGCCGCGCCCCCCGCCTTGTCAAACGAGCCGGGCCGCCATATCGAGGTTGTATGATCACCAAACCGGATATTCTCGTTCTGGGGCTGACCTGCTCCGTCATCGGCGGCCTCGCCGGCGGCATTTTGTTGTTCACCGGCATGAACCTGATCGTGGGCGGGCAGAATGGCGGATGGCTGCTGCTGCTGGCCACGGGGCCGGTGTGTGCGGGGATCGGCTGGTATCTGGCGAAGCGACTGAACCGCAAGGCCTGACGCGCGGCCGGACATCGTTAGATTGGCCGTGTTTCAAATTGGCAGCGTGACGGTGGCGCGCGCGCCGCCGGTGGGGCGGTTGGACAGCGTCACGTCGCCGCCATGGGCGCGCAGGATGTTGCGGGTGATGGGCAGGCCCAGCCCCATGCCGCCGGTTTCCTTGTTGCGGCTGGCCTCCACGCGGTGGAACGGCTGGAAGACGCGGTCCAGCTCGGACAGCGCAATGCCGGGCCCCTCATCCTCCACCAGCACCGTGGCCGTGCCGGCCGCGGGCATGAGCGGCGTGGCCGTGCCGCCCGCGGGCATGAGCAGCTTGGCCGTGCCGGCCGGCGGCACGAACAACTTGGCCGTGCCGCCAGCCGGCACGAACAGCTTGGCCGTGCCGCCCGGCGGCACGAGCAGCGTGATGCGGGCGGCGGCGCCGTAGTTCAGCGCGTTCATCACGAGGTTGACGAACGCGCGTTTCAGCGCCACCGGGCGGCCGCGAATGGGCAGGTGATCCGGCCCGGCATAGGCGATGGCGCAGGCTTTGTCGGGATTGGTGTCGCTCGCCTCGTCTAGGATGGTGCGCAGCAGTTCGGCGAGATCGACTGTGGTGACAGGCTCGTCGGTGGTGATGTCGCGGCCGAACGCCAGCGTGGCGGCCACCATCGCCTCGAGCTCGTCGAGATCGGCGAGCATCTTGCGGCGCATCTCGTCGTCTTCCATGAACTCGGCGCGCAGTTTCAGCCGGGTGATCGGCGTGCGCAGATCGTGGCCGATGGCGGTGAGCATAAAGGTGCGATCCTGCACGAAGCGGCGGATGCGGGCGGCCATGAGGTTGAAGGCGGCCGCGGCGGTGGCGACCTCGGTGGGGCCATCCTCCGGCAAGGGCGGCGCGTTGACGTCGCGGCCCAACGCTTCGGCGGCGCGGGCGAGCGTGCGCACCGGGGCTGTGAGGCGGCGCACCGCCCAGAGGGTGAGAAGACCCGCGGTGACCGTCATCAGCAGGAAGGCCGCAAGGAACGAGCCGGAATACCAAAAGCGTGGCGGCGGCATTGGCAGGCGCAGGTTCAGCCAGGGGCCCTCGGGCATGTGCATGCCCACCACCAGCTGCCCTTCGGCGATGCCGCCCAGCATCACCATCTCCCGCCAGCGATCCACCGGCGGCACCGGGACCAGCCCCATGCTGACGGCGATCTGCCGGCGCAGCGCCTGCGGGGTTTGCGGCAGATCCTCGGCCGGTGCGGCGGATTCGAGCCGGGCGGAGGAGCCCTCGCGCAGATTGAGCTCGCGCATGATCGCGTCTCGCCGGTCGAGCGGCGAGAGCACGACGGAGCGGTAGGCGCTGGAGATCCGCACCCCCACGTCGCGCGTTTGTGCCAGGCGCAGAAGGCCGATGCGGTCGAAGGCGTGGATGGTGAGGCCGGCCATCTGGACGATGGTGAGCGCCGAGACCAGAACCAGGGCGGTGCGCGCGGCGAGGCTGCGCGGCCAGAGCATCATCTTGTGCCTCATCGTGTTCCCGTCACAGGCGTTCGACCTCGGCCGCCAGCACGTAGCCGCCGCCACGCACCGTTTTGATGAGCTGGGCGTGGCGGCCGTCATCCTCGAGCTTGCGGCGCAGACGGCTGATCGCCACGTCGATGGCGCGGTCGAAGGGGCCCGCCTGCCGGCCGCGCAGCAGGTCGAGCAGCATGTCGCGCGTCAGCACGCGGTTGGCACGTTCGACGAGGGCCAGCAGCAGATCGTATTCGCCGCCGGTGACCGGCACCTCCACCTCGTCCGGGCTCACGAGGCGGCGGCGGGCGGGGTCCAGCGTCCAGCCCCCGAAGCGCCACAGGCGGGCCTGGCCGGCGCTGCGGGGCTGCGGGCTTTCCACGGCGCGGCGCAGCACGGCGCGGATGCGGGCCAGCAGCTCGCGCGGGTTGAACGGCTTGGCCACATAGTCGTCCGCCCCCAGTTCAAGGCCGATGATGCGGTCTGTCTCCTCGCCCATCGCCGTCAGCATCACGAGGCCGAGATGGCTGTAGGTGCTGGCCTCGGTGCGCAGCCAGCGGGCGAAATCCAGCCCGGTCTCGCCGGGGAGCATGAGGTCGAGCACGATCATCTGGTAATGGCCGTTGAGCAGCGCCCGGCGCGCTTCACGGGCGTCGCGCACGGCGCTGACCCTGAGGCCGTGGCGTTCGAGGAACTTGGCCAGCAATTCGCGGATTTCGCGATCGTCGTCGACCACCAGGATATGGGGGGCGCCGGTGCCGGGCAAAGCGTGGTTGGCTGATGTCTCCATGCGCGACAGCATATAGTAAGGATGGCGTCATGACAGAGCCCTGCACCATTCCCGACGCGGCACGCGCCGGAATACGCGCGTTGATCGCGGTGGAGCCCGCGTTCGGCACGATCGAGGCGGCCTGCGGGCCGTTGGCGTGGCGGGTGCGGCCGCGCGGTTTTCCCGGTTTGCTGCAGGCCATCATGGCGCAGCAGATCAGCAACCAGGCGGCATCGGCCATCTGGCGCCGGCTTGCGGCGTTGCCGGGTGCCACCACGCCGCAGGGATTGCTGGCGCTGGACGACGACAGCCTGCGCGGCGCCGGGCTGTCGCGGCCGAAGGTGGCGCATGCCCGCGCGCTGGCTTCGGCGTGCGCGGGGGGCGTGCTGGACGCCGACCGGCTGGACCAGCTCTCGGACGAGGCCGCGATTGCCGCGATCACCGCGGTGCGCGGGTTGGGGCCGTGGACGGCGGAGGTGTATCTGCTGTTCGCGCATCAACGCATGGACGTGTTTCCGGCCGGCGATATCGCGGTGGCGGGCGCCTGGGCGGCGCTGAAGAATTTGCCGGCACGCCCCGGCCCGGTGCCGCTGCGCGCGATGGCGGCCCCGTGGCGGCCGTATCGGGCGCTTGCGGCGCGGCTGCTGTGGCATCATTGGAGGCATATGACCGGGCGCCCCGCGATGGACGAGCTTCCCGGCGGAGGAGACGCCCCATGATCATGCATCCCAATCTGCCGGTCACCCGCGCCGGGACCGACGGCGACATCGCCATCGTGACGATCGACCGGCCCGCCGTGCGCAACGCCCTTGATCTGTCGATGTGGGAGGGTCTGCAGACCACGATGGAGGCGCTTTCGGCCGAGGAGGCCACGCGCTGTGTGGTGCTGCGCGGCGCGGGGGCGGAGGCGTTTTCCGCCGGCGCCGACATCAACGCCTTCGAGGCCGAGCGCGGGTCGGCCGAGACGGAGGCGGTGTACGCCCGCGTCTTTCACACCTCGATGCAGTCGATAAGGCGTTGCCGGCATCCCGTGGTGGCGGAAATTCGCGGGTTCTGCCTCGGCGGCGGCGCCGGGCTGGCCACGATGTGCGATTTTCGGGTGGGCGGCGAAGGGATGCGGATGGGCATCACCGCGATGAAGCTGAGCCTTTGGTATCCGTATGCCGAGATCGACCCGATCATCCAGCTGGCGGGCACCGGCGTTGCCACCGAAATGCTGATCGAGGGGCGGATCTTCAACGGCCGCGAAGCCTATGAGAAGGGCCTGCTGTCACGCGTGGTGCCGGATGACGACGTGCCCGCCGAGGCGATGGCGCTGGCCCGGCGGGTGGCCGACGGGGGGCCGCTGGCCGCGCGTTTCCACAAGGCGGCGATCCAGAAATTGCGCGGCGCACTGCCGATCACCGCGGCCGAGGACCTGGCCGTGAGCGACTTCGTGCAGACCGAGGATTTCCAGGCGGCGTTTCGCGCCTTTCGCGCGCGCGCCCAGCCCGTGTGGCGCGCCAGATAGCGGTGCTCCGATCTTCACGCGGCGTTCATCATTCGGCGTGAGGATGAGGTTCACATCCTTGGGCGGTCTGCATTCCAGTGTCCGAAAACCGTCTACCCCCGGTTCACAGCTACCGGCCGCGCAGCTTTCGTGAACGCGGTGTCTCTGCGCCGTTCACCACGCCCATGCTGCAGGGCGGGCGGTTGCGGCGTATACCGCCCGCCGCGAGGCTAGGGCGGCTTCAGGATTCGCCGCTTGAGGCGATCGTGCCGAACCCGTCTGGCGGGCGCGGCGTGTATGTTCTGCCGTGGACCGACATCGGCGCTTTGTGCCGGCCCACGATGCACGACACGATGCTCGTGCGCCGCCTGTCCACCCCGATCGAGGGGATCGAGCGGGATCTGACGCCCGGCCGCGTGCGCGATGCCGCCCGGGCCATCGCGTTGCAGGGGCTTGCCGGCCAGCAGGCTGCCTCGGCCGCCGAAGCATCGATAAAACGACGCGACGAGGGGCTGCTGGCCACCCGATTCACGCTGCTGATGGTGGTGACGGAGCAGATGGAGGCAAGGCGGCTGATGGAGCCCGCCAGATTGGAGCAGGAGCCGTTGGAGATCGAGCAGCGTGGCGGGCTGGTGCTGGTCCGCCTGGCGCGCGAACTGGGCCAGCCGCCGCAGCGCATGTCCGGCCTGTTGGACCAGCTGGCGCTGCAATTCCTGGATGTCGGCTGTGGGTTGGGCATGGCCAATGCCAGCCTGCCGTCGTTGGTGTCGAATTTGGGCGTGTTGCGAAACGAACTGTCGGTATGGGCCCAGAGCGAGCAGGCCTCGGGCACGGATGACAACGACCCGGTGGTGCGCGCGGCGTCCCGCACGGCGGTGGCGGTGGCGGGAGCGGCTGAAATAACAGCCCAGATGGCGCGCGTGGCGTTGGATGCCGCGCGCGCCCGGTTGGGGGACATGCCGGGCCTGTTGCGCGCCATTCTGGCCGACACCTCTGAGATCGCACGTTGCTGCGATCAGGCAAGTTGGCTGCTGGATGGGTGGGAGCAGATCTGGCTGACCTGGCATGCCTCCCCCGGCGCGCTGTCGCATCACGACGCGGTGCGCGCGATCGGCCGGCAGATTCCGGCGCTGCCGGACGAGGCGGAGGGATGGCTGGGACTGCCGGCGGGCACCGCCGAGCAGTTGTTTCGCAGACCGCCACCGGAACGGGCCGCGTTCAGGGACACCGGCTCCCATTTCGAGACCATCGCGCGTAACGAGCATTTTCGCGCGTTGGCGGACTGAGGGGGATGCCGGCACGTCATGGCGCGCCGATGCCGCCCCGCACACCCGCGGGCAGCATTCGCGATCTGCATCGCACGATGGCGTTGGCCGACGACGCGCGGATTGCCGAAATCGTCACCCTCGTCGACTCGCTGCCCGAGCGGGGCGCGGCGGATGCGCTGCTCGTGCCCTTGCGGGGCCGGCTGCTGCAGATCCGCCCGACACGACGCACCAGCTTCACGCGCCTGCTGTTCACGCCGGCAAACGCCGTGGTGGTGGCGGCGGCGCAGTGGCGGCGCACCGGTGTGACGCTCCCCCGCACGGGGCTGTGCTGTCTGGTCAAGCAGGTGCGAGCCCAACTTGGGCCGGTTGCGGCCGAATTCGATGCGCGGTTGGCCGATGCCACAACGGAGGACCGGGTGATTATCCTGCGGGAGGGGCAGTTACTTTGGTGCCTGGCCGCGGATGTTTTGCGCAGCGCCGGCATGCCGGATGATTGGGTGCGCGAGACAGGGCTTGCCGCCGCCGATTACACATCCGTCGCGCGCGGGCTTGCGGCCCTTCTGCATGTGGCATCCAGAATAGAGGCGTTCGCCGACCGCGTAGGCGCCGGCTGCGGCGTTCCGCGCGCGCAGATCCAGGCGTGCCTGGCGGAGGCCGTCGCGTGGAGCAGCGACGCGCCGGGCGGCCGGGGTATCAAAGACGCGCCGGGCGGGACGGGTATCAAAGACGCGCCGGGCGGCGCGGCTGCCATCGGAATGCTGGTAGGCGTCTTGCTGGCGCGGCTTCCCCGGCCGGAGGATATTCTGATCGCGGCGGACGACGTGGGCCACGCGGCCGGTGACCCCTCCGTCCGCCAGGCGTGCGATCTTGCGATCGATGGGGTGCTGGCCGGCGGCTTGGCGCATGCGCAGGACAACGATATCGGCGCCGCCACGCGGGAGCTGGCGCATCTGGCGGGGCTGCTCGATGCGTTGGAAAAGCCGGGTCCCGCATGCAGGCCGGCCCGTAAATCCGCTGTGATGGCGTTGCGCCGGGAGACCGATGCCGCGTGCCGGCAGCGCTTCGAGACGGACATGGCGCATTGCATCGCGGCCGCGCTCGATTTGTTCGATGGGGGCACGCCGGGGGGGGAGGCGATGCTGCTGGAGGCCACGATGCGTGACCTGCGAAAATTCGAGGCCGTGGCACGCCGCTTTGGCGGTGGCCCCGGCTACGATCGCGGCCTGTCAGATGCCGCCACGGCCCTCGCGCGGCCGTTTCTCAGCGCCGCCGCGCCATCGGGTGCGATTGCGTGCAACGTGGCGCGGTCCATCGAGATTCTGGCCGGGCCCGAGGCCGGGCTGGCGTTTTTGACGTCGCAGCCGGGACTGTGAGGTGGTGTTTGCGTGACCCTGTGACGGAACCAGGGAGATTGTGCGCCTTTGGTGTATCGATCGGCATGCACACAACAAAGGAGTGCTTCCTTGACCAAGACGCCCCCAGACAGCATCGCGCCGCGCACCCGCTTTTTAAGGTGGGCCGGCACGTCGTTCGAATTTCGCTGCCTGTTGATGTTGCTGGTCGTGGCTGCGGCATTCCTGGCCTTCGTGCATCTCGCGGGCGAAATGGGGGAAGGCGACACGTTTGCATTCGACCGCACGATCCTGCTGGCGATGCGCGACGGCGCGCCTCAGTTCAATCCGCTTGGTCCGGCCTGGCTGCAGACCGTGGCGCTGGACATCACGGCCCTCGGCGGGCCGGTTGTGTTGAGCCTGGTGACATTCATCGTTGTTTTCTATCTCATCGTCAGCCGCAGACCGGGAGAGGCCGCGTTGGTGGCGGTCTCGATCGGGACCGGCATGCTGCTCAGCACCTTGTTGAAGGACAGTTTCGGGCGGGCGCGGCCGGATTTGGTGCCGCATATCGTGGTGGCGAGCTCCGCCAGTTTTCCCAGCGGGCATGCGATGCTGTCGGCCATCGCGTATCTGACGCTGGCGGGCTTGCTGATGCGCGTCCAGACCGGGTGGGCGACCAAGGTTTACGTGCTGTGTGTGGCCGTGGTGCTGACGGTGTCGATCGGGACGAGCCGGATTTATCTCGGGGTGCATTGGCCGACCGACGTGGTGGCGGGCTGGTGCGTGGGGGCGGCGTGGGCGATGCTGTGCTGGCTGATTGCCGCGTGGTTGCAGATGCGGTTTCAACGACGCACGGCTTGACCGCCCCAGCCCTGTCGCGCAGCGTGACGCGCCGATACCGCGCGGGAGATGTGGCTGTGGCAGACGAGGACATTCGGTTCGAGGTGGCCGGGCGACCGCGCGATGCGGTCATGGGCGCGCTTGGCGCCATGCAGGCGGGCGACGCCGATTGGCGCGCGGGGAAGGTTCCGCTTTATGTCTTCAGCGGGCCGCCCGACGTGCAGGAGATCGGGCGGGCCGCCTTTTTCGCCTTTTTCACCGAGAACGCGCTGGGCGCGCGGCGGGCGTTTCCCAGCCTGGCGCGGATGGAGCGCGAGGTGGTCGGCATGGGTCTGGACCTGTTTCACGCGCCCGCGGGGGCTGCGGGGAACATGACCTCCGGCGGGACCGAGAGCATTGTCATGGCGGTGAAGGCGTGCCGGGACTGGAACCGCGCGCGGCGCGGCGATGCGCAGTTCCGGGGCACGCTTTTGATGTGCGAGACCGCGCATCCCGCGTTCGACAAGGCGGCGACGTTGATGGATCTGCCGGTGCGGCGTGTGGCCGCGCGACCGGATTATCGCGCCGATGTGGGCGCGATGGCGGCTGCGATCGACGACACGACGATGATGATCGTGGGCTCGGCGCCCTGCTTTCCGTTTGGCGTGATCGACGATCTGGCGGCGCTGTCCGACCTCGCGTTGCAACACGGTATCTGGCTGCATTCGGACGCTTGCGTGGGCGGCTGGATGGCGCCGTTCGCAGCCGAAATCGGGCGGGATATTCCGCGTTTCGATCTGGGTCTGCTGGGTGTGATGTCGCTGTCGGCGGATTTGCACAAGTTTGGCTTTTGCCCGAAGCCGGCCTCCGCGGTGTTCTATGCGCGGGCCGAGCTGCACGCGGCGCAGGAGATGCGGTTCGATGTGTGGCCGAGTGGGGCGTTCGGCACCAACACGCTGGTGGGCACGCGCGCAGGGGGGGCCGTTGCGGCTTCGTGGGCGGTGCTGCGCTACCTGGGCCGGGAGGGTTATCGCCAGATCGCGCGGGACGTTCTGGCGATGCGCGATGCCTATATCGAAGGCCTGTCGGGGATATCGGGGATGCATATTCGCGGCACGCCGGAGCTGGCGATCATCGCGTTCGGGTGCGACGACATCGATATGGGGCAGGTGGCCCAGCTGATGTCCGACCGGGGGTGGGTGCCGGGGATGGTGCGCACGCCTTCGAGTTTGCACATGATGATGTCGTTGCATCACGCGGCGGCGCGGGAGACCTATGTGGCGGATGTAGCGGCGTGCGTGGAGGCGGTGCGGGGACGCTCGAACGCCGCTTCGATGCAGGCGAGCTACGCATGACGCGGGTGTTGCTCGCCGCGATCATGCACGAGGCCAACAGCTTTGCGAAAACGCCCGCGCCGATCGCGCATTACGAGCGCCAGGGCGTGTTCACCGGCGATGCCGTGGTGGCCCGGTATGCCGACACGCGCACGGAAATGGCGGGTTTTTTGGAGCAGGCGCGGGCCGAGGGGTGGTGGATCGCCACGCCCATCGCGGTGCCCTGCGCGCCGGCCGGGCCGATGTCTGACGCCGCGTTCGCGTTGTTTCGTGACACCCTGGCGGCGGGCGTGCGGGCCGCGATGCCGCTGGATGGCGTGTTGCTGGCGCTGCACGGGTCGTGCGTGGTGCAAAGCGAACCTGATGGGGATGGCGCGCTGGCACAGGCGGTGCGCGACATCGTGGGGCCGGATGTGCCGATCTGCATTTCGCTCGATCCGCACTCCAACGTGTCCGACAGGCTGGCGGGGGCGGTGAATGCGATCAGCGCGTATCGCACGCATCCGCATACCGATCACAAGGAAGCCGGGCTGCGCGCGGCCGTGATGTTGACGCGCGCGTTGGCGGGGGAGATTCGGCCGCGTGTGCATTTCGCGCGTGGCCACCAGATGCGCGGCTTCGACAGCAGCCGCACGGGGCCGCCGGATGGGCCGATGCATCGCGCGTTGCGGCTGGCGCGGCGGATGGAGGCCGAGGACGGCGATGTGCTCGAGGTCAGCCTGCAATCCGGCTATGTGATGTGCGACGTGTGGCATGTGGGGCCGAGCGTGGCGGTGACGGCGAACGGCGATCATCCCCGTTTCGCCGCGCTGGCCCGGCGGATGCTGCGCCTGGCGTGGGATGAGCGCGCGGCCGACACGGTGAAGCTGATTTCGGTGGGCGAGGCGATCGCCGAGGCGCGTGCGGTGCCGCCTGGGCCGGGGCCGATCGTGATGTCCGATTTCGGGGACGCGCCCGGCGGCGGGGGGTATGGGGACGCCACGCATCTTTTGCGGGCGTTGCTCGATGCGCCTTTCGAAAACACCGTGTTCCTGTCGCTGGCCGATGCGGGGTCGGTGCGAGCGGCGGTGGCGGCGGGGGTGGGCGCGATCGTGTCTCTGTCGCTGGGGGGCCATACCGCGCCGGAGCATGGGGGCGGCCCCATCGCTGACGATTTCGAGGTGCTGGCGGTGAGCGACGGGGTGTTCACGCATGAAGGGCCCTACACGCCGGGGGTGATCGGGCATTTTGGGCCGTCGGTTTTGCTTTGGTGCCGGGGCGTGCGGATTGTGGTGACCACGTATCAGCGCAACATCGTCGATCTCGCGCAGCTTCGGATCTTTGGCATCCAGCCTGAGGATTGTGGGCTGATCGCGATAAAATGCATGGATGCGTTCCGGGCCGCGTTCACGCCCATCGCGCGCGCCGTGATCGTGTGCGAGAGCGGCGGGGTGTGCAGCCGGGTGCAGACGACGCTGACATGGCAACATACGCGCCGTCCGATCTGGCCGCTGGACGACGACGCCCTTGTGGCCGCGGCCGCGGGGTATGACGCATGAAAACCTGGTTGCTCGCCGCCGCCTTGCTGTTCGCCGCCCCCGCGCGCGCCGAGACGGTGCTGCGTTATGTGCCGCTGGGCGATCTGCGTGTGCTGGACCCGATCTGGACCAGCGCGGCCATCACGCTGAACCATGCGCAGATGATCTATGACGTGTTGGTGACGATGGACAGCAAGCTGCAGCCGCAGCTGCAGATGGCCGAGAGCGTGACCACCAGCGATGACGGGCTGCGCTGGCGATTTGTGCTCCGCCCCGGGCTGCTGTTCCATGACGGCACCAAGGTGCGGGCGCAGGACGTGGCGGCCTCGATCCGGCGGTGGACGAAGCGCGTGACGGCCGGGCAGGCCATTGCGGCGCGGGCGACGTCGATCTCGGCCGTCGATGACCGGACGGTGGAGATCGTGTTGAGCCGCCCGTTCGGGCCGCTGCTGGAGGCGTTGGCGTCGCCTATTCTGGCGCCGTTCGTGATGCGCGAGCAGGACGCGAACACGGATGCGTTCGTGCAGGTGAAATCCACCGTGGGGTCTGGCCCTTTCATGTTCGATGCCGAGGCGTATCGGCCGGGCGATCGGGTGGTGTATCGGAAGTTTCCCGGCTACGTGCCCCGCGCCGAGCCGGCGGATGGGTATGCGGGCGGCAAGGTGGTGAAGCTGGACCGGGTGGAGTGGAAGTATCTGCCGGACACGTCCACCGCCGTCAGTGCGTTGCAGACGGGCGAGGTGGATTTTCTGGAGACGGTGCCGGTGGATCTGGTGCCGTTGCTGAAGGTGCGGCCGGATATTCGGTTGGAGGTGCTGAACACCACGGGCTCTATCGGCACGATGCGCCCCAACGCGGCGCATAAGCCGTTCAGCGATCCGAGGGCGCGGCAGGCGCTGCTGTTGTTGACGGATCAGGTGGAGTTTGCCGCGGCCCTGGCCGGCGACCCCGCTTTGGCCAGGCCGTGTGCCGCCGTGTTCGTGTGCGGCACGCCTTATGCGACCGATGTGGCGACGGGGAATTGGAAGGCGCCGGATGTGGCCCGGGCCAAGGCGTTGCTGGCCGAGGCGGGGTATCGCGGGGAGAAGGTTGTTCTGCTCGATCCTGTCGATCAGCCGGAGATCCATACCATCGCGTTATTGGCGGCGGATGCGCTGCGCAAGGCGGATGTGCAGGTGGATCTGCAATCGATGGATTGGAGCACGGTGATCACGCGGCGCAACACGCGAGAGGCGCCTTCGGTGAACAAGGCCGGGTGGGATTTGGCGTTCACGCTGTGGGGTGGATTTTCGTTGGCGAGCCCGCTGACGAACACGCCGCTGGTGACGACCTGCGATGGCAGCAATCTGTATGGTTGGCCATGCGACATCGAGATGGAGCAGCAGCGCGCGGCCTTTTTCGATGCGAGCACGCAGGCCGGCCGTCTGGCGGCGATTGCGGCGTTGCAGACAAGGTATTTCGATGTGGTGCCGTATGTGAGCACCGGCATTTTCCTGAGACAGGTAGCCTACCGCAGCAGTATCACAGGGGTTTTGAAGACCCCCTACCCCGTCATGTGGAACATAAGCAAAACGAACTAAAAGAACAAAGTTTTTTGGTTCTTTTGTTCACAAAAGAACATCTTGCCTTTCACTGAGAAGCAGCAGTGCGCCCAGCCTGCCGGCCCAAAGTCACCGCGGTCAGCAAACCATTACCAGAAAGATAGCCTGAAGCCTCAGCGCCGGACACCCCGCAGGCGGCGCCGCCCGCTGCCAGGAGATTTGGCAACGGCGTGCCGTCCGGCCGCAGCACGCGGCCTTCCGGGGAGACGACGAGGCCGCCTTGGGTGTGGAACAGCGCACCGGTGACGCGCACGGCGTGGTAGGGCGGCTGCAACGGTGGCACGCCGTCGAAATTTCGACCGTGGGCATCCCTGCCCCGCGCGGCCTTCAGGCGTTCCACCTCTTGCAGCGTTTCGACGAAGACGTCCGGCAGTTTCATGAGGTGGGCGAGGCCGCGGGGGGTATCGGCGCGCAGGAGTATGCCTTGCGCCTCGGCCTGGCGAAAATCCTCGAACTGGCGTGCGATGGCGGCGATGCGGCTGTCGAAGATGGACCAGGCGATGCCGCCGGGTTGGGCGAGGACGGCGGCGGCGGCTTCGGAATAGCCAAGGCTTTCATTGTGGAAGCGCTGGCCACCGGTGTTCACCTGAAAGCCACCTTCGGTCATCGTGGCCCAGGTGATGAGGATGCCGATGGGGTGTGCCACGGAGCCGTGGCCTTGGTGGCCGGACAGATGGCGCGTGGCGGCGCCCAGGGCTTCGCCCCACAAAACGGCGTCGCCGGTGTTGCCGGGGTGGCCGAAATACAGTGCCTGGGACATGTGGGGGAGATGGCGGGCCACGAGATCCGGGTTGCCGCCGTAGCCGTTGCAGGCGAGCACGAGGGTTTCGCAGCCGATGTTTTCCTGGCTGCCATCGGGGCGCAGGACGCGCACGCCGTGGATGCGCGATTGGGCGGAGGCGGCGAGTGCCGTGACGCGGGCGTTGCACAGGAGGGTGACACCCGCGTTTTCGCAGGCTTCGCGCAGGGCGGCGATCAGCTCGGTGCCGGCGCGGCTGGGCAGGCCGTGCATGCGGCACGCGCTGTGGCCGGGGTAGCGGAAATCGGCGAGCACGGAGAAGGCGAGGTTGTGGCGATCCGCCAGCCATTCCAGGGCGGGGGCGGCCTCGCGGCTGACCATGTCGACCAGGGCGGCGTCCGGCGTGTGGTGGGCTTTGGCCAGGATGTCGGCGGCGAAGTCTTCGGGTGTGTCGGAGATCCCGAGGGCGCGTTGCCAGCGTGTGTTGGCGGCGGGGATGAGGCCGGCCGAGAGGGCGGTGGAGCCGGTGGGGATGGGGTCGCGCTCGATGACCAGAACCTCGGCGCCGGCTTCGGTGGCGGCCAGTGCCGCGATGAGGCCGGCGGCGCCGGCACCCACGATGACGACGGGGAAGGTGATGTCCGGCGTGAAATGCGCGGCGCTCAGCACCGTCATGTCGTGAGCCGGGCGATGGCGTCGGCGATCGAGATGACCGGGCACAGCGTGCGCAGCGATGCGACGGTGGCGTTGTGCGTGGCCTCGGAGAACGCGGCGCAACCGTCTTCGAGCAGGGTGACGTGGAAATCGCGGACATGGGCGTCGCGCAGGGTGGAGGCGACGCCGCCGTTGGTGACGATGCCGGCGACGAGCAGCGCGCGGATGCCGCTGCGGCGGAGCACCCATTCGAGGCGGGTGTTGAAGAAGGCGGAATAGGCGATCTTTTCCACCGCGAGGTCGATCGGTTGCAGCTCGCCCACCATCGCGTGGCCCCAGGCGCCTGGTTCGAAATCGCCTTTTGCGAGGAAGGGTCTCAGGGTTTGCAGATGCGGCGAGATGATGGGGGCGCCGGCGCGGCCGGGCACGAGGGTGAACTGGGTGGCGACGATCCAGCCGCCGGCTTCGCGCATGGCCTGGGCCAGGGGGCGCAGGCGTGCTGGGAGGGCTGCGATTTCGGGCGACGACTGGCCCGCGCGGCCGTAGGCGCCGTGGGGGTGGATGAAATCGTTTTGCAGGTCGCACAGCAGGAGGGCTGTTTCGGACGCAGGAATGCCGGCCATGTCAGAGCCCCAGATAGGCGCGGCGCAGCGCGGGATTGGCGGCGAGCTCGGCGGCCGGGCCCTGGATGCTGCACTGGCCGTTCTCGAGGATGGTGGCGTGGTCTGCGATGTCCAGCGATTGGACCACGTTCTGTTCGACCAGCATGATGGTGAGGCCTTCCTGGTTGAGGGTGCGGATGAGGGTGAACATCTCCTCCACCAGCAGCGGGGACAGGCCGAGCGAGGGCTCGTCGAGGATCAGCAGGCGGGGCTCGGCCATGAGGCCGCGACCGATGGCCAACATCTGTTGCTCGCCGCCGGAAAGGGTGCCGGCCATCTGGCTGGCGCGGTCGCGCAGGCGGGGGAAGATGGTGAAGGCGCGGTCGAGATTGGTGCGGCGGTGGAGGCGGGCGCGGCGGTAGCTGCCGAGCTCGAGGTTTTCGAGGACGGACATGTTGGGGAAGATCTTGCGGCCCTCGGGCACGTGGATGAGGCCGGCGGCGACGATGTCGGCGGGGGTGGCACCGGCGAGGCTGGACCCTTCGAATTGAATGGTGCCTGACCAGATCGGCAACAGACCGGACAGCGCCTTGTTCAGCGTGGTTTTGCCCACGCCGTTGGCGCCGAGCACGGCGACGATCTGGCCGGGTGCGATGGCGAGATCGAGGCCGCGGATGATCTCGGTTTGGCCGTAGCCGGTGCGCAGGCCGGTGATCTCAAGCATGGGCCTGCATCTGGCCCGCGGCGCCGTGGCCGAGATAGGCCTCGATGACCTGCTCGTCGGTGCAGATGGCCTGCGGCGTGCCCTCGGCGATCATGCGGCCCTGGGAGAGGACGTAGACGTGCTCACAGAGATTCATCACGGCCTGCATGACGTGCTCGATCATCAGGATGGTGACGCCCTCGGCGCGGATGGCTTGGATGATGGGGATGATATCGCGGATTTCGGAGGGGTTGAGGCCGGCGAGCACTTCGTCGAGCAGGAGGAGGCGGGGGGCGGTGGCGAGGGCGCGGGCGAGTTCGAGACGTTTGCGGCCGGCGACGGTGAGGGCGGATGCGGGTTGGTGGAGCATGGCGCCGAGGCCCACGCGGTGGGCGATGTCGGAGGCGACCCTGGTGGCGTCTGCCCGTTTGGCATGGCGGAGATAGGCGCCGACGGCGATGTTCTCGACCACCGAAAGGCCCGCGAACGGTTGCACGATCTGAAACGTGCGGGCGATGCCGGACCGGGCGCGGCGGTGTGGGGGGTGGGCGGTGATGTCGGCGCCGTTATAGACGATGCGGCCGGCGGTGGGCGGGATGAAGCCGGAGATCACGCCGAACAAGGTGGTTTTGCCGGCGCCGTTGGGGCCGATGAGGCCCGTGATGGTGCCCGGCGGCACAGAGAGCGAGGCGTTGTCCACCGCGCGCAATCCGCCGAACTGCTTGGTGATGCCTTCGACGTGCAGGAGCGTCATGCGCGCGGGCTCCGCCTGGACTGGGCCGCGTTCCAGAGCCCGGCGAGGCCTTTGGGGGCGAAGGCGGTGGCGGCGACGAGGATGAGGCCGAACAGCACGAGGTCGATGCCGGTGATGCGGCCGGCGAGCAATCGGGTGGCCTCACCCAGGGCGTGCAGGGCCAGGGCGCCGATGATGGGGCCGGCGGGTGTGGCGATGCCGCCCACGATGACGGCCAGCAGCGATTCGACGGAGATCCAGCTTCCGTAGGCGATGTTGGAGTCGAGATAGAGGAAGTATTGCGTGTAGAGGCAGCCGGCGGCGGCGGTGATGGCGCCTGACAGGGCCATGGCGCGGAGCTTGGTGACCAGCACGTCGATGCCCAGGGCACGGGCGGCGTCTTCGTTCTCGCGCACGGCGGCGAACTCGGCGCCGCGTTTCGTTCGGGCGATCCAGGTGGTGAGGGCGAGGACCGCGAGCACGCAGGCGAGGACGATGAGGCAGAAGGTGCCGCGGCTGGCGAACTGGAAGTTGGCGGCGCGCATGTCGAGTTTGAGGAGCAGGCCGGTGCCGCCGCCGGTGATGGGCGCGGCGTTGGCGGCGATGCGCAGGACCTCGGCAAAGGCCAGGGTGATGAGGGCGAAGTAGGAGCCGCGCAGGCCGGCACGGAAGCTGAGCCAGCCGATCAGCGTGCCGATGGCGGCGCCGGCCAGGATGCCGCAGCCGCAGCCGATCCAGGCGTTGACGCCGTAGCGGCTTTGCAGAATGGCCGTGACGTACGCCCCGGTGCCGAAGAAGGCGGCGTGGCCGAACGAGAACTGTCCGCAATAACCGCCGAGCAGGTTCCAGCCCTGGGCCGCGAGCGCCACGATGAGGGCGGTGACCAAGAAGTTGATGGCGGTGTTGGGGCCGAACAGGGCCACGCCCACCAAGGCCAGCAGCACGGCCGCCATGGCGATCACCGACGAGATCTTCATGCGCGCGCGCCGAACAGGCCGGTGGGGCGGAGCAGCAGGACGAGGATGAAGATGACGAAGATGCCGGCCTGGCCGAGGCTTTCGCCGAGGAGAAGGCCGCCGAGGCTTTCGACGACGCCGATCAGCAGGCCGCCGAGCAGGGCGCCGGCGACCGAGCCCATGCCGCCCAGCACCACGATGGTGAAGGCCACGAGGACGAAGGCCTGGCCGACGCGGGGGGTGACGTAGAAAGTGGGTAGCAGAAGACCCGCCGCCACGGCCAGGCACGCGCAGCCGATGCCGAAGGTGAGCGCGTAGATGTGCCTGACATCGATGCCCATCAGGCTGGCGCCCATCTTCTCGCGGGCGACGGCGCGGATCGCCTTGCCGGAATCGGTGCGGCGCAGCAGCGCCCAGAGCAGCAGGGCCACGACGAGGGCGACCGCGAAGCCGATCAGGCGGGGGCGGGAGAGCAGCATGGGGCCCAACTCCACCACGTCGAACGCGGCGTCTCCGGACAAGGTGCGTGTGTCTGACTTGAACGCGGCCAACAGGGCATTTTCGATGGCGATGGACAGGCCGAGCGTGACGAGCAGCGTGTTGGCGTCGTCGCCGCGGCTGGCGGGGCCGATGACGAAGCGTTGCAGGGCGTAGCCGAGGGCGAGGAAGATGAGGGCCAAGGGCGGGATGGCGAGGTAGACGTTGATGCCGAGCAGCTCGCTCGCCGCCCACACCGCGAACATGGCGCAGGTGAGCAGCGCGCCGTGGGCGAAGTTGATGATGTGCAGCACGCCGTAGACCAGCGTGAGGCCGAGCGCGACCAGGGCGTAGACCGCCCCGGTCAACAGGCCGTTCACCATGGCCTCGGCGACGATCGCCGGGGTGTACACGCGGGCGTGCTAGGCTGGGACGGGGAAGATCGGCTTGGCGCTGGCGACGGCTTCGGGGAAGATCACCTTGATGTCGCCGTCCTGCACCTGAAGGTTGACGGGGATGGCGCCCTGGTTCTGGCCGCCCACGAATTTGGTGGCGTTGTAGGGCATGATGTGGCCGGCGAAGGTGGAGGTGTTGAGCGCCGCGATGATCTTCGCGCGGTCGGGCGAGGCGGCGCGTTCGATGGCGTCGGCCACCAGGCCCACGCAGGAATAGTTCAGCGGCACATTGTAGGCCATGAACTTGCCGGCGGCCTCGGCCTGTTTCTTCACCGTGAGTGCCAGCGGATTGTTGGGGTTGAACCAGTGGTTGCAGTCCATCACCAGATTGGCGGCTTCCGGGAATTCCTTCACGAAGCGATAGTTCGATGCGGCGCCGTTCAGCACGGCATAGATGCCTTTCGGGCGGATGCGCTGCTGCTGCATGGTGCGCGCGAGCAGGACGAATTCGTTGTAGTAGCTCGATGGGATCACGAGGTCTGGGTTGAGCGCGCGGATGCGCAGCGCCACGTTGGCCATGTCACGCGAGGGTGTGGGGTGGGGGATGGTTTCCAGCACCTCGAGCCCGATCTTGGGCAGCTCGGCGTTCATCAGCTTGGCGAGGCCCGCGCCGAACAGGCCGTCCTCATGCACCAGCACCACGGTTTTGACCGGCTTTCCGCTGGCGGCGATGAGGGCTGCGAGGTTGGCGATGGCGACCGAGGTGAAGCTGCCGAAGCCCGGCGCGAAGCGGAACGTGTTGGTGAGGCCGCGGGAGACGATGCTGTCGGCGACACCGACGTCGACGATATAGGGCAGGTCGTAGCGCGACGCCGCCTGGCTGGCGGCGAGGCAGATGGGGCTGGCGAAACCGCCCACGATGGCACTCACGCCCTCGGCCTGCAGACGCTCGACCTCCTGGGTGGCGGCTTCGGGACTGGAGCGGGCGTCGGCGAAGACCATCTCGATCTTGGCGCCGCCCAGGGACTTGATTCCGCCGGCGGCGTTCAGCGCGTCGATCGCGAGCGTGGCGCCGAGGCGGCCGAGTTCGCCGTCCTGTGCGAGGGCGCCGGTGACGGGCTGCAGAATGCCGATCCTGATGGCGGCGGGCTGGGCGCGCAGCGTGCGCGGGGCGGCGAGCACGGAGACGGCGGCGGCGGCGCGCAAGGCGGCGCGGCGGCCGATGGACTGCGATGTGAGCACGGCGCTCTCCTCGATGAAGGGTGGGGCGGATCTGTGGCGCGGATTGGAGACGTGCCGGCAGGTTGCGTCAACCCGGGGCCCGTGGCCATGATCTTGGCGCCGGGATGGGCACGAGGGGATATCGGTGGCCGGGGAGACGCTGTTCGACAAGGTGTGGCGGATGCACGTGGTGCTGACGCGCGAGGACGGGCAGGCGCTGCTGTGGATCGACCGGCATTTCGTGCATGAGGGCTCGCACCATGCGTTCGCCAAGTTGCGCGCGCGCGGGGCGGGGGTGGCGCGACCGGACCTTTCGTTCGCCGTGGCCGATCATTACGTGCCGACGCGCGACCGGGGGGCTGCGATCGGCGATGCGGCGATCGGGCGCATGGTGGGCCAGCTTTCGGACAACGCGCGTGCGCATGGCGTGCGGCTGTTCGGGCTGGGGGATCCCGCCCAGGGCATCGTGCATGTGGTGGGGCCGGAGCAGGGGCTGACCTTGCCGGGGCTGAGCATTGTGTGCGGGGACAGCCACACCTCCACCCACGGCGCGTTCGGGGCGCTGGCGTTCGGCATCGGCGCGTCTGACGTGGCGCATGTGCTGATGACGCAGACGCTGTGGCAGAAGCGGCCGCTGCGGATGCGGATTTGGGTGGACGGCGCGTGGGGGCCAGGCGTTTCGGCGAAGGATCTGGCGTTGTGCGTGATCGCCACCATCGGCGCCGATGGGGCGCAGGGTTTTGCCGTGGAGTTCGCCGGCGCCGCCATCGTGGGGCTTTCGATGGAAGGGCGCATGACGTTGTGCAACATGGCGATCGAGGCCGGTGCCAAATGCGCGATGGTGGCGCCGGACGACGTGACGCTGGCGTATCTGGCGGGCCGGGATTTCGCGCCGAAGGGCGACGCTCTGGCGCGTGCGGCGGCGGACTGGTCGGCGCTTGCGAGCGACGCGGACGCGGTGTTCGACCGGGAGCATCGGATGGCGGCCGCGGATATCGCGCCCGTTGTGACCTGGGGCACGAGCCCCGAGGATGCGCTGCCGATCACGGCCTCGGTGCCCGATCCGGCGCGGGAGGCCGATGCCGGGCGGGCGGCGCATGTGGCCGACGCGCTCGATTACATGGGGCTGGCGGCGGGGCAGCGCCTTTCGGACATTCGGGTGGACCGGGTGTTCATCGGATCGTGCACCAATGGCCGGATCGAGGATCTCAGGGCGGCGGCCAGCGTGTTGGCGGGGCGGCGGGCGGTGGTGCCGGGGCTGGTGTCACCGGGGTCTTCGCGGGTGAAGGCGCAGGCCGAGCGTGAGGGGCTGGATGCGGTGTTTCGCGCGGCCGGGCTGGAATGGGCGGAGAGCGGGTGTTCGATGTGCGTGGCGATGAACGGCGACCAGGCGGGGCCGGGGGAGCGTTGTGCGTCCACCACCAACCGCAATTTCAAGGGGCGTCAGGGGCCGGGGTCGCGGACGCATCTGATGTCGCCTGCGATGGCGGCGGCGGCGGCGGTGGCGGGGTTTCTGGTGGATGTGCGCGCGCTGCCGGCGGTGCGGTGATGGAGGCCTTCACCAGGCTGGATGCGGTGGCGGTGCCGCTGCCTTATGCCAGCATCGATACCGATCAGTTGATCCCTGCCCGCTTCATGAGCCGGCCGCGGGCGGCGGGGTATGGCGATCTGTTATTGCACGATCTGCGTTCCACGCCGGGATTCCTGTTGGACGATCCCGGGTATGCGGGGGCGCGGATCGTGGTGGCGCGGCGGAACTTCGGGTGCGGGTCTTCCCGGGAGGCGGCGGTGTATGCGTTGGTGGATGCGGGGATACGTTGCGTGATTGCGCCGAGTTTCGGCGATATCTTCGCGGCGAACGCCTGCAACAACGGGTTGCTGCCGGCCCGCGTTTCGGAAGCGGCGGCGGAGGTGTTGCTGGCGCGCCTGCTCGGCCCCGACAGGAGACTTCAGGTGGATCTCGAACACGCGACGATCGGGGAGATGGGGTTCGAGATCGCCCCGGTGGCGCGTTTGAAGTTGTTGCGTGGGTGGGAGGATATCGATCTGACATTGAGCCATCGGGCGGCGATCGCGGCGTTCGCAAAGGGCGATGCGGCGCGCAGGCCTTGGGCTTCGGCAACCGAAACATCGGCTACGGGGGCATCGACATGACCGGCGATCTGCGGCTTCGGCTGGCGCGGCCTGACATCTTGCTGGCGCCGGGGGTCTATGACGCGTTGACGGCTTTGCTGGCGGCGCAGGCGGGGGCGGAGGCGGTTTATCTGTCGGGTGCGAATATCGCCTATACGCGGCTGGGCCGGCCGGATATCGGGCTGGTGGCGATGACGGAGGTGGCCGAGGTGGTGGCGCTGGTGCGCGACCGGGTGGCGCTGCCGATCATCGTGGATGCCGATAACGGGTTCGGCAATGCGCTGAACACGCAGCGCACGGTGCGGATGTTCGAGCGTGCCGGGGCGAGCGCCATTCAGTTGGAAGACCAGGTGATGCCGAAGCGGTGCGGGCACCTGGCGGGCAAGGCGCTGATCCCTTCGGCCGAGATGGTGGGCAAGATCAAGGCCGCCGTGGATGCGCGCCATGATGCGGGCACGCTGATCATCGGGCGCACCGATGCGGTGGCGGTGGAGGGGTTCGACGCCGCCCTGGAGCGCGCGGCGCGGTTCGCCGAGGCGGGGGCCGACGTGATTTTCGTGGAGGCGCCGGAAAGCGTGGCCCAGATGCGACGCATCGTGAGCACGCTGGGCGGCGTGCCGTTGCTGGCCAACATGGTGGAGGGCGGACGGACGCCGATCCTGCGCACCACGGAATTGCAGGAGATCGGCTACCGGATTGCCATCTTCCCCGGCGGCACCGTGCGCGCGATGGCGCATGCGATGCGCGCGTATTTCGCGAGCCTGGTGCAGACCGGGAGCACCGCCGCGTTCCGGCCGCAGATGCTGGATCTCGACGGGATCAACGCGGTGGTGGAGACGACCGCGCTGCTGGATCTGGGCCGGACATACGACGGCGGTGCCTCGGGGTAGACGGATTCTACGGGCTCGCCCGAGGGACTCGCCGCATCTTTCTCTCATTCATTGTTTTACCAAAGGTTCTGCCATGTCCTCACGATTGTTCGACCTCACCGGCCGCACGGCCTTGATCACCGGCTCGTCGCGCGGGCTGGGCCGGGCAATGGCGGAGGGGCTGGCGGCGAGCGGGGCTGCGATTGTCTTGAACGGGGTGGATGCCGGGCGCCTGGCCGAGGCGGCGGCCGAGCTGCGGCGCATCGGATATACCGTGCACGAGGCGTGCTTCAACGTGACCGACGAGGAAGCGGTGCTGGCGGCGTTCGCGCGGCTGGATGAAAGCGGTGTGGCCGTCGACATCCTCGTCAACAATGCCGGGATCCAGCATCGCCAGCCGATCCTGGACCTGGCGACCGAGGATTGGCGGCGGGTGATCGAGACGAACCTCACGAGCGCGTTCGTGATCGGGCGGGAGGCGGCGCGGCGCATGGTGACGCGCGGGCATGGCAAGGTGATCAATATCGGCTCGCTGATGAGCAATTTGGGGCGTGCGACGGTGGCGCCCTACACGGTGGCCAAAGGTGGCATCAAGATGCTGACCAAGGCGATGGCGGCCGAATGGGGCGAGCTCGGCATTCAGGCCAATGCGATCGGGCCGGGTTACATGCTGACCGAGATGAACAAGGCGTTGATCGACAATCCGACCTTCAACGCCTGGGTGGTGGGCCGCACGCCGCAGCGGCGCTGGGGAACGCCGGACGAGCTGGTGGGGACCGCGGTGTTTTTGGCATCCAAGGCTTCCGACTATGTGAACGGGCAGATCATCTACGTGGATGGTGGGATGTCGGCGGTTCTGTAGCATTGCCGGCGGCGCG